>JBKPCL010000108.1:0-8861 GCA_046727335.1 Actinomycetota bacterium
GGATCGATCGTCCAGACCGTCGTCGCGACGAGCATCGCCAATAGACCGTAGCGACCCGCGCACCTAGCATCGCCGTCACATGAGTGGCTACGACCGTCTCACTGCGCTCGACGCGAGCTTCCTCCACATGGAGCGCCTCGAGTACCCCATGCACGTCGGTGCGCTCAGCGTGTTCGAGGGCGAGGCGTTCTTCGACGACGACGGACGGTTCCGGCTCGAGGAAGTGCGCGATCTTGTCAGTTCACGCTTGCCGCTCATGCCGCGCTTCCGCCGCCGGTTGATGAACGTGCCGTACGACCAAGGCCGGCCGATCTGGGTCGACGACCAGCGCTTCGACATCACGTACCACGTGCGCCACACGGCGCTTCCGAAGCCGGGTTCGTGGGAGCAGCTCGTCACCCTCACGACGCGCGTGCTCGAGAATCAACTCGATCGCGAACGTCCACTGTGGGAGCTGTGGTTCGTCGAGGGGTTGCAGGAGGGCAACGTCGCGCTGATCCAGAAGACCCACCACGCGTTGATCGACGGCGTCTCGGGCGTCGACGTCGCGACGTTGCTCCTCGACGTGACACCCGACTACCAGAAGGCTGCGATCGAGGAGTGGACGCCGGGGCGCGCGCCGAGTCCGTCGCAGCTGCTCATCGACACGTTGCGGGAACGGCTCACCGAACCGGCCGAGATGCTGCGCTCGCTGCGCGCGATGGTGCGCGGACCACGGCATGTGCTCGCGCGGCTCGGTGAGCTGACCGGGTCGGTGGGAACGATGGTGACTCGCGACGCCATCGCGCCCCGCACGTCGATCAACGGCCGCACGGGGCGACATCGACGCCTCTCCACCGTCCGCATTCCGCTCGGCGACGTGAAGGAAGTGCACCGGGCACTGAGCGGCACCGTGAACGACGTCGTCCTCGCAGGCGTCGGCGGTGGCATGCACCGTCTCTTCACCGAACGCGGCGATCCAACCGAAGGTCTGCATCTCCGAGCCCTCGTACCTGTTTCGGTGCGCGCTCCTGACCAACGCGGCGCGCTCGGGAACAAGGTGTCGGCGATGTTCGTGAACATCCCCGTCGGCGCAATGCATCCGGTCGATCGCCTCCGCGCGATCTCGGAACAGACCAAGAACCTGAAGGAGCGGCAGCAGGCCGTCGGCGCCGACTTCCTCATCAACATGACCGACTACGTCGCGCCGACGTTGATGAGCCTCGCGGCGCGAGTCGTCCACCGCCAGCCGTTCATCAACCTCGTCGTCACGAACGTGCCCGGACCGCAATTCCCGCTGTACCTCATGGGCGCGCGCCTGCTGGAGGCGTTTCCGATCGTCCCGTTGACCCGGAACCTCACGGTCGTCGTCGGGATCCTCTCGTACGACGGCGTGCTGCATTTCGGATTGTGGGCCGACCGCGACGCGTTCACCGACCTCGAAGTGCTCGCCGGTGGCATCGACGATGCCTTCGCCGAACTGATCAAGATCGCTCGCGAACGAGGGAGAGCCGGATGACGGAGATCTGGGAGCGGGACGCCTGGGAGCTCGCGGACGCGGTACGCGGAGGTGAGCAGTCGGCCGTCGAGCTGCTCGATCTGTTCTTGGCGCGCGTTGATCGTTTCGACGACGAGCTGAACGCGTTCTGCTACATGGAGCGCGACCGCGCGCGGGCACGCGCATCGGAGATCGACGCGGCCGTCGGCCGAGGCGAGGACCCGGGTCCGTGGGCCGGCGTTCCGATGGGCGTGAAGGAACTCGCGCAAGTGAAGGGCTGGCCCGACACGCACGCGTCGAAGGTCTTCGAGCACGACATTGCCGCCGACGACGACACAGAAGTGGGGCGTCTGCGCGCTGCGGGTGCTGTGCTCGTCGGGCTGACGACGGCGCCCGAGTTCGGGGCCACGAACTGGACCCGGACGTATCTGCACGGCACGACTCGCAACCCATGGAATCCGGAGCGCACGCCGGGCGGGTCGTCGGGCGGCTCGGCCGCGGCGGTCGCCGTGGGCATGATGCCGATCTGCACCGGCAGCGACGGCGGCGGCTCCATCCGCATCCCGTCGTCCTACTCGGGCCTGTTCGGGTTCAAGGTGAGCTTCGGGCGCGTCGGCGACGCGGGCGCGTTCGACAACGGCTTGACGTCGGTGCCCGGTCCGATGTGCCGGTCGGTGCGTGACGCGGCGCGCTACGTCGACGCGATCGCAGGGCCGACGAACATCGACCCGACATCACTTCCAAAGCCGCCACGGGCGTACGAGGAAGCGATCGTGTCCGGCGACGCGGTCGAACAACTTCGTGGCAAGCAGGCGGCGTGGTCATCGACGCTCGGTTTCGCCGTGTGCGATCCCGAGGTCGAGAAGGTGACTCACGAGGCCGCGCTAGCACTGTGCGCGGACGCCGGCATCGAGCTCGTCGACCGGGACGTGCGCTTCCCGCGCCCGGGACGCGCGTGGTCGATCATCTCCAACCTCAGTGTCGCGAGCCACCACGGCGAGCGTGTGTTCGACCACCTCGACGAGCTCACGCCCGTGCCGCGCGCGGGGTTTGAGTGGTTGCGCGAGACGTCGATCGACGCGGTGTTGACGGCGTTGCGACGGCGCGACGAGCTGCTCGCGGCAATCGGCGCCGTCTTCGACGACGTCGACTTCCTGTTCACCCCGACGACCGCAACCACCGCATTCATCGCCGAAGGGCCGCCGCCGTTCGAGATTGCCGGGCAGTCGGTCGGAGGGATGGGTTCGGTGCCGTACACGGCGCCGTTCAACATCTCGGGCATGCCCGGTGTGAGCATTCCGGTGGGCGTGTCGACTGAAGGCCTGCCGATCGGACTGCAAGTGGTGACGCGCCGGCACGACGAAGCGCTCGTGCTCGGTTGCGGTGCCGTGGCCGAAGCCAATCGCCCCTGGCCAAAACTGGCGCCGATGGCTTATCAGTAACCTGCCAGTGTGACCGACACGCAACCGCACGCTCGTCCGCGACCTCGCAAGCAGGAACAGGAGCCGGCGTCGGAGGAGGTCACCGAGGTTGCGCCCGGTGTGCTGCGGATGCAGCTGCCGATATGGATGCCGGGACTCGGACACGTCAACATGTACGGCCTCGTCGACAGCAAGGGTTTGGCCGTCGTCGATCCGGGGCTGCCCGGGCCGCAGTCGTGGCGCGCGTTGAAGCAGCGGTTGGGAAGCGCGGGGTTCCGATTGAAGAACATCCATACCGTGGTCGTCACGCATTCGCATCCGGACCACTTCGGCGGGGCGGGTCGCATCGCGCGAGAAGCCGGAGCCAAGCTCGTCACGCATCACGCGTTCTCGACGTGGACCGTGAAGGGCCCCACGCCGCAGCGCGCACTCTCAGAAGGCGAAGCGCGGCGGATCGAAACGGAAGCGGCTGCGTACGCCGAATCGGTCGACGTCTCACCCGACGAGCTGCCGACGATCAACGATCCGGACGTCGTCCCGGACGATACCGACGAGAGAGAGGCGACGGCGAGCCCGTGGGGAGCCGTCACCCCGTGGGGGACGCGCAACGAAGGTCCGCCGCTGAAGCGCCGGCTCATGATCCGCGCCATGCGCATGTTGTTCTCGCCACCGGAACCGACCGACCGCGTGCACCACAAGGACGTGCTGCGGTTGGCCGGCCGCGAGTGGTTCGTGGTGCACACACCGGGCCACACCGTCGACCACATGTGCGCGTGGGATCCCGAGACGGGAACGTTGCTGACCGGTGATCATGTCCTTCCCTCGATCACGCCGCACGTGTCGGGCGTGCGCAAAGCCGATTCGCTGAAGTCGTATCTCGCCACGCTCGATCTCGTCGCACAGCTCGACGGCGTGAAGCTCGGCCTGCCCGCGCACGGTCATCCGTTCGTGGACGTCGCGGGGCGCGTGGCCGCGATCAAGGAGCACCACGCCGAGCGGATGGAGCTGTTGCGGCAGGCGTCGCTCGGGTTGGGGCCGGCGACCGTGCCGGCGCTCTCGCACGAGGTCTTTCCGAAGCGGCACTGGGGCACGATGGCGGAGAGCGAAACATTCGCTCACCTCGAGCATCTCGTCCACGAAGGCGTTGCCGAGCGATGGGAAGAAGGCGGAATGCTGTACTACCGCGTCGCGCCGGAGAGCGCGGCATGACGATCGACGACGCGACCCTCGCCAAGGAATCCGCCGACCTGCTCGTCGCGCTCATTCGCAACCAATGTGTGAACGATGGGTCGCCCGAGTCGGGGTTCGAGTCGCGCAGCGCTGACGTGCTCGCGCAGTACCTCGGTGACACCGGCCTCGAGCTCGAGCGGTATGCCGCGCGGCCCGGTCGTGAGAACCTCGTGGCGCGCATCGAAGGCTCGGACCCCAAAGCGCCGACGCTGTTGTTGATGGGCCACACCGACGTCGTGCCGGTCAATCCCGACGGCTGGCGTCGCGATCCGTTCGGCGGCGAGACCGTCGACGGCGAAGTGTGGGGCCGCGGCGCCGTCGACATGCTGAACCTCACCGCGACGATGGCGGTCGCGTTTCGCGATCTGGCACGCTCCGGCTTCCGCCCGCGCGGCACCCTCGTGTATCTCGCCGTCGCCGACGAGGAGAACCTCGGCACCTGGGGCGCCGAGCACATGCTGGCGCGCGAGCGCGACGCAGTCTCGGCCGACTATGTCGTGACCGAGGCGGGCGGGTTCCAGTTGCCGTCGGCGCAAGGTCCGCGTCTCCCCGTGATTGTGGGGGAGAAGGGCTCGTATTGGTGTCGCATCTCGGTGCGCGGCACGCCGGGCCACGCGTCGCAACCGTTCCGCACTGACAACGCGCTCGTGACTGCGGCCGAGGTCGTGCGCCGCCTCGCGGAGTACCGGCCTCCCACCGTCATCCATGACACGTGGCAGCGGTTCGTCGAAGGCGTCGACTTCGGGCCCGAATGGAACGCGCGCCTGCTCGACGAGGATCACCTGTACGAATTCTGCGAGGAGCTCCCGATCGGGCTCGCTCGCGAGGCGCACGCGTGCACGCACACAACGTTCGCGCCGACGATCATCCACGGCGGAACGAAGACGAACGTCATCCCCGACCACATCGACGTAGAAGTCGACATTCGCACCCTTCCCGGGCAGCGCGCCGCGGACATCCAACGCATGCTCGCGGACGCGCTCGGCGAACTCGCATCGGCCGTCGAGATCACGCCGTTCGACGAAAATGAATCGACGGCATCACCCGCCGACACGCCGATGTGGGATGCCATGAAACGAGTGTCGTCCCGGCTCGTAGAAGGCTCGTCGCTGGTGCCGTTCCTGTCGGTGGGCGCGACGGATGCCCGCTTCTTCCGTCGGTCCGGCTCGGTCGCGTACGGCTTCGGCTTGTTCAGTCGCAAGCTGTCATTCGACGACTACGCGACGATGTTCCATGGCAACGACGAGCGCGTCGACATCGAGTCCCTCGTCCTTTCGACCCGCCTCTGGGAAGGCCTCGCCGAAGACCTCGTTGGCTGACTCACCACCGCTTGGTGAGCACAACGTCTGCGCGAGCGCATGGGCGCAGCTCTGCGCTCATTCGGGTTCGAGCAGCCGGGCGAGGTTCGCGAGCGCCATGCGAGTTCCGAGTTCGTTGTCGGACGCCGAGATTGCGTCAGGGATGGCCTCGTGCACGACAACCATCTCCGTGCCACCGTCGGCATCGGAGAGCGTCGTCGTCATCGTCATTGCGCCCTTCAGACGTGGGTCGTCGGTTTCGAACTCCATTTCCTCCACGACTTGCTCGTTCGGAACGAGCCTCAGAAGCCGACCGTGGTAGGTGTCGGTGTGGGCGGCGGTCTTTCCTTGTTGGTCGGTCTGCTCGTAGGTCAGCGAGATGCGGTACTCACCGCCCTCGCGCGCGTCGAAGTTGTGTACGTGGCCGCTCATGCCGTCCGGGACCCGCCATTTCGTGATCGCGTTGGCGTCGATCAGGGCCGCGTACACGTCGGCACGCGGAGCACGGATCACGCGAGACACTCGTGTCGTGTACATCCGCACAGAATGCACGATCCCGAGCGACAGCGCCGAGCGCCGAGCGGAAGTTGACCGCTCTGTCACATGCCGAACCGCACTCGCTCGACGGCTTCGACAGCGTCTCCAGGGCCGCTGACTTCGACGTTGGCTGCGCCCTGACGCCCAAAGAGGTAGAGCAACAGCTCGCCCGGCAGGCCGGTGAGGCGGACAGTCGGCTTTCCTCGACGTGCTCGCAGGACCTGGGTGGTCCCCACCCACTCGAGCTCGAGCCCGACGCCGCGCAGTCGCCGTGCGAGGAACCACGGTGCTACGCCGACATTGCGCCACAGCGCTTCGTCCAATGCGGCGCTATTCGTCCGTGGATCAAGACCGTTGGCTCTGCGGACATCCTCGTGGTGAATGAAGAACTCGTTGAGGTTCGGGAAGCGGCGCACCCACCCGATGCGAAAGAACCCGCGCGGCGGTCCGGATCGAATCGTCGCGAGGAGGGTGGCGTAGCCACTCCGAGTGAGCGCCTTTCTGCGTCGTTCGGCAAAGCGGCCCCACACACCGGGCACGACAAGCCCCGGTGCAGCGCTGTAGTCGTGCTCGCGAATGACGAGGTGCGCCGCGAGATCGTGCGTCGTCCACGGCTCGAGAAGCGTCGGAGCCTCGGGGCCGAGCTCGTCCATGAGGTCGCACAACTGTTCGCGTTCGATGGCGTCCAAGAGAAGGTCAGTCATTGCGGGCTCAGGAGACTCTTCAAGGCGAGATGACCTCGTCGCGCCGTTACTCGTCGCCTTGGTCGCGGAGGTAGCGTTCGAAGTCGGCGGCGAGGGAGTCGCCCGACGGGAGGTCGTCCTCGTCGAACCAATCCTCCTCCTCGTCGTCGGTGCCGACCGCTTCCTCGTCGGCCTCTTCTTCGTCTTCGAAGAGCGCTGACGGGTCCGCGGCGGCGTCGTAGCGCGCCTCCAAACGCTCGACGTACGCGCTCACGTCGGCGTCACCGGCGATGACCTCTGCCACCGATCGCTCCCACGCGCTTGACGCGATGTCGAGATCCGTCAGAGGAATGTCCAGATCGAGGAGCTCCCGAAGCCGGTCGAGCAGGGCTCGAGTGCCCTTCGGGTTCGGCGGCGTCGCGACATAGTGCGGCACCGGAGCCCAGACCGACGCCGACGCGAAGCCCGCGCGCCGCGCCGCGTCGTGCAGCACACCGACGATCCCCGTCGGCCCTTCGTATCGCGAACGCTGCATCCCAAGCCGCGCGGCGAGGACCTCATCCGTCGCCGAGCCCGTGCAATACACGGGACGCGAATGAGGCACGTCACCGAGCAGCGCGCCGACGGTCACGACCATCTCGCACCCTGTCTCACGCGCGACGCCGATGACGTCGTCGCAGAACGCTCGCCAGTGCAAGTTGGGTTCGACACCCAACAACAGCACAAGATCGCGCTCGACGGTCGGCGCCCGTCCGGCCGAGAACGCGAGCGACGGGAACTCGACACTCCGCACGACCCCGTCGACCAGTTCGACGCTCGGCCGCGCGGCCTGGAAGTCGATGTACTCCTCGGCGTCCAGCATGGCGAACGGCTGCGCATCCGTGAGGCGCGCGAGATAGCGAACGGCGTCCGTTGCGGCGTCGGCGGCATCGTTCCAGCCCGCGAACGCGGCGACGAGCGCGGGACGTCGCAGCGTGGGCCGGCTGGTCCAATGGACGGTCACCGTGTCACGTTACGCGTCGCTCCACAGGATTGCGCAGCGTGCCGATGCCTTCGATCGTGATCTCGACGACGTCGCCGTCCTGCAGCCAGCGCGGCGGTGTTCGGGCGGCGCCCACGCCGGCCGGCGTTCCGGTGACGATCACATCACCGGGCTCGAGCGTGCAGCCCTGCGAGATCCATGCGATCAGTTGCGGCACGCCGAAGACGAGCTCGCAGGTGTTCGACGACTGCATCACCTCGCCGCTCACCCTCGTCTCGATCGCCAGGCCCGCGGCGAGGTTTATCTCGTCGAGTGATACGAGCTCCGGCCCGAGTGGGCAGAACGTGTCGAAGGATTTCGACCACGTCCACTGCCCGGTCGTGAATTGGTGGTCGCGTGACGAGACGTCGTGCGCGACCGTCACGCCGGCGACGACGGAGAGCGCTTCCGTCTCGCTCACACCCCGTGCCCTCCGTCCGATCACGACGGCGAGTTCGCCCTCGTAGTCCGGTTGTGTGACGTGCGGGGGCACGACGATCGTGTCGCCGTGACCGATGGCCGAACTCGGCGACTTCATGAACAACGTCGGGACAGTGGGCAAGGGCTGTCCGGTCTCGGCTGCATGATCTCGATAGTTGAGACCGACTCCCCAAATCACGCGCGGTGTCGGAACCGCGGATCTCATACGAGCACCCCTTCGTCCCGCAGCCGCGCAAGCTCGTCGTCGTCCATGCCGATCGAGCGCAGCACTTCGTCGGTGTGTTCGCCGATGTCGGGTGCGGGACGGCGAATCTCCAACCCGTGGCCGTCGAACTGCACCGGCGCCGACGCCAAGCGTGCCTTCTCGTGCGCAGGATGCGGAGCGAGGTAGCCATTCGCGCGCACCTGCGGATCGTCGATGACCTCGATTGGCGACGCGATGGCCGAGAAGATGGTGTCGTGCTCCGAGAGTCGCTGTTTCAACTCCGCGAGGCGCAGGGAACCGATACGTTCGACGAAGACGGCGCGCAGTTCGTCGCGTCGATCCGTTCGATCCGCGACGGTCGCATACCGCGCGTCACTGAGCAGTTCGTCGAGCCCGAGTGCGCGACACGTCGGTTCCCAATGCCGCTCGGGATCGAGCATGTTGAGGCTCAGCCAGCGGTTGTCAGCGGTCCGATAGGAACCGACGAGCACGCTCGCGAGTCCGGCGCCCGGCGCGTGCGGAGTCGGATCGCGTTCGAGGATCGTCGT
>JBKPCL010000109.1:0-11386 GCA_046727335.1 Actinomycetota bacterium
GACCACGAGAAGCTGGCCGCGCTCGGCATGGCACGTTCACGGCTCTTCGTGGTCGACGTCGCGCGGCCGCTGGTCATCGCGTTCGCAGGCAGCGTGCTCGCCGTCGTCGTCGCCGTCCTCGCCTCACCCTTGACGCCGATCGGGCTGGCGCGCCAAGCCGAGCTGCACCCCGGGTTCGCGGTCAACGTCGCCGTGGTCGGTGTGGGCTTCGTCGCGCTGGTGGTCGCCGTGTCCGGATGTGCCGCGTTCGTCGCGCGCGCGACGAGTGCGGCGGCCATGTCGCGTCCTCGCTCGGAGCGCCTTCCCAATCGCCGCGCCCGGGCGAGCGAGACGCTCACGCATGACGGACTGGCACCATCAGTGCGGCTCGGTCTCGGCTCGGCGTGGACCGCCGACGGTGCCCGCGCCGCGCCGCGCCGCGCGACCGTGTTCGCGATCGCGCTCGCCGTTGCCGGCGTCACCGCGGCCGCGGTCTTCGGTACGAGCCTCACCCGGCTCGCGGACAGTCCGCGCCAGCAAGGCTGGAGCTTCGACGTGCTCGTCGGGAACCCCAACAGTGGCGGGCAAGCCGACCAAGAGGCGCGCGCCGTCCCATTGCTGTCTCGCAACAACGACGTCGCCGCGTTCGCGGGGATCGCGGCGCCACCGCAGACCCCCACCATCGACGGGCACAGCGTCGGACTCGGCGGTATGGATGTGCGCAAGGGAGTCCTCGGTCCGGTCGTCCTCGATGGACGGCTGCCGCGTGCTCCGAACGAACTCGTGGTAGGGCGCCGCACCTTGCGCCGGCTGCGCCGTCACGTCGGCGATCGGGTCGAGGTGGCGGCCGGAGCTCATCGAGTGTCGATGCGGATCACCGGCACCGTGCTCAACACGTCGGCCGGCGACGTGCTGAGCGGACGCCTCGACGAAGGGGCCTTCACGACTCTGCAGGGTCTGCGCCGGCTCGAGCCGGACGCGTTCGTCACGTTGTTCGCCGTTCGTTACGCGCCCGGCGTCAACCGCAGCGCCGCGCTCGCGCGTCTGCAGCACGACTTCGGGCCGGTCGTGCTTCAACATCTCGCAGCGCGAGACGTCGAGAACCTGGTGCGGGTCGACGCGCTGCCGCGGCTGCTCGCGGTGTTGCTCGCGCTGCTCGGTCTCGCGACGCTCGCTCACATGCTGGTTGCTTCGGTGCGCCGCCGCCGCCATGACCTCGCGATCCTGAAGGCCGTCGGCTTCGCTCGCCGCCAGCTCGCCGCCTGCGTGTTGTGGCAGACGTGGGCGTTGGCACTCGCAGGAATTGTCGTCGGGATTCCTGTCGGCATCGTGGTCGGGCGGTGGGCATGGCGACTCGTGGCGTCGAGTATCGGCTCCGTCCAGCCCGGGACCGTCCCCGCGCTCGCGCTCGCGTTGATCGTGCCGGCCGTCGCAGTCGCGGCCACGCTGGCCGCGCTCGTCCCCGCGTGGCTGGCCGCGCACGTCCGATCGGCAACCGCGCTGCGACGCGAATGACGAACCGCGAACGCTTACGCTGGCGACACGGGTTCTCGGTCGAGCAGAAGGAGTCAGTCATGAGGAAGCTTCTGTCGGTCGCGGGACTCGCGGTCGCTGCGCTGTGTGTGTTGGCGGTACCCGCGTCCGCGGCGAGTATCAACGTCAGCCCCTCGACCTCGACGCCCGGAGGAACCGTCACTGTTTCCGGCGACGTGCTGGTGAACGGTCAGCCCGGATGCCAGGTGCCGGGAACGGTGACGTTGATCTCGAACGCGTTCGCCGGACTCGGCGAGTTCGCCGGTGAGGGCGCGGTCTTCGCTACCGCCGACGCGACAGGGCACTACAGCAAGACGGTGACGCTCAGCTCGAGTGTCGCGCCCGGCACGTACACGATCACCGGCCGGTGCGGGGGTGGCAACCTCGGCGTGCAGGCGACGTTGACCGTCAGCGGCGGTCTGGCCCGGACTGGTGGCGGCGTGGGACCGGTGTCATCGACGGCGCTCCTGTTGGGCGCCTCGACGCTGCTCCTGGTGGGCGGGGCAGGCACGGCGTACGCCCGACGGCGCCCTGCTCGCGGCACCGCGTCGCTCTGACCGCCTGGCACACCCGCTTACCGGCGCCACCGGCCACGCGCTCACGGGAAGAATGGGCGCGTCGGCCGCGTTGGCGACGGTGGAAGGCCGAAACGTATGGACGAGGTGCTCGCAGTTCTGCTCGCGCTCGGCGCCGCCGCGCTGTACGGGTTCGGCAACGCGCTCGAGCATCGCGTCGCGCTCGACGTGCCGAGCGGCGACGGCCTGAGCATCAGTTTGGTGGGCCGGCTGGCGCGGTCGCCGCGTTGGCTGTTCGGCATGTTCGGAGATATCGGCGCGTACGGGCTGCAGGCCGCGGCGCTGGCGTTCGGCGCGCTGCTCGTCGTGCAGCCCCTGCTCGTGTGCGGGCTCCTCGTCGCGCTGCCGCTGAGTGCGTACTGGAACGGCCGTCGATTGCGTCCACACGAGTGGGGCGCGGCGATCGTGCTGTGCGCGGCGCTGTCGCTGTTCCTCATCGAGGCGTCTCCGTCGGGCGGGTCGGACACCGCGTCGTGGTCGAGCTGGCTCGAGGCGGGTGGTGGCGTCTTCTTCGTGATCGTCATCGCGGTCGTCGGTGCGGCAGTGACGCGCGGCAACGTGCGCGCCGCGCTGCTCGGCTTCTCCGCCGGCGCGCTGTTCGGCATCACCGCGGCACTCACGAAGACGTTCGTGGAGCAGATTCAGCACGGTGTCCCGTACACGGCTCGTCATTGGGAGGTGTACGCGCTTGCCCTGTTCTCGATCGCCGGCATCTTGTTGACGCAGAACGGCTTCCACGCGGCGTCGCTGCCTGCCTCGCTTCCCGCGCTCGAGGCCACCGAGCCGATCGTCGCGGCGTTTCTCGGAGTGCTCGTGCTCCACGAGCATTTCAACGGACAGACGACGGCGGACAACATCGTCATCGCGCTCGCGAGTGTGCTGGTCCTCGTCACGGTCGTCGTGCTGGCGATTGCCGCGGGCGCTGAAGCGCGAACGTCGGCGAGCGAGGAAGAGGCGCGCTCCGCGCCGCGGGCCGTGAACCGCGGCGCAGCTGCGATGCCGTAACCCGCTAGCGGGCGGCGAGCACATCTGGTGGCGGCAGGTTCTCCGTGGCGACGACGCGCGGGCCGTACAAGAACTTGTCCGCGCCCACCAGGGTTGGCGCGCCGTTGACGCTCCATACAGCAAGGAAGCCACTGGTACTCGCGACGAGATGGCCGCCGTAGGTAATGAGTCCCTGCGGCGCAGTCGTCGTCGCGACGCGGCCGCCGTCATCGTTCACTGCAGTCCATGGACCCGCCGCCGAGGGTGCATACCATGCCGCGATCTCGTTGCACAGGATGTCGCAGCGCTGCGCCGACGCTAGGTAGCCGGTCCCGTCGCGTGCGACGGTTAGTCCGGCCGCAGGAGGAGTGTCGGGCAGCGCCCCGGTCGTGAAGAACTGCATCGGCTGCGCCTGAGTGGCGCTGGCCGTCCACTCGGCTCCGTCGTAGTACTCCCACAACCCGTCGCTGAGGTGTGCGATCGACGTGCGGGCGACGTAATGGCTCGTCGTATTCACGCGCGCGTAGATGTAGACGTAGTCAGGGTCCTCGAGGATGGACTCACCCCATTGCAGACCGCCGCCTGCCGGCATCGGGACCGCGCTGCGGAAGGCCAGTGACTGGAGGTCGAGCGTCACGAGGTCCACGCGCATGATGGCCCACTGGAATCCGACGGGCCCTGGTGCCGGCTTCATGCGCCATGCCGCGAGACGTACGACTCCCGCCGTCTTGTCGACGACCCCCGTCAGCGGCCAGTACCACTGACCGGGCGCGGGCGCGGGCAAATAATCGTTGATGTCGCTCACGCCGCCGAGCCGAAATTCCAGGCACCTGCTCTGTTCGACGGCCACGGTGTTCCGGACCATGCGCGCGCCGGGCAGGATCTTCTTCGCGTCGGTCGGGCCCGAGAACGTGTCGCCGAACAGCCACAGATGACGGCCATCAAGAAGATCGACGGGTAGTGCTCCGTCGCCTCCGTCCCAGAGCGGACCACGTGTGTTCAACACGGTCTGATAGTCGCTCGCGGTGTCGAGCGCCGTGGCGCACGTCGTTTGCGCATAGCACCAGCGTTGTCTTCCGGTGATCGCGCTGCCTGCAGGCGCTTGTCCGAATGGGATCGTCGCGCCCGATGCCGTCATGATGCGGTATCCCTGCGCTGCAGGATTCGAGAAGACGCCGGTGACCCGATCGCATGGTGATGGCGTGTAGTTCCCGAACTTCTGCGCGTCGCCGAACGCGTAGACGTTTCCGGTGCGGCGCACGACCCAATAGCCGCGGTTGCTCGGCGTGGGCGCCATGCCGACGACATCGGCGACGTGAAGACCGAGGCCCGGGAGGCTTCCGTAGAACGGCACGTCCCCGAAGCTGAAGACGCCGCCGTCCTTGGCGACCATGCGGTAACCATGACCGCTCGGGCTTCTGGTGATGCCAGTGATCGGTTGGCTCAGTTGCAGGTTGCCGGTCGATCCGTAGAACCGCGCGTCGCCGAATGCAAAGATCCCGCCGTCCCTCGCGACGAGCCAGTACCCGTTTCCGGACTTGGTCGATGTCATCGAGAACACCGGCTGGTTCAGTCTGTGAGCGCCCATACTCCCGAAGAACCCGGCTCGGCCGTAGGAGAAAACGCCGCCGTCATAACCGACAAGCCAGTATCCGGTCCCGGTTGCATTGCCGGCGCCGGCTTGAATCGGGCCGTTGAGATGAAGGCCCGCCGCGTTGCCGTAGTTGTGCGCCGTGCCCACGCTGCTGACGGAACCGTCGGCGTACGCGATCCAGAATCCGTCCCCTGCCGGTGTCGCGAATCCGCTTGTCGCAGTGTGCGGCCACGGGTTCGCGCCAGCGGACGCCGACGGCGCGCTCACACCTACAGCCGCAACCACGAGCAGCGCGGCAACAAGCCCGCCGGTTCTCCGCATCCCCACTCCGAACCGCTATGGAACCTGGCAACGGTACCTCAGACACCCGAGCCCATTACGCAATCGGCGTTCCGCGGCCTCCGTCCGAGCTGAAACAATTGTGGCGATCGGGTCACGTCGTGCCACCGCCGGGTGGGACGGTCGTAACGTGATCCCGAGCCGGGCCGCTGGCGCAACTGGCAGCGCGACGGGCTTTTAACCCGCAGGTTCCGGGTTCGAGTCCCGGGCGGCCCACTCCGAACTTGCGTCAGTTCGGCACATGACGTGGAGATAACCGACGGAAGTTCGACCTTCGCGCCGTACTCCGGTGCCGTAGTGGTGGCACCACCAGAGATCGCGAGAAAGCACGGTGCCGCGCGAGCGCCCGCCGTGCGACATTCTGTGCGCTGACGCGTGGCGGGAAGGGTTGGCGCGTGAGGGGTGGGGTGGGACTGTGGGTGCGTTCCGACTGGCGGAGCCGGCGCGCTTCGCTGGTGGCGCTCGCGCTGCTCGCAGGTCTTTCGTTCGCCGTGGTGGCCACCGCGTTCGCGGGTGCTCGCAGAACCGCGACGAGCTTCGACCGGCTGCGTGCGTCGACGCGCGCATACGACCACGGCATTGCTGTCGATGCGCCGGGGACCTTTCCTGATCATCCGGGGCGCGACCGCTACGACGATGCGACCGTCCGGCGCGTCCGTCGTCTTCCCCAGCTCGCGGACGTCGGCGAAGCCGTGTTCTACATCGCGTCCCTGCCCGACGCCGACTGGGAGTTCTCCCTCGCGGCGCCGGCGGACGACGTGCTCGGTCATCGCATCGTGCACGACCGGATCCTGCGCGGCCGGATGCCGGACCCGGCGCGCGTCGACGAGGTGGTCATCAACGAGGCCACGGTTGCGCAGGCGCACGTCGACGTCGGCCGCGTCTTGCACCTTGTGACCTTGACACCGACCCAGCGAGCCCAGCTGATTGCTGGCGACGAGCACGCGTTCGACAATGGACCCACTGGCCCGAAGCTCGCCTTGAAGGTCGTCGGTGTCTCCCGCGGCGTCACCGACGTGCTGGGCCGTCCCGACCCGACGATGTTTGCGACGCCGGCGTTTGATCGCTTGTACCGCGGCCGCGTCGCGTACTCGAGCAGGATGCTGCTCGTTCGGCGTCGAGCCGGCACAACGGACCGCGAGTTCCATCAATCGCTCGCGCGCGTCCTTCCCAGCGTTCCACTCGGCGCGTTTGATGCATCGACGGAAGACAAGTCCGCGCGGCACACAACGCGGACGCTGAGCGTCGGACTCCTCGTGTTCGCGCTTGTTGCCGCGCTGGTGTCGGTGCTTGCCGTCGGCCAGGCAGTTGCGCGCCACCTCGCGGGTGTCAACGCCGAGCAAGCGCGGCTCGCGGCGCTCGGGTTGACGCGTGTGCAACGGATCCGCGGCCTGGTCGGCACGATTCTCCCCGCCGCGGCAGCCGGAGCGGTGCTCGCAGTGTGTGTGAGCTTCGCCGCGTCGCCGTTGACGCCGGTCGGGCTCGCGCGTCAGATCGAACCGCACCCCGGTCTGCACTTCGATGCGATGGTCGCGATCTCCGCCGCGGTGGCCGTGATAGTGGTCGTGGCAGCCGCCGCGCTCCTCGCCGCGATACCCCTCACGCGTGTGCGTGCTCACGAACGCGTTCGCCGCGCGTCCGGGCTCGCAGCCGGCGCGGCTGGAGGCGGACCGGTCCTCGCAACGGGCGTCAGGTACGCGGTCGACCGCCGTCCGCCGTCGCTCCCGGTCCGCTCGGCGAGCCTCGCCGTCGCGGGCACAGTTGTGGTGCTGGTCGCAGCGATCACGTTCGCGGCGAGCCTCGACCGGCTCGTGCGCGAGCCCACTCGTTGGGGCTACGGCTGGGACCTCATGCTCGACACCGCGGTACCGAGCCTCGATCGGATGACGCATCAGCTCGCCGCCGATCCTGAGCTCGAAGGTGTCAGCCTGCTCTCGACCGATTTCACGTTCGCCCGCGGCGACGGCGGCGTTCGCGCCTATGGCCTCGAACGCGTCAAGGGCACGGCTGCCTATTCGTTGCTGTCGGGGGTCCAACCGATCGCTCCCGACGAAGTCGTGGTTGGTCCCGAAGCCGCGCACAAGCTCGGTGTTCACGCCGGCGACACGGTGCAGGTGGCGGTCTGTCCGTGCGCGGGGGAACCGAACGGTCCGACCTCCGCGGTGCGCGTCGTCGGCGTCGCGCTGTTCCCCGAAGGCGAGGACGGCAACTTCGGCAACGCGTTGGGGTTCTCGGGCTCCGGCTTCGAACGGCACGTCGGCACGCCGCACGATTCGCGGATGGCGCTGCGGATTGCGCCCGGCCGAAGGCTCGCGGCAGTGGCGCGCGATCTCGGCCGCCGTTATCCCGGACAGCTGTCGAAATACAGCTACCCGACGATTCCCGGCGAAGTGGCGACGGTCGCCGGCTTGCGATCGTTTCCCCGGATCCTCGCGGTGTTCACCGGCTTGCTCGGGCTGGCTGCACTCGCGAATCTGCTCGCCGCGACGCTGCGCCGCCGCCGCAACGAACTCGCAACGCTCCGGAGCTTGGGATTGACGCCGCGCCAAGCCGGCGGGTGCCTCGTCTGGCAGAGCTGCAGCGTTATGGGGCTCGGGTTAGCGGCCGGCATTCCGTGCGGAGTCATCGTCGGGAGCCTCGCCTGGGTGGCGGCGACACACGGCATCGGCATTGCGACCGACGCGGATCGGCCGTCGGTGGCGATCGTCGCGTTCGCGGTGGCGTCACTCGCGGCGGGCGGCGCGATCGCGCTTCCCGCGAGCTGGCGCGCCGCGCGCCTTCCCCTCGCCGACACGCTGCGCACGGAGTAACGCCATTCGCTGCACCGGTTCGCCGAACCCGTCAGGGCGTCGGGTCGAGGAACGAGCCGCTGTAGATGTCGCCGTTGCCGAACGTCGGCGGGCAGTCGGTCAGCGGCGCCGGCTTCGCGATCGGGCTCCCGTCGATGAGCGACTGCCGGTACGCGTCGATCGCCGGACAGTCCGCCGCGTCGCGGACGTCCATCCACACCACCGCGCCGTAGTCACGTGCTGCGGCCGCGTACTGATAGTCGTAGATCGCCTCGCGGTTGAGCGTCCGCGTCGTACCTCTGGCGTCGCCGACCGCCGCTCGATGCAGCGTCGTGAAGCTTCCGATCGTGCCGTCGGCAGCGACGTCAGCGTGGCGCGTCACGCCTTGCATCCGACGCGGATTCGATGTGGTCGTCTGGAACGGGTCCAGGTACCCGTTGTAGACGAGGTACAGATCCGTGCCGTTCGGCGAGATCGCCACCGCGGGGTTGTCGGGTCGGTCGCCGGCTTCCGCGGCGTTGACCGGCGTCGTCCACGTCACGCCCTGATCGGTCGACGTCTGCACCAATGCCGTCTCGTGGTTCAGTCCATTGGCTGCGTCCGGCCAGTCCAGCACGAGCGTGTCGGTCGCGTCCGCGCCGGTTGGCGCACCGTTCGCGATGTCAAGGCTCGGGAAGCTGTCGGTACGCGTTCCCGCCAAGCCGTCGAACACGATGCGGCGCGATACCGGGTCGAAGACGCCGACGTCATGGACGGTCGCGACGGGCCTGGGCATGTCGAAGTTGCTGCCGCCGTCGAACGAGCGCGACAAGAAGAACACGCTCTGCCGGGTGTGGATGTCAGTGCCCTCCCACACGACGTAGACCACGCCCGCGCTGTCGGTCCGTATCGCGCAGCCCTGGCGCCCTCCGGTCTGCGCGTTGTTCGTCGCCGCGCTGATCTGGCGTTGCCGCCAGGTGTCGCCACCGTCCCTCGAGCTGGCGACCATCGCGGGCTCGGGAATGCTGTTGATGCCGCGGAACGCGACGTTGCAGAGGTACACGTTGCCGAAGAAGGGGCTCGACGACGCGTTGTCGGCCCAGATGTCGTCCTTGTCGCTGAGCAGCGCCTGGTTCTGCCGCGTCACGATCACGGGATCCATCCACGCGTTCTGAACACTGGCGGCCGCCGCCTGCACATCGTCCGTGCGTGACACCACCGCGGCCGAAGCCCCGGCGAAGCCCGCGCCGGTGCTGAGCGGGAAGGCGAGATTGCCGTAGTAGAGACGCGAACCGTTCGCCCACGAGAAGCCGCCCGGGCCCGGCCGCGGTCCGAAGGCCACCGCCGGGTCGCCGTGCGACGACATTCCGTTCTCGTAGTACTTGGGCAACGTGTGGATCGGTCCGACGTGCGTCGTGCCGTTCTGCGCGGTCAACCCGGTGTACGTGGGTTGCGTCCACGTCTCGCCGCTGTCGAACGAGAAGTAGACGCCCGAGATCCCGATATCGGGCGTGAGATCACAGCTGCTGCCGTTGCACGGCGCGCTGTCGACCAGATCGTTCGCGCCCGCGACGAGCACCGATGGGTGGTTCGCGTCCATCGCGAGCGCGGGCTCGTTGGAGCCATTGGGGAGGTACGGCGTCCTGGGGCTGCCGACCGTGACCTTGCTCTCGGCCGACACCGCGCCGGCGGACGTCGAAAGAATGGACAGCGCTGTGACCGACAGCAGCGCAACAAGAAGGGCTCCGAGACGCGGCATGGTTGGGCTCCCTCCGCACGCAAATCCGCGGCTTTCCGTCCCCTCCTCGACCGACTCGGAAACCTCGCAATCAGCTCGACCCCACGCCCGGCTGGGAGACTCGCCGCGTGCGTGTGGTGGCGGCTGCGGGTGCAGGCTTTCTCCTCGCGGTCTTGTGGTTCGACCTGATGTTCGACATCCAGGTTCGACGCCACCACGAGACCGAGCTGCCCGCCGACGTGCGCAGGTCGATCGCGACGTACTACCGGAGGGTGACCACGACCGCCCGGCCGATGAACCGGCTGATTGCTGCGGTGATGGCCATCACTCTTTTTGCCCTGATTGCGCAACTGGTCGGCGATGACGGGCACCGCTGGCGCGCTGCGGTCTCGCTGGCTCTGACCGGCGCCGCCATCACGCTGGCAGCCGTTCGTACCGTTCGCTACGCCGTCCGGCTGGGCGCTCAGACCGATCTTCCACAAGTACAAACTGCCCTCGCGCGGACCATTTACCGCGATCACGTGGCGTGCATCGCCGCGATCACCGTGACGCTGATCCTGCAGATCGCCGTCGGCTGACCACCTGGTGCGCTCTGAGCCGTAGCAGGTCGTGTTCGCGTGCGCGACTAACTCGCTGCTTCGTAGCCCGGCGCCGGGGTCCCCGGCGGGTTGACCTTCGCGGTATTCGAGATGTGCAGCAGCACTTCGCCCTCGAGGCCGTCCGGATCGCGGAAGAAGATGCTCAGCGAGCGCCCGAAGTCGGTGACGAAGCCGTCGCTCGCGCCTCGTGCGATCAGCCGTCGTCGAATCTCGTCGAATGCTTCCTGATCGGCGGCGGCAAGACCGATGTGGTCGATGCGACCCCGTGCGAACATCGGCACCTGCCGATCCGCTTCGGTGTTGCCCTCGAGCTCGAAGATGTTCAACTCAGTCCGAGGACCGACGTCGATCAACGTCAGCAGGCCGTCGCCGATCCGCTCTTGATGCGAAACCTCGGCGTCGAAGACCTCGCGATAGAACGCCGCGAGCCGATCCGTGTCGTTGGTCAGTATGGCGACGTGGTTGATGCCGTCGAGCAACATGTCTGCAGTCCCTTGTTCGTGCGTCTTCCGCAGAGGGTAGGCACGTCGCGACGCTCCGGGGATCCCCCTGATCTCGAACCTCGCTAGTTGTTCGCGGCCGTGCCGCGTGCTTCGATCAGCGCATGATCGACGGAACCTGTGCTCCACGATTCGAGCGCGTCCGCTCCGCGTTCGAACGCAACTTCGCCGAACGTGGGGAGGTGGGCGCGTCGGTGTGCGCGACGCTCGACGGCGAGACCGTCGTGGACCTGTGGGGTGGTGTGGCCGACCCTGCGACTGGGCGGCCGTGGGAGCGCGACACGATCGGCGTCGTGTGGTCGTGCACCAAGGGCGCGGTCGCGTTGTGCGCGCACATCCTGATGGCGCGCGGTGAGATCGCGCTGGATGCGCCGGTCGCCGGTTACTGGCCGGAGTTCGGGAAGAACGGCAAAGACGGCATCACCGTGCGCATGCTGTTGGCCCACCAGGCCGGGCTCGCGGCGCTGCGCGAGCCGATTCCCGACGACGGCTACTGCAACTGGGACGACATCGTGGAGCGGCTGGCCGCGCAAGAACCGCTCTGGGATCCGGGGACGCGGCACGGGTATCACGCGCTGACGTTCGGCCACCTCGTCGGCGAGGTCGTCCGGCGCGTGAGCGGACGTTCGATCGGCACGTTCTTCCGGGAAGAGGTCGCCGATCCGCTCGAGCTCGACTTCTGGATCGGTCTGCCCGAGGAGCACGAAGGGCGCATCGCGCCAACGATTCCCGCTGACATGCCGCAGCCCGGAGACGTCCTGCCCTCGTTCTATCGAG
>JBKPCL010000110.1:0-20399 GCA_046727335.1 Actinomycetota bacterium
GCCTCGTAGTAACCGGCAATGCCGATCACGATCCAGAGGATGAGGAAGATCATCGACGAGTCCTCCAACCGACTCGGTTCCGCGGTTGATCGACGCGCCCGCGGTCCTGCTTGAGCCTGTGAACCTGCGGGATTGCCGCAAAACGGCGCTCGTGCGCGACAATCTCCTGTTCCGTTCCGCCGTCACGAAGGTCTGACGAGCCATGGCTGACGCCACCCTCACCGCCGAACTCCGCACCGCCGCCGGCAAAGGTCCGGCGGGCCGGCTTCGCCGGCAGGGCCTGGTGCCTGCGGTCGTCTACGGCCTGGGGCAGGAGAGCGTGCCGGTGATGGTGTCGTCCCGGGAGCTCGCGCACATCCTGTCGGGCGCGAGCGGCTTGAACACATTGATCACGCTGCGCGTCGATGGCAAGGAGCAGCTCACCATCGCTCGCCAGATCCAGCGCAACCCGACCAAGGGCACGCTCGTGCACGTCGACTTCATTCGGGTGCGCGCCGACCAGGCGATCCAGGCCGAGATTCCTGTCCACCTCACCGGTGATGCCGAGGGCGTTGGGCGCGGCGGCGTGCTCGAGCAGCTCGTTCACACGCTGACGATCGAGGCCAAGCCCGGCGACTTGCCGCCGGTGATCGAGTTCGACGTGTCCGCGCTCGAGATCGGCGACGACGTGCGGGTGCACCAACTCGCCATCCCGCGCGGGGTGACCGTGCTCCAAGAGGCCGAGGAGCTCGTCGCCCACATCTCGGCTCCGCGTGTCGCCGAAGAGGAGCTTGCCGCCGAGGCGGCCGAGGGCGAAGAGGGCGAGGCACCCGAGGGACAAGCTCAGGAAGCTCCGAGCTCCGAGTCGGAGTAGTCCGCCCGCGTGCCCGCCGACCTCTTGGTGGTCGGGCTCGGCAATCCCGGCGAGGACTACGCGCGTACCCGGCACAACGTGGGCGCCGACGTCGTCGAGATTCTTGCCAAGCGGCACCGCGGCCGCCTGCGCAAGACGAAGGACCGCGCTCGCGCCGACACGGTTCGCGTCGACGGCAAGCAGCTCGTGCTCGCGGTTCCGTTGACCTGGATGAACGACTCCGGTCAGGCGGTCGCCGGGCTCGCACGGCGTCACGGTGTCGAGCCCGAACAGATCGTGATCGTCCACGACGAGCTCGACTTGCCGCCCGCGGCGTTGCGGATCAAAGCCGGCGGTGGGCTGGCCGGACACAACGGTCTGCGCTCGATCAAAGCGCACCTGCACTCGGACGCGTTCCTGCGCGTGCGCATCGGCGTCGGCAAGCCGTCGTCGAAGGAGCACGGCGCCGATCATGTGCTGTCGCGACTCGGCAAGCGCGCCCGCGAGGAGATGGCCGTCACACTCGAAGAGGCGGCCGACGCGATCGAGCTCATCCTGAGCGAAGGCGTCGCCGCCGCCATGAACCGCTACAACGGCCGCTGAGTTTCTGTTTGGCGCGAATGCGGTCGTATACGACCGCATCCGCGCCAAACCCGTTGTTGTCGCACGCCTCGCGTACCGTCATGCCGCCTCCCCGAGTCCGTTCGGCCACAGGGAGGATGAGTGCGCGCCGAGAACGCCGCCCGACTGGCAAAGATCCAGCAAGAGCAGCTCGGCCTGATCACCGTGCATCAGGCCGCAGAAGCAGGCGTGTCGCGTCGAGTTCTGCGCCGTGCGCGCAAAGCCGGCGCGTTCGTCGAGGCGCGCGGTGGCATCTTCGTACACGCATCAGTCACTGAATCCTTCGAGCAGCGAGCGCTCGCCGCAGTCCTCCGGACGGGCGACAACTCGTTCGCTTCGCACACGACGGCAGCGCAACTCTGGACGCTCCCGTTGCCGGAACCTGCAGAGCTGGAAGTAACCACGCTGATGGAAAGGCGACCACGATCCCAGGGCTTTCGGCTGCATAGAAGTGGGTTGCTTGTTGAGCGGGACGTCACTGTTCGTAGGGCGATACCGCTGACAACCCCTGAGCGAACGATCGTGGATTTGTCGTCGCGGCTCTCTGTCAAACAGCTGGGTCGGATGGCCGACGACGCGTTGAGGCGCCGGATCACAACGCTGTGGCGCATCCGCGCGACGGCCGAACGGCTGCCACGCGCGCCCGGCCGCAGTCCGAAGAAGCTGGCGGAGATGCTCGACCGCCGCCTACCAGGAGTGGAAGAGCGCGAGAGCCTGCTGGAGGACTTCGTCTTCGACGCCCTGCGCCGGTTCGGCCTTCCTTTGCCGGTGTGCCAGTACGAGGTCGTCGTGAAGGGCGTGCCGCGACGCATTGATTGTTGCTATCCCGACGACTGGCTTGCCTTGGAAGCGCTCGGCTTCGAGTTCCACGGTTGGCGCGCCCGTTGGGACGACGACGTCCTTCGAGGCAACGATCTCCAGCTGGCCGGCTTCCGAGTACTGCAGTTCACCTCGGCGTTCACGGACCGCCAGATTGCCGAGCAAGTCGCTACGGCTCTCGCACGGCGCTGCTCGCACGTCAGCGGCGCTGACCTGACCTTCGACGAGTGGCTGCTCCTGCGCTGACACCTTGTTTGGCGCGAACACGACCGCAAACGACTGGATTCGCGCCAAACAGGAATAAGCTTGACGGTCTGACACCCGGGCGCGAGCGCGTTCCGGGCGTCGACGCGCGTCCCCCCACCCTCTCATGAGCCTGAAACCGCCCCTCTCGGGTCTCACGACCCTGCTTGCCGACGATCCGGTCGTCGCCGTCGCGACGGGCGGTCTCGCGCGCTCGATCGCGGTGCCGGAACCGGCGCGTGCGCTCTTCGCGGCGACGCTCGCCCGCGCCACCGCGCGCTGTCCGGTCGTCCTCGCCGTCCCGACCGGCGTCGAGGCGGAACGGCTCGCCGTCGACCTGCGCGAATACCTCGGCGACGACACCGTCGAGCTCTTCCCTGCCTGGGAGACGCTCCCGTTCGAACGCGTCTCGCCCGCGACCGAGACGATGGGGCGACGGCTGCGCGTCATGTGGAGGCTGCGAACGGGCCGCGAACACCTTCCCGCGGTTGTCGTCGCGCCGGTGCGCGCGCTCATCCAACGGCTCGGCCCACATGTCGAGGACGTCGAGCCCATCGTCGTCAAAGCCGGCGCCCGCTTCGACCGCGACGAGCTCGTCGAGCACCTCGTCGCGATGGGCTATCGCCGCGAATACCAGGTCGAAGCGCGCGGCGAGGTGGCGGTGCGCGGCTCGATCGTCGACGTCTATCCCGGCACCGCCGACCATCCGATCCGCATCGACTTGTGGGGCGACGAGGTCGACCGGCTGTCCCAGTTCTCGGTCGCCGATCAACGCTCGTACGCAGACCTCGAGGACGCATGGATCTTCCCCGTCCGCGAGCTGCTGCCGACCGACGAAGTTCGCGCCCGCGCCGAGAAACTCATGGAGACGCAACCGTGGGGCCGCGAGCAATGGGAGCGACTGAGCGAAGGCGCCACGTTCGACGGCATGGAGTCATGGCTGCCGTGGCTGTGCGACGACGAGCATCTCCTCCCAGACCTGCTGCCGTCGAGCTCGGTCGTCGCCATCGTCGAGCCGCGTCGGCTGCGCGATCGCGCGAAGGAACTGCTCGACGAGGAAGCATCGCTCGCGCAGACGCTCGCGACCACGTGGGGTGCCACGCTCGCCGACGGCGACGCCCCACGGTTGTCGCTGCCGTTCGAGCGCCTGCTCGCGCACACGAAGGCGCAGGTCGTGCCGGTCCTCGCCGCGCCCGACAACCCCGATACGCCAGTGCTCGCAGCCAGCGGGTTCGATCGGATCGTCGGCGACACCGACGCTCTCGCGCAACGGCTCACGCGGCTGAAGGCCGACGGCTTCCGGGTCTTCGTCGCCGCCGAGGGCACCGGCAGCGCTGATCGCATCGAGCACTTGCTCGCGGCCGAAGGCCTCTCGGTCGACCGCGTCACGACGATCGACGACGCCAGCCCCGTCCTGCGCGCGCCAGGCATCCATGTGATCGTCGCACCGCTCGACCGCGGCGCAGTACTGCCGGCGCATCAGCTCGCCATCGTGGCGGAGGCCGACCTGACCGGCCGCCGCCGTGTTCACCGCCGGGCGCGCGGCGCCCGCCGCCAAACCGATCACTACGAGGGGCTCACCGCGGGCGACTACGTCGTGCATCGGGTGCACGGCATCGGCCGGTATCTCGGAATGGAGACGCGCGAGATGTTCGGCATCACGCGTGACCGGCTCGTCGTCGAGTTCAAAGGTGGCGACCGGATCTACGTCGACTCCGAGGACATCGGGCTCATTCGGAAGTACACGGGCGGAGAAACGCCGAAGCTGTCGAAGATGGGCGGCGGCGACTGGGAGAAGACACGTAGTCGCGTCCGCAGCGCGGTGCGCGACATCGCCGGCCAGCTCGTCGTGCTGTACCGCACGCGACTTGCCACCAAGGGTCATGCGTTCCCGCCCGACACGCCCTTCCAGAAGCAGATCGAGGACGCTTTTCCCTACGAAGAGACGCCCGACCAGCTCAAGGCGATCGAGGACACCAAAGCCGACATGGAGCGGCCCGTCCCGATGGACCGCCTCGTGTGCGGCGACGTCGGCTACGGCAAGACCGAGGTCGCGCTGCGCGCCGCCGCCAAAGCCGTCTTCGACAGCAAGCAAGTCGCCGTGCTCGTGCCGACGACGCTGCTCGCGAGCCAACACGGTCAGACCTTCCGCGAGCGTTTCGCGAACTATCCGGTGCGCGTCGAGGTCCTGTCACGCTTCCTGTCGGCACGAGAGCAAAACGCGGTCGTGAAAGGCCTCGCGGACGGCACCGTCGACATCGTGATCGGCACCCATCGGCTGCTGTCGGGCGACATCCGGTTCAAGGACCTCGGCTTGCTCGTCGTCGATGAAGAGCAGCGCTTCGGTGTGCAGCACAAGGAGCGCATCAAGGAATGGCGCACCAGCGTTGACGTGCTCACGCTGACTGCCACGCCGATTCCGCGCACGCTCGAGATGTCGCTCACGGGTATCCGCGACCTCTCGTTGGTCAACACGCCTCCCGAAGACCGCCAACCGATTCTCACGTATGTCGGCGAGTACGACTCGCGCGCCGCGTCCGAAGCCATCCGGCGCGAGCTGTTGCGTGAAGGGCAGGTGCTCTACGTGCACAACCGCGTGCATGACATCGAACACGTCACGGACGACGTTCGGCGTCTGGTTCCCGAGGCGCGCATCGCGATCGCCCATGGTCAGATGGACGAGGCCCGGCTCGAACGGGTGGTGCAGGAGTTCTGGGAGCGCGAACACGACGTGCTCGTCTGCACGACGATCGTCGAGAGCGGTCTCGACATGCCGACGGTGAACACGCTCGTGGTCGATCGGGCGGACCTGCTCGGCCTCGCGCAGCTTTATCAGCTGCGGGGACGGGTGGGACGGCGAGGGCAGCGTGCATATGCGTACCTCTTGCATCCCCGCGATCAGGTGCTGACCGAAGAGGCCTACGAGCGCTTGAAGACCATCGGCGAGTTCACCGATCTCGGCTCGGGCTTCAAGATCGCGATGCGCGATCTCGAAATCCGCGGCGCGGGCAACCTCCTGGGTGGTGAGCAGTCGGGCCACATCGCGGCGGTGGGCTTCGACCTGTACGTGGAGATGGTCACCGAAGCGGTCGGCGAGTTGACGGGTGAAGCCGTCGAAATGCCCGCCGAGGTGCAGATCGACGTGCCGGTCACCGCGCATCTTCCGCGCGACTACATCGCGCGCGACGACGTCCGCATGGAGGCGTACCGGCGGCTTGCCAGCGTGACCACAGAACCCGACGTCGACGACATCCGCGCCGAGTGGGAGGACCGGTACGGCCCGCCCCCGCCGCCCGCGTCCGCGCTGCTCGACGTTGCCCGTCTGCGCGCCGAAAGCTTGCGACTCGGAATTCAATCGGTCTCAGTCCAAAAGGGCATCGTCCGGCTCGAAGGCTTGCAGCTCAAGAAGTCGCAGGAGGCGCGGTTACAGCGCCTCGTGCCCCGCGCGCAGTTCCTTCGCGACGCGGTCGTGCTGCCGATGGCGGCGCGTGTCGACGGTTCGATCACACAGGCAATTCTCACGTTGCTCGGCGAGATCGCTCCTGCGGAAGTGGCACCGATACCATCCACCGGATGAGTTCCAAGGTCCTTCGCCCGTTCGCGCTCGTCGGCGTACTGACCGCAGTCGTCGTCGCAGCGGCCGGGTGTGGGACGAGCTCGCTGTCCGACGCGGCGACTGTCACCTACCACGACAAGAGCGGTACACACACCGTGCACGTCGACCGCACCGACTTTCAAAAGCAGCTTCGACAGCTCACGGGCAACGCCAAATTCCGTGACTTCGTGTACCAGCAGAGCGGCCGCCGAGTGCACTCGGGCGAAAGCACCGACACATGGCTCGCCGCGACCTGGCTGACGCAGCAGATCCAACAGGCGGCGATCGACGAGGTGTTCAAGGAGAAGCACCTGAAGACCACCGCGCAGGACACCAGCCAGGCGCGACAGCAGGAGGAGCAGAACTTCGGTGGGAAGACCACCTTTGCCGCCTTCCCGAAGTCGTTCCAGGACAGTGTCGTGCAACGTGCCGCCCGGTTGAGCGCGGTGCTCGGTTCCTACGCCACCACGCCGTCACTCTCGGAGGCGCGCCGCTACTTCGAGGCGCACAAGAGCGAGTTCGGCTGCGCGTCGGGCAAGCAGGTCGCGCACATCCTCGTCAAGGACAAGGCGACAGCCCAGAAGATCGTGGATCAGCTGAAGGCCGGTGCATCGTTTGCGACGTTGGCGAAGCAGCAGTCGACCGACACCGGCTCCGCGCAGCAGGGCGGCAACCTCGGATGCTTGACGCCCAATGCGTTCGTCGCGGAGTTCCAGAACGCCGCCGACGCAGCGCCGTTGAACACGCCCGTCGGTCCCGTGAAGACCCAGTTCGGGTATCACGTCATACTGGTCAAGCCGTTCGCGAACACGTTCGAGAACGCGCGTCAGCAGGTGCTCCAGGCTCTCAGCCAGCAGGCCCAGCAATCGGCAACCCGCGACCTCACCGGTCGCATTGCCAAGCTCGGCGTTCGGGTCGACCCGCGCTACGGGAAGTGGGGCGCGGTGACGAACGCGCAGGGTCAGCGCGGCTATCAGGTCTCGCCGCCGAAGACGCCGAAGCCACGCAACCAACGCGAGACCACGACGACGGCCCCGACCGGCACGACCCAGGGCGGGACCCCGTAGCGTGACCCGGCCTCGCGTCGTCGTGGTCGGGCTCGGCCCCGCCGGCGTGGACTTGTTGTTGCCCGCCGCCCGCGCGGCGCTCGAGCGGGTCGAGGTCCGGGTGGCGCGCACGTCGAGGCATCCTGCGGTCGCCGACCTGACTCGTGAGGGGCTGACGTTCGAGGCGCTGGACGAGTGCTACGACGCTGCCACCGACTTCGACCGCGCCTACACGGCGATCGTGGACCGAGTCGTGCACGCGGCGACCGAGCACGGCGAAGTCGTCTACGCGGTGCCGGGCAGCCCAACGGTCGCGGAGCGAACCGTCGCAATGCTGAGGAACGAGCTCGTCGAGGTCGAGCTGGTGCCAGGGTTGTCGTTCGTCGAGCTCGCGTGGTCGCGGCTGGGCATCGATTCGATGTCGGGCGTGCGCGTCGTCGACGCGCGCGCGTTCGCGGTTGATGCGGCGGGCTTCGCGGGTCCGTTGTTGCTCGCCCAGTGCGACAACCGAATGGTGTGCTCGGATGTCAAGCTCGCGCTGCTCGACGTGCTCGTTCCCGAGTACGAACTCGTTGTATTGCAGCGTCTCGGCCTGCCGGACGAGCACGTGTTCACCGTCGCACTCGCGGAGCTCGACCGGTCGTTCGAGCCGGATCACCTCACGTCCGTCTTCGTCGACACCGGCGAACTCGCGGTCGCGTCGGAATTCGCGCGCCTCGTCGGCTTGGCCGAACGCTTGCGCGGGCCGGGCGGTTGCCCCTGGGATGCCGCGCAGACGCATCACTCGTTGCGACGTCACGTCCTGGAGGAGGCGTACGAAGTCGCGGAGGCGATCGAAGAGCTGCCTGCCGACGCGCCTACGCCCGGGATGAACGACCTCGCGGTGTATGACTCGCTCGAGGACGAGCTCGGCGACCTGCTGTTCCAGGTTGTGATCCACTCGGTCCTGGCCGCGGAGGCCGGCGCGTTCACAGTTGCCGACGTCGCTCGCCGCGTGCACGACAAGCTCGTACATCGCCATCCCCACGTGTTCGGCGACGTGCGCGTCGACAACGCCGCCGACGTCGTCACCAACTGGGAACAGATCAAGAAGGCCGAGAAGGGCCACGCGTCGTTGGTCGAGGGCATCACGCCCGGCTTGCCGTCGCTGTTGTACGTCCAGAAGCTCTTGCGCAAGGCCGCGTCGGTCGGCCTCGAGCCCGACCACGATTCCGAGCGCGTCGACGAAACCGCTCTCGCGGACACGCTCGCGCGTCTTGTTGCTGCCGGTGCGCGTGACGGCATCGACGCCGAGTCCGCGCTCGCCGGCTGGGCGCGCCGGTTCAAGGACCGGTTCCAGCGCATGGAGACACTCGCGACGGCGGACGGCGTCGACCTGGCGAGTGCCGATCCCGACGTCGTGCGCGACCTGTGGTCGCATGCCGCCCCGTAGATCACGAATCGTCGGGCGAATCGGCGCGTGCACGCGGCAGGCACCGATTCACTGGGCGAATCGCAATCCACGGCGGCGGATGAGGGAACACGCGTTCGCTGCCGCGCGCCTCGTCTGACCGTCTACATTCGCAACACTGACCACAGGAGCGGTCGTGAGCATCATTGAGGACGTCCACGGACGGGAGATCCTGGATTCGCGGGGAAACCCGACCGTCGAGGTCGAGGTCGAGCTGGCGTCGGGCGCGCGCGGCCGCGCCGCCATCCCCAGCGGCGCGAGCACCGGCGCCCATGAGGCGGTCGAGCTCCGGGACGGTGGTGCGCGCTACGGCGGCAAGGGTGTCGCCCGCGCGGTCGGCCACGTCAACCGGGAGATCCGCGACGCCGTCGTCGGCATGGACGCCGCCGACCAGCGCGTCCTCGACGCGACCCTGGTCGCGCTCGACGGCACCGACAACAAGTCCGCGCTCGGCGCCAACGCCATCCTCGGCGTGTCCCTCGCGGGCGCGAAAGCGGTGGCGGAGGAGTGTGCGCTCTCGCTGTACCGCTATGTCGGCGGCGCCAACGCGCATGTGCTGCCCGTACCGCTCATGAACGTCCTGAACGGCGGCGCCCACGCCGACAGCAACGTCGATCTGCAGGAGTTCATGCTCGCTCCAATCGGCGCGGTGAGTTTCTCCGAAGCGCTGCGCTGGGGTGCGGAGACGTACCACGCGCTCCGAGCGCTGCTCCACGAGCGCGGCCTCTCGACCGGCCTCGGTGACGAAGGCGGCTTCGCCCCCGATCTGCCGTCGAACGAAGAAGCCCTCCGTTTGCTGGTGGCGGCGATCGAGCACGCCGGTTACCGGGCCGGTGAGGAGATCGCGGTCGCGCTCGACGTCGCGTCGACCGAATTCTTCGACGACGGTGCGTACGTGCTCGCGGGAGAAGGTCGGAAGTTCACGCCCGCTGAGTTCGCCGATTACCTCGCGGGCTTGGTCGACCGCTATCCGATCGTGTCGATCGAGGACGGCATGGCGGAGGACGACTGGGACGGCTGGCGCGCGCTGACCGAGCGGCTCGGCGACCGCGTGCAGCTCGTCGGGGACGACCTCTTCGTCACGAACGTCGAGCGTCTCACGCGCGGGATCGACGCCCGCATCGCGAACTCGATCCTCGTGAAGGTCAACCAGATCGGAACCCTGACCGAGACGCTCGACACCGTCGCGCTCGCGACCCGCTCGGCCTACAGCGCGGTCATGTCGCATCGCAGCGGCGAGACGGAGGACACGACGATCTCCGACCTCGCGGTCGCGACCAACTGCGGCCAGATCAAGACCGGTGCGCCCGCGCGCAGCGATCGTGTCGCCAAGTACAACCAGCTGCTGCGTATCGAAGAGGACCTGGGCGAGGCGGCCGAATACCTCGGCGGACGTGCGCTCTCGCGACCCAAGGCAGCGCCATGAGCCGCTGGGGCCGTCCGGCCACGATGGCGTTGGTCGCGCTGGGCTTCGTCGCGATCCTCTTTCTGTTCGTGTTCCCGACCCGCTCGTACCTGTCGCAACGGCGTGACATCTCGAGCGCTCAACATGATGTGACCGTGCTGCGTCAACAAAACGAGAAGCTGGCGCAGCAGGCGCGCCGGCTGCAGTCACCGAGCGAGATCGAACGCCTCGCGCGTGAGCAGTTCCACTACGTGCACCCCGGCGAGAAGGCGTACACGATCATCCCGGCACCGGCGCCGTCGACACCTGGCGCGTCCTCGAGTACCACGACCCCGCCGTAACGGTCATTTCCTAGACTCGCCGGCGTGCCGACCGCCGCCGAGGATGTCGCCGCGCTCACGCAGCTTCTCGGTCGAGCGCCGCGCGCGGCATTCGAGGTCGTCGTGCGTCGCCCCACCGGCGAGCCGATGGTCATTCGCAACGCGCCGCTGCTCGACGACGGCACGCCGATGCCTACGCGCTACTGGCTCGTCGACCGCGACCTCCACGCGCGCGTCGCGCGCCTCGAGTCGGCCGGTGGCGTGCGCGCGGCCGAGCACGCGATCGACGCTGACGAGCTGCGTCGCGCGCACGAGCGCTACGCGGCCGAGCGGGATGCCGCGATCCCGGCCGGTCACGTCGGTCCCCGGCCGCACGGCGGTGTCGGCGGCACGCGCACCGGCGTGAAGTGTCTCCATGCGCACTATGCATGGCATCTTGCGGGCGGCGACGATCCCGTCGGCCGGTGGGTCGCCGATCAGTTGGCGGCACGAGAACGCGACGAGACATGACGCGCGTTGCGGCCGTCGACATCGGCACCAACTCGACCCGGCTCCTCGTCGCGGAGCTCGATGGCAGTGGACGACAGGGGCAGCTGAAGCCGCTGGACCGCCAGACGCGCATCACGCGTCTCGGGCAAGGAGTCGATCAGGCGCGCGTCCTGCGACGCGACGCGATCGACCGCACGCTCGACGTGCTCCGCGACTACCGCTCGACGATCGAAGCCCTCGGTGTCGAACGCGTGCGCGCGACCGCCACGAGCGCGTCCCGTGACGCGAGCAACCGCGAGGACTTCTTCGAACCCGCGAACGACATTCTCGGCGTGCGACCGGAATTGCTGTCCGGCGACGAGGAGGCGCGACTCGAGTTCCTCGGAGCGACCGCCGGTCTCGCCGAGCCGGCGCCGTACCTCGTCGTCGACGTCGGCGGCGGCTCGACCGAGTTCATCGCGGGGACCGAGGAGCCGGAGGCCCTCGTGTCGGTCGACATCGGTTGCGTCCGGCTGACCGAGCAGTACCTGCGCTCGGACCCGCCGACTCCGGAGGAGCTGAGCCAGGCGGTCTCGGTCGTACGCGACCATCTCGCCGACGTCGACCGGGACGTGCCCGGCGCGGCCACTGCCAAGACGCTCATCGGGACGGCCGGCACGGTGTGGACCATGGGCGCCATCGAACTGGGCGTCGACGCCAGCGACAGCGAACGCATCGACCACTTCCGCCTCACGCGGTCCGCCGCCGAGGATGTCTTCCGTACGCTCGCCACCGAGCCGGTCGAGCAGCGCCGTCACAATCCTGGCCTCGAGCCGGGCCGAGTGGACGTGATCGTCGCCGGCGCGATCGTCGTCGTGACCGTCATGCGCTACTGGCACTTCGAGGAGATGTTGGTCTCCGAGTCCGACATTCTCGACGGCCTCGCGAGAAGTCTGGGCTGAAGTCCTTACATCACCCCGGTTTCCCGCCGAGAACACGGACGTGGATCTCGTCTCGTTCGGCACGGCGCTGCAGCGGCTGACAGCCGACGAGATCCGCGCGATCGCGCTCGACCTCGAAGCGGCGCATTCCTCCGCCGCCGACGACGTCGCCTTCACGCGCGCCCTGCTCGTCATCGACCGGCTCTTGCGCAACCGGCATCGGAGCAACGAAGCCGCGCTCGCGGCGTTCGCCGTCGTCACCGCCGTGCAAGCGGCCGCGGCGCGTGATCATGTCCGGCTTCCCGACCCCGACGTCACTCGCGTCGCTCGCGCCGCGGCGATCTTGGCCCGTGGGCTCGTCGTCGCGCCGGCGACCGACTCGTTGCGCTGCTTGGCGCGCGGCTGGCACCGGCTGGCGTGCGCGGCTGATCTCATCGCGGCCTAGCCTGCGGCGCGTGCCGCACGCCGATCGTCTGCTGCTCGGGCCCGGGCCGTCGAACCCGTATCCCGAGGTCATGGAAGCGTTCCAACGACCGGTCCTCGGGCACCTCGATCCCGATTTCCTGTCGGTGCTCGATGAGATCGGTGACCGGCTGCGCGCGGTGTTCCGTACCGCCAACACGTTGACGTTGCCGATCAGCGGTACCGGCTCGGCCGGCATGGAGGCATGCTTCGTCAACCTGATCGAACTCGGTGACAAGGCAATCGTCGCCGTCAACGGCGTCTTCGGTGAGCGCATGTGCGAGGTCGCGCGCCGCTGCGGTGCCGATGTTGTGCGCGTCGAAGAGCCGTGGGGACACCCGATCGACCCGCAGCGGCTACTCGACGCGTATGCCCATCATCGCGACGCCCGGCTCGTTGCCGTCGTCCATGCCGAGACGTCGACGGGCGTCGAAAACGAGATCGCACCGCTCGCTGAGCTGCAAGAGAGCGACACGCTGTTGCTCGTTGACACCGTCACTTCGCTCGGCGGCATCCCCGTCGAGGTCGACGGGTGGGGCGTCGACGCCGTCTACTCCGGCACGCAGAAGTGTCTCGGCGTTCCGCCCGGGCTCGCTCCTGTCAGCTTCTCGACTCGCGCCGTCGAGCGCATCCGGGCCCGCGCCATCGCGCCGCAGTCGTGGTATCTCGATCTCGGCCTCCTTGCGGACTATGTCGGCAGCGCTCGCCGCTACCACCACACGGCGCCGATCTCCATGCTCTACGCGCTGCACGCGGGATTAGGTGTGCTCCTCGACGAGGGCCTCGAAGCCGCGCATGCCCGCCACCGTCATGTCGGGGCCCTGCTCCAGGAGGCGCTGCCAGAGTTGGGATTCCGGTTGTTCGCGTCGTCGCGCCGGTTGCCGCAGCTGACCTCGGCGTGGCTGCCCGATGGTGTCGACGACGAAAAGGTGCGCAACGAGTTGCGCGTGCGCTTCGGCATCGAAGTCGGCGGTGGCCTCGGCGAGCTCGCGGGGAAAGGCTGGCGCATCGGCCTCATGGGCCATTCCGCGCGCGAGCAGTCAGTGGTCGCGCTGCTCGGCGCCCTGCGTACTCTCCTCTAGCGGCCGCAGCATGTTGTCGCGGTAGTACCGCAGCTCCTCGATCGACTCGCGGACGTCGTCGAGAGCCCGGTGCTGCTCGGCTTTGCCGGGCCGTTTGCGATACACCGAGGGGTACCAGCGCCGGCAAAGTTCCTTCAGCGACGAGACGTCGATGCTTCGATAGTGGAGGTACACCTCGATCGCCGGCATGTACTTGGCAAGGAAACGCCGATCGGTGCCGATCGAGTTCCCGCACAGCGGCGAGGTTCCCGCCTGCGGAACATGCTGCTGGATGTAGTCGAGCACGGCGCGTTCGGCCGCGGCGACGTCGACGTCGGCGCGTTCGATCTCGGGGAGCAGGCCGGACTTGGTGTGCATCTCGCGCACGAAGTCGTCCATTGCGACCAGCTTCGACGCGTCCTGGTGGACGACGAGCTGAATGCCGTCGTCGAGCGTCGCCAGCGCGGCGTCGGTGACGATGCACGCGATCTCGACGATCGTGTCACGTTCGATGTCGAGGCCGGTCATCTCGAGGTCGATCCAGACCAATCGGTCATCGACGTCTCGGCTCGCCATTGCGCGCACGCTATCGGCCTTGCCGGGTCCGGGTAGATTCCGGTCCGGTGACGCGTCCAGCCGGAGGCGCCGTGGCATCGACTGCTTCACGAGACGGTTCTGAGGTGGACGAACTCGTCGGCGCGCGCGTGTTGCTGCGGCCCTTGCGGCTCGACGACTGGAGGGCTTGGCGCGAGGTGCGCATCCGCTGTCGGGACTGGCTCGAACAGTGGGAGCCGCGTCCCGAACCCGGCAGCGCCGATCCGGTGGCGGACCGCGAGGCATTCCGAGCGCGTTGCGGCGCGTGGGAACGGCAACGTCACTTCGATTCCGCGTACGGGTTCGGGCTCTTTCTGGTCGACGGTCGCTTCGCAGGCGAGGTGAGTCTCGGCAGCGTGCAGCGTGGTCCGTTCCAGATGGGATACGTCGGCTATTGGATCGATGAGGCGCTCGCGGGCGCCGGCTACGTCCCCGAAGGTGTCGTCCTGCTCATGCGCTATGCGTTCGAGACGTTGCAGCTCCACCGCGTAGAAGCGGCGATCGTGCCGCGCAACATCCCGAGCCGGCGCGTCGCCGAGAAGCTCGGCATGCGCGACGAAGGAACGGCGCGCCTCTTCCTGCAGATCCAAGGTGTGTACGAGGACCACGTGCGCTACGCGATGACGGTCGAAGAGTGGCGCGAGCGCGGGCCCGAGCTGACCACGAAGTTCCTGCGGCACTAGCGAAGATCCGCATCGCTGACCGGCCGAACCTTTTCAAGCGGAACGTTTCTTGCTCTTGAGGTTCAGCGCCACAGCTTCACGAATGAGGTTCTTGAGTGCAGCTTCCTTGATCTTGTCATTTTCTTTGATATCGATGGCACGCCTGACCTTCCCCTCAAGGCTCGAGTTGAAGAGACCTGAAGGATCCTTCAAAGCAGCACCATTGAAGAATGTCAGCTTGACCACGCTCTTGTAGGTCTCACCAGTACAGATGCCCCCGTTGTGAGACCAGACCGGTGTGCCGGGGTTCGTGGCCTTCACCCACTTCCACTCCTCGACGACATCGGGATCCGCTTCCTTGATGAGTTCTCGCACTTTGCCGAGCGTCTTGCCGCGCCAATCGCCCAACTCCCGAATCCTGTCGTCTATGAGTTTGGAAGCATTCGTCTTGTCACCGGCCATTGGTCTCCCCTCCTCGATGGCCTACGCGATGATAGTAACACTCTCAATTCAAGAGTGCTAGTCCCGTACTGGTTGGGCGGCGCGCGCTAGCGCGCCGCCCTTGACGGACGCGCTACCGCACGGAGGCGAACGCGGCGCGCAGCTCTTCCGAGAAGAGTTGTGGTTCCTCCCAGGCGGCGAAGTGGCCGCCCTTATCGACTTCGTTGAAGTAGACGAGGCTCGGGTAGCCCTGCTCGACCCAGCTGCGCGGGGCCCTGAAGATTTCGCCGGGGAATGTGGTAAAGCCGACCGGGATCGAGACCGCCGGAGGAGCTTGGCCGGCGGCAGCAGCTTGCGCTTGGGCTCGTCCGCTCTCCCAGTACGACCGGGCCGCCGAGGCCCCAGTGCCCGTCAGCCAGTACAGCGTGATGTTGTCGAGGATGTGATCGCGGGTGAGGTTGCCCGACGGCTCCTTGTTGAGAAACGCGTCGGAGATCTTCTCGTAGCTGTCGGTGTCGTGGTCGAGCATCCATGACGCCAGGGCGACGGGTGAATCCAGCAGGGCGTAGCCGATCGTCTGCGGCCGCGTGGCCTGCTCCAGGAAGTAGCCGAACCCACTCGTTCTAAATGTGGCGAGCGCGGCGACCGCCGCGCGTTCCTCCTCGGTGTCCGCCGGGTGGTCGCCGCCGCCGAGCCCCGTCACGAGCAGGTTGGTGTGGATGCCGACCAGCCCCTTGGGTGCCTGGCGGGCCATGGCGTCGGTGATGCTGGCGCCGACGTCGCCGCCCTGGGCGACGTAGCGGGTGTAGCCGAGGCGGCCCATCAGCTCCGCCCAGGCGGGCGCAACGCGGCCGGGGCCCCAGCCAAGTTCCCTCGGTTCGCCGGAGAAGCCGTAGCCGGGGATGGACGGCAGCACGAGGTCGAACGCGTCCTCGGCGCGTCCGCCGTGCGCGGTCGGGTCGGTGAGCGGGCCGACCGTCTCGAGCAACTCGATGACCGAGCCCGGCCAGCCGTGCGTCATGATGAGCGGCAACGCGTTCTCGTTCGGCGACTTCACGTGGATGAAGTGGATGTCCACCCCGTCGATCTCGGTTGTGAACTGCGGTAGCGCGTTCAGCTTCGCCTCGCACCGGCGCCAGTCGTAGTCGGTCGCCCAGTAGCGGGCGAGCTCCTGACTCGTCGCCAACTGCACGCCCTGTGAGCGATCGGCGACCAGCTCCTTGTGGGGCCAACGCGTTGCGGCGACGCGGCGGCGCAGCTCCGCGAGCTCTTCGTCCGGGACGTTGACTCGAAACGGTCGGATGCTGGTGTTGTCCGTCACCGGGGACCTCCTTGTTTCGGGTTCCTTCGATACTGCGCCGAGGTGAGGGGTCTTCGAATCCCCCCGCCGCGTAGTGTGCGCGGGCTCTACGCAGAGCGTTGTCGGTGCTCAGCCGGGTCGCAGGCTGCCACCCTCAACGTAGCGCCAGACACCCCAAGAGCCGCGAGCCTTGGTTGGCTCCACAGCGGTGAGGTGCTTCATGAGGGTGTTGACGAACGCATCGCTGAGCACCACTCGGTTCCGATGGCAGCATGGTTCTGGCCGCCCATCAGTACGAGCGCACATACCACGAAGATGCCCGCGAAGTTCGTCAGCGTGCCGATCGCGCGGTATCGATGCGTGGCATCACGCATCACCACGTCAAGGTTCAGCGACAGGCCCCCGAAGACCAAGCCTGTGAGTGCCGCCGCCGCGCCTCCGACCATGAGAAAGAAGTCGTGCCATTGGTCAGGTCGGTAGGCGTCGGCCGGGAGCATCCAGATCAGGATCGTACCGATGGTCGCACACAAACCGACCGCACATGGTCGAACTCTCGTTGAGGAGGCATCGACATGTTCACCGTCGAGCAACGGGAGCGTCTCCGGCAGGACCTCATCGACATGGCGCGCGCCGACGAGCGCATCCTCGCGGGAGCGGAGGTCGGCTCGCTGACCCAAACGACCGGTGACCGGTGGTCGGACCTCGACCTCACGTTCGGTGTCACGCTCGGTCACGAGGTTGAAGAGGTGCTGCGCGACTGGACCGCGCGGCTCGAGCGCGAGCGCGACGCGGTGCCGCTGTTCGACCTTCAGGCGTTCGACACCACCTACCACGTGTTCCTGTTTCCCGGCGGCCTGCAGGTCGACCTGTCGTTCACCTCTGGCGCGGTCGCGCAAACCGGACCGAAGTTCAAGATGCTGTTCGGCACCGCCGTGGAGCAGTACTCGGCACCGCCGCTCGACCCGCGCGACGTCTTCGGGCTGTGCGTTCACCACGCGCTTCGCGCGCGCGTCGGCGTCGAGCGCGGCCGGCTCTGGTCGGCGCAGTACTACATCCATGAGCTCCGCCACGAGACGCTCTCCCTCGCCTGCCTCCGCCGTGGCCTACCCGGCCGCTACGCGCGCGGCTTCGACGAGCTCCCCGGCGAACTGCTGGACAACGCGGTGCAGACGCTTCCGCGGTCGCTCGAGCCGCCCGAGCTGCTGCGCGCGCTCCGCTGCGCCATCCGCTTGCTCGTCGCAGAAGCCGTCGAGATCGACGCACTGCCGCTCGTCCTGCCGACACTCGACGACCTCGGCAGTGACGCGCTCGCCTGACGGATTGACCTTTCAACCGTCCACCGGCGACGATCACGCGCGGAGCGACTTGTCACCGGGAAACGCCCACGCGAAACATGGAGGTGCGTCGTGAGATCGAGGAAGTGGGTCCGTGTCTTTGCCGTCGCGGCCGCGTTGGTCGTCGGCACCTTCAGCATTCCTGCGTGGGCGGACACCATGCCCGGCTTGCCGTGGATGAGTCCGGCCAAGGTCACGAGCGGTGTGCCCGTCCAGGTCGCGTCGATCGCCCCGTGCCCGCCCTCGCCGACTCCGGGCGACAGCGTCCTGGTGCAGGTCACCTTGTCCTTCGGGTCCGGAGGCAGCTCCAGTCAGGTGCTCGCGGCCAACCCCGATGGCTCGTGGTCGGGAAGCGTCACCTTCTTCTTCTCCGGCGTCAGCATCCGCCAGACCACGATCAGCGCTGAGTGCGTGGACTTCAACGGGATCTTCGGAGTGCCGTACGCCCAGTATCAGGTGCGTCACACGCAGATCTTCAACTGACCGCCGAGACCGCCGCGACGGTTCGCGCCCCCTGATCAGCGCTTGATCGGGAACCAGCCCTGCGCGAGCGACCAGGTTTGCTGCGCGACCTCCATGGCGACGGCGGCATCGAAATCCGCTTGCCAGGGCACCGCGTGCAACGTGGCCTTGGCGCGACCCGAAAGCGGCCGCGGGACACCTGCCGCGCCCTCGGCAAACGTGAACGCAGCGTCGAGTAACTGGTCGTCGGGATGACACGCCCACGCCAGTCCGATCTCGGCGGCCCGCGGACCGGAGATCACTTCCCCGAACAAGACCATCGCGGCCGCGGCCTGTGGGCCGACAGCACGTTCGAGCATCCAGGTGTGACCGCCGCCGGGATGCAGGCCGATCTTGAGGAACCGCGTGTCGAACCGGGCCGATTCCGCAGCGAGACGGACGTCGCACGCGAGCGCCAGGTTGAGCCCAGCACCCACCGCCGCGCCGTTCACGGCTGCGACCGTCGGCAGCGGCGAACGCAGGACACGCAGGAACCCCTCATAGATCGACGTCACCGTCTGTCGCTCGCCCTGCGAGCGCGCGTTCGAAAGCGCGCCGAGGCTCGACGTGTCGGCCCCCGAGCAGAACGCCGGTGGCTCGCCGGTGATCAAAGCGGCGCCGACGGCTTCGTCGGCCTCCAACGTGTCGAACGTCGCGACGATCTCGTCGACCATCGCGGCGGTCATCGCGTTCCGGCGATCACGGTCGATCAACGTGATCATCGCGACGGAACCATGTCGCTCCGTCCGGACGTGATCCATCAATCGGGCCTGACGACGGCAGGGGAGTGCCGGAAGAAGTCCTCGACGTCGGGCTGGTACTTGTACGTCGGGTGCTTGTCGCCGATCGTCGCGGCCAGCCGCAAGCCTTGCGCGAACGCCTCGACCGTCCCCGCGCTCGTGTAGCGATACCGGAACCCGGCGCGCTTGTACCGCGAGTTGTCCATCGAGCGTCCGTACCGAAGGAGTTGCAGCGCCTCGGGAGGAAGGTCGAAGAGGCGCAGCCGGCGGAGCGGCTCAGCGGCGAGGTTGGTGAGGAAGGGCGCCAGCGCGATCCGGCGCTTGCCGACGATCGCGCAGACCTCGCTCCACGGCAGGTTGCCGTCGGCGGCAACGTTGTACACCCCCGGCACGTCGTTCGTCGTCGCGTACATCAGCGCCTCGACGACGTCGTCGGCGTGGACGAATTGCACTCGAGGGTCGAAGCCGAAGATCTCGGGAACCACGATCTGACGCAGCGCCTGCGAGAACGGCGTGTCGAGATCGTCGCCGAGCACGTTCGCGAACCGCAGCAGGGTTACGGTCACGTGCGGGCTGTCCTCCGAGAAGTCGCGCACGAACGCCTCGACTTCCAGCAGCGAACGCTCGACAGGAGTACGTGCGGACGAGGAACGGGCGACGTCTTCACGCAAGAAGTACGGGTCCGCGGCAGCGGCGCCGTAGACGAGTCCCGAGCTCTTGAGCACGAGCTTGCGCACCGGACTGCCCGCGGCGCCCGCGGCCGCGAGCAGGTTCGCCGTGCCGATCACGTTGATCTCGTGCAGTGCCCGGCCGCTCGCGCGCGTCGAGTCGACGATCAGGTGTGTGTGCACGATCGTGTCGATCTGCGTTGCGCGCACGATGCGACTGAGTATCGAATACGACGAGTCGGCGCGTACGAACTCAGTGCGCTCCAGCGGTACGCCCGGGTCGCGAGCGTCGAGACCGACGACGACATCGACGTCGGGCCGTTGTTCGAGCGCCTGCGCAACGCGGCCGCCCCAATACGTGCTCAGCCCGGTGACGAGGACTCTCACCCGAACCACACACTCTTGCGCTTGCGCAGCATGTCGTAGAGCGCATCCTGCACCATGCGCCGGATGCTCTCTGCTTCCTCCATGACGCGGGCGCGCGAGTACCGCTCTTGATCCGGTGCCACGTCGAAGTACACGGGCGGCAGGACCCGAAAGCGGAACTTCGCCGGGAAGTAGGCGACGAGGCCGAGCGGGCCGAACATCAGCATGTTCGCCGTGATGGGAAAGTACGGGACGTTGATCAGCTTCGCGAGCTGATTGCTCTTGAAGAGGATCGGCATCGACTCCTCGGCACCCATGACCGCGATCGGGATGACGGGCACTCCCGCGCGCATCGCGATCTCGACGAAGCCCCCGCGTCCGAACCGGCGCAACCGATACCGCTCGTTGTAGAGCTTGCCGGTGCCCTTCGTGCCTTCGGGGAACACGAGCACGAGTTGGCCTTCGTCGTGCAACAGCCGATACGCGTTGTCGGGATGCGCGGCGACGCCGCCGGTGCGCGACCACAACGT
>JBKPCL010000111.1:0-15259 GCA_046727335.1 Actinomycetota bacterium
CGACGTCCCGATCTCCGAACGCATCGCCGCCGCCGCGAGCCGGCTGACTGCATCGGAGCGGCGGGTCGCCGAGGTCGTGCTCGACGATCCCAAAGTCGTTGCCTTCGGAACCGTGGCGCAGCTCGCCGAACGGTCGGCCACTAGCGGTCCGACGGTCTTGCGCTTCGCATCCAAGCTGGGTTTCCAAGGGTTCGCCGAGCTGCAGACGGCGGCCCAGGAGGAGATTGCTGACGCCCTCCGGCCCGCGACCGAACGCATCCGGGAACGCCCGCCGAGCGACGTCGTCACGCGCGTGCTGTCGGGAGATCTCGCCAACGTGCGGGCGACGCTCGAAGCCGTCGACGCGGCCGAGTTCCGCGGAGCCGTCGAGCTGCTCGCCGACCGCGACCGACGCGTGTTGGTGTTGAGCGGTGAGCTCTCGCGCGGTGTCGGCACGGTCTTCGTCACCCAGCTCGATCTGCTGCGCGACGGCGTCATGGCGTTCGGCGGCTCGCCCGTGCGAGTCGCGCGTCAGGTCGCCGAGATCCGCAAGGGCGACGTGGTCGTCGCGATCGATCATCGCCGGTACGAGCGTTGGCTGCTCGACGCGCTGGAGCGCGCTCGCGACGCCGGCGCCGCGGTGATTGCGGTCACCGATCGAGCGCTCTCCCCGCTGAGCACCGACGCCCGGCATGCGTTCGTCGTGTCCGCACGGGGCGTCGGCCCGTTCGACAGCCACGTCGGGACGCTCGCCTTGTTGCAGGCACTCGCCGCTGGCGTCGCAGCGCGGTCGAGGCGTACCGCGGCCGCGCGCCTCGATGCCGTCGAAGACGCATGGGCCGCGAACCACGATCTGGTCGACGGACCCTGACCCCGCTCATGTGCGCGCGGCGTAGCCTTCGCGCATGACGAATCTGAAGTCACGTAGTCGCGACGTCACGGACGGCATGGAGCGTGCGCCGGCGCGGGCGATGTTGCGGGCGATCGGCATGACCGACGCCGACTGGGACAAGCCGCAGGTCGCGGTCGCGTCGTCGTGGAACGAGGTCACGCCCTGCAACCTGCCGCTCGACCGGCTCGCCAAGCGGTCGAAGGAAGGTGTGCGCGACGCCGGCGGGTTCCCGATCGAGTTCGTGACGATTGCGGTCTCGGACGGCATCTCCATGGGGCACGAGGGGATGCGCGGTTCGCTCGTGTCACGCGAGATCATCGCCGACTCGGTCGAGTGCATGATGCACGCCGAACGCTTCGACGCCCTCGTGACGTTCGCGGGATGCGACAAGAGCCTGCCCGGGATGCTCATGGCTGCGGCGCGCGTGAACGTGCCGTCGGTGTTTCTGTACGGCGGCTCGATCTTGCCCGGTCACTACAAGGACCAGGCGCTCGACGTGGTCAGCGTGTTCGAGGCCGTCGGCGCGTGTGCGGCGGGCACGATCACCGAGGACGAGCTGGGTGCGATCGAGATGCGCGCCTGCCCGACCGAAGGGTCGTGCGCCGGCATGTTCACCGCCAACACGATGGCGTCGATCAGCGAAGCGATCGGTATGGCGTTGCCAGGAAGTGCCGCACCGCCCGCCGTCGACCGCCGTCGCGACGACTTCGCGTACGAGTCGGGTCGCGCGATCGTGCGGTTGCTCGAGCTCGATCTGCGCCCGCGGCAGATCATGACGAAGGAAGCGTTCGAGAACGCGATCGCGGTCACGATGGCGTTGGGCGGCTCGACGAACGCGGTGCTGCATCTCCTCGCGATCGCGCACGAGGCGCGCGTCGAGCTGGACCTCGACGACTTCAACCGCGTCGGTGCGCGCGTGCCGCACGTCGCGGACATGAAACCGCACGGCAAGTACCACATGGCCGATCTCGACCGCGTGGGCGGCGTGCAGGTCGTCATGAGGATGTTGCTGGACGCCGGTCTCTTGCACGGCGACTGCTTGACCGTGACCGGCCGAACTGTGGCGGAGAATCTCGCGGAACTGGATCCCCCCGGTCCGGACGGCGACGTCGTGCATCCCCTGTCGGCGCCGATCCACGCGCTCGGCGGCATCGCCGTGCTGCGCGGATCGCTCGCGCCCAACGGCTCGGTCGTCAAGGTCGCCGGGATCGACACGCTGCGCTTCGAAGGCCGGGCGCGCGTGTTCGACGGGGAGGACGCGGCGATGGACGCCATCCTCGCGGGCACGATCGAACCCGGCGACGTCGTTGTCATCCGCTATGAAGGTCCGAAGGGCGGTCCCGGAATGCGTGAGATGCTCGCGGTCACCGGCGCGATGAAGGGCGCGGGCCGCGGCGCGGACGCGGCGCTCGTCACGGACGGTCGCTTCTCGGGCGGGACGCACGGCTTCTGCGTCGGCCACGTGGCACCCGAAGCCGTCGACGGCGGTCCGATCGCGCTCGTCGCCGAAGGCGATCGCATCGTCATCGACGCGGCGAACCACACGATCGATGTCTTTGTCGACGACGCCGACCTCGCGCGCCGTCGCGCCGACTGGAAGCTTCCGGAGCCGCGGTACACGAGCGGCTTCCTCGCCAAGTACGCCCGGCTCGCACAAGGCGCCGAAAAGGGCGCCATCACGAACGTCTAAGACTCCACAGACAGCTTGCGGTGCCGGAGATCCTCGAAGTCGAAGCCGCGCGTCGGGTGCTCGAGGCGCGGGCGCTCGGCCGCGAGATCACGAGTGTGTACGCGCCCGACTCATGGTTCTTGAAGCGGGGCACGACGCCGCTGACGATCGGCGACGCGCTGCTCGGCAATCGCTTCACCGCGGCCCGGCGGCGGGGCAAGCTGATATTGCTGGATACCGACGGCCCGACAATCGGCGTGCACCTCGGGATGAGTGGTCGTGTGCTCGTCGACGACGAAGAGGCCGGCGACCCGTTGATCTACGCGAGCAACCGGCGAGTCGGTGCGTGGCATCGCTTCGGCGTGCACTTCGCCGACGGCGGCGACTTCTTCCTGCGAGACCCGCGACGGCTCGGGGCGGTCGAGATCGAACCCGACGAAGCGCGGCTCGGTCCGGACGCCCTCACACTCACGCTCCGGCAGCTCGACCATGCGCTCGACGCCCGCACCGCGCCGGTCAAGGCCGTCCTCATGGACCAGGCGCGCATCGCCGGGCTCGGCAATCTGCTCGTGGACGAGGCGTTGTGGCGAGCGGGCATCGATCCGGCACGGCCGGCCGTCGACATACCGCGTGACGAGCGCCGACGGCTACACGGGGCGATCCGCAACATGTTGCGGGTGCTGATTCGGCGCGGCGGCTCCCATACTGGCGACATGCCGCGCGAGGCCGACGCGCCGTGCCCCCGCGATGGGGCGCCGCTGCAACGTCGCAAGATCGGCGGACGAACGACATACTCATGTCCGGTGCACCAGCGCTAGCGAGTGGAGGATGACATGGAGATGCCAGTCGGCGAACGCTTTGCCCGTGCGATCGCAGCCAAGGACGCGCCGGCACTGCTCGAGCTGCTCGCGCCGGAGATCGACTGTCGAGCCATGACTCCCGGCCGATTCTGGGAGCCGAGCTCGCCGGGCGAGCTGGTCAACGACGTGATCTTGGGCAAGTGGTTCGAGCCAACCGATCACATCGAGGGGATCGAAGCGATCGACTGCGACACGGTCGCCGATCGCGAGCGCGTCGGCTATCGCTTCCGCGTGACCAACCAGGACGGCACCTTCCTCGTCGAGCAGCAGGCGTACCTCGGTGTCGGGGACGACGGCGTCACTTGGTTGCGGATCATGTGCTCGGGCTACCGACCTCTCGACGCATCTGTCGCATAACGCGAGCCGAGACGTGAACCTCGCTCTGGCAACTTGGCCACCACATCGGTGGCTCACGTTCCAACGGACAGCGCCGGACTACCGCGAAGTCAACTTCCTCATCGCCGAGAGGTACTTGCGCACCGCGGCGTCTTGCAGTCGTTGCGCGACCGGTGGCACGAGTCGGGCGCTGTCGGTGCATCCCGAGAGCGGCGAGGAATCGTTCCTCGTCGTGCGCGATGGTGACGGCGTTCGCTTCGACGTCGGGGCCGTCTCGAGATCGAGGCATCCGCTCGCAGTCCATTCGGCGCGTCGCCGCTGAGCGATCCGCCAGTTGGCCCATACGTGAGTGAATCGTCACGGCATTTCGCAAGCAGCGTCGCGAGGTCCGTGTCGTCCGGTCGATGCAGCCGCACTGCCATTGCGTCACCCGCGGCCAACTAGTCGGGCGGCGCGACGAAAATGCAGAACGGGTGGCCGGCCGGATCGGCGTACACATACAGCGGCTCTTCGGGATCCGCGAAACGGTCGTACAACAAACGAGCGCTGAGCGACAGCGCGCGCTCGTGCTCGGCAACGAGTTCTTCGACGGTCGGAACGCTCAGGTCGAGGTGCAGCTGCTGCGGCACACGCTGGTCCGGCCACGTCGAGGGTGCCAGCTCGTCGACCTGTTGGAACGCGATCCTCGCCTTGCCCGCGGGATCCACGAGCACGAGCCAGTCCCGTCCGGCGTCGTCCGGTTCGCCGGGCGGCGGAGGTTCGTCACCCGGCCGGTACTCGTAGCCCAGCAGCTGCCGGTAGAACTCGGCCAGTCCGCGCGCATCAGTCGTGTCGAGGACGATCGAGCGGAGCGTCGGGAAGCTGCCGGTCACCTCACCATTCTTCCAAGACTCGTCGTGTCGGATTCATGGTCCATCTGCCCTCGTATACGCAGGCACATGGCCCACGAACTCGTCCGCTGTGATAGCGTCTCTTTCCGATGTTCGTGATCCCGACGCTCGTCGTAGTTATGTAGCGCACGGCCGCCCCGACGCGCGCCGTGCGCTCTTCCGCCCCTCGCACTGCGAGGGGTTTTTCATGTTCGCTTTCGGCTGACCGATCGAAGAGGACACCATGAAACTCACCGGAGCCCAGGCCCTCATCAAGAGCCTCGAGGCGGAGACGCAGGCAGAGCCGACCGGAGGGGAGGCGGCGCCGGAGTCGACCAATAGGGGGGAAACGCTGTGAAGTTGACCGGGGCCCAAGCACTCATCAAGAGCCTCGAGATGGAAGGCACGGAGGTCATGTTCGGTCTCCCCGGCGGCGCCATCCTTCCCGTCTACGACCCGCTCATCGACTCGTCGATCCGTCACATCCTCGTCCGCCACGAGCAGGGCGCCGGCCACATGGCTTCCGGCTACGCCCACGCCACCGGCCGGCCCGGTGTGGCCATGGTCACGAGCGGTCCGGCGGCGACCAACATCGTCACGCCGCTGTGCGACGCCTACATGGACTCCGTCCCGATCGTCGTCATCACCGGCCAGGTGCCGTACAAGGTCATCGGCACCGACGCCTTCCAGGAAGCTGACACCGTCGGCATCACCATGCCGATCACGAAGCACAACTGGTTGATCTCCGACCCCGCCGACATCCCCCGTGTGATCCGCGAGGCGTTCCATGTGGCGACGACCGGCCGGCCCGGCCCTGTGCTCGTCGACATGCCGAAAGACATCGCCAACGCGACGATGCAGTGGTACTGGCCCGAGAAGGTCGACCTCCCCGGCTACAAGCCGAACATCAAGGGCCATCCCAAGCAGATCAAGGACGCCGCACGCCTCATCAACGAAGCGCGCCAGCCCGTGATCTACGCGGGCGGCGGGATCCTCAAGGCCGGCGCGTCCCGCGAGTTGCAAGAGCTCGCGGAGCTCGGCGGGTTGCCGGTCGTCACGACGCTCATGGCGCGGGGCGCCATGCCGGACGAGCATCCGCTGTGCCTCGGCATGCCCGGCATGCACGGCAACTACACCGCCGTCACGTCGCTGCAGAAGACTGACTTGCTGATCACACTCGGCGCCCGCTTCGACGACCGCGTCACGGGCAACCCCGCGACGTTCGCGCCCAACGCCAAAGTCATCCACGTCGACATCGATCCGGCGGAGCTCGGCAAGGTGCGACGGCCCGACGTCCCGATCGTCGGCGACGCCAAGCACGTGATCGCCGAGCTCGCCAAGGCGCTGCGCGCCGAGCACGCCAAGCACGATCCGCCCGATCTCGAGCCGTGGCACCGACAGCTGCGCGAGTGGCAGCAGCGCTACCCGCTCGCGTACCAGCAGGAAGAAGGCGGCCCCATCAAGCCGCAGTTCTGCGTCGAGCAGCTGCGGGCCAACACGCCCGACGACTGCATCCTCGTGGCCGGCGTCGGCCAGCACCAGATGTGGGCGAGCCAGCTCTGGAAGTTCCGGCACCCGAACACGTGGATCAACTCCGGCGGGCTCGGAACGATGGGGTACGCCGTCCCGGCCGCGATCGGCGCAAAGGTGGGTCGACCGGATCGCATGGTCTGGGCGATCGACGGCGACGGCTGCTTCCAGATGACGGCGCAGGAACTCGTCACCGCGTCCGCCGAGCGCATTCCGGTGAAGATCGCGATCCTCAACAACGCGTACCTCGGGATGGTGCGCCAGTGGCAGGAGCTCTTCTACGAAGAGCGATACAGCGAGGTGTACCTGTCACCGGACCTTCCCGACTACGTGAAGTGGGCCGAGGCCATGGGTTGCGTCGGCATGCGCGTCGACACGCCCGACGACGTGGTCCCGACGATCGAGAAGGCGAACGAGATCGACGACCGCCCGGTCGTCATCGACTTCCGCACGGACTATCGCGAGAAGGTGTATCCGATGGTGCCGGCGGGCGCGTCGAACGACGACATCATCCTCGGGCCCGAGTTCGGCGAGGGCGGGCGATGAGCGCGGGTCACCACATCCTCACCGTGCTCGTGGAGAACAAGCCGGGCGTGTTGTCGCGCGTCGCCGGGCTGTTCTCCCGCCGGGCCTTCAACATCTTCTCGCTCGCGGTCAGCCCCACCGACGACGAGCGCTTCAGCCGCATCACGATGGTCGTCGACGCCGAGACGGCGCCGCTCGAACAGGTCGTGAAGCAACTCAACAAGCTCATCCCCGTCATCAAGATCACCGAGCTGGCGCCGAACGACGGCGTCGAGCGGGAACTGATGATGGTGACGGTCAAGGCGACGGCCGAAGCGCGCAGTCAGGTGACCGAACTCACCGCGATCTTTGAGGCGAGGATCGTCGACGTCGGTTACGACGCCATGACGATCATGGTCTCGGGTGAGCCCGACCGGCTCGACGCGTTCTCCGACCTCGTCAAGCCGTTCGGCATCGTCGAGATCCAGCGGACGGGCCGGATCGCGCTCCCGCGCCTGTCGCGACAGTCCACGCGCCTTCGGGCCGTCAAGACCGCGCGCGCGTAGCCTGGCCGCGCCGTGCGGCGCGCAAGGAGGACGAACGATGGCTGCAAACGTCTACTACGACAACGATGCCGACACCGGCCTGATCGCCGACAAGAAGGTCGCGATCCTCGGCTACGGATCGCAGGGGCACGCGCACGCGCTCAACCTGAAGGACTCGGGCATCGACGTCGTCGTCGGCCTGCGCGAAGGGTCGAAGTCGAAACCGAAGGCGGAGGCCGCGGGTCTGCGCGTCTTGCCGACCGCCGAGGCGGTGCGGGAGGCCGACATCGTCATGGTGTTGCTGCCCGACACCGAGCAGAAGAAGGTCTACGAAGCCGACATCGCGCCGAACCTCGTCGACGGCAACTCGCTCGCGTTCGCACACGGGTTCAACATTCACTTCGGTCAGATCACGCCGCCCCAAGGTGTCGACGTATGGATGATCGCACCCAAGGGTCCCGGCCACCTGGTCAGGCGCACCTACGACGAAGGCGGGGGCGTGCCGTGCCTCGTCGCCGTCGCCAACGACGCGACCGGCAAGGCGAAGCAGACGGCGCTTGCGTACGCCAAGGCGATCGGCGGCACGCGCGCCGGCGTCCTGAACACGACGTTCGAGGAGGAGACCGAGACCGACCTGTTCGGCGAACAGGTCGTGCTGTGTGGCGGTCTCGTCGAGTTGATCCGCAACGGATACGAGACACTGGTCGAGGCCGGATACCAACCGGAATCCGCCTACTTCGAGACGCTGCACGAGGTGAAGCTCATCGTCGATCTCATCTACGAAGGCGGGATCGCGGCGATGAACTACTCGATCTCGGACACGGCCGAGTACGGCGAGATGACGCGCGGACCGCGCATCATCACGCCGCAGACGAGGGCCGAGATGAAAAAGATCCTCGGCGAGATTCAGTCCGGCGAGTTCGCCAAAGAGTGGATCGCCGAAAACGAGAACGGCCGGCCGAACTTCGACGAGCTGCGCAAGCAGGCGCAGGAGCATCCGATCGAAGGCGTCGGCGCGCAGCTCCGAGCCATGATGCCGTGGATCGCGGCAGGGAAGCAGCGCGTGCAGGACGTGTCGGGCGGCTGAGCCACCCCTCGTTGTCAGCGCCGGCGGCGAGACCGGCGCATCAGCACCCCGCGCAACAACAGGATCGCGGCGAGCGCAACGAGTTGACCGCCGACGACGATGCGCACGACGTCGACGGCCGGCGTCCACTCGACCTCGCCGTCCTTCACGACGAACACGCCGACCGGACGGGCGTTGACGCCGAAGCCCATGCCGGCCCCCGAGCCTTGTGCCTGTTCCTCCGGGCCAGTGCCTCCGCCCCCGCCGCCTCCGCCCCGAACCGCGGCGACCGGGATAACCCTCGTGCCGTCGACCTCGTACGCGTCGCCGAAGACGCGCTTCACGGAGATGAGGTCCTTGACGGCGTCGAGTCTGCCGAGCGCGTTGGAGATTGCAGTGTCGGTCATGGCGTCCTCCTCGCGAAGCGCGTCCTCCGGGTCTCACCGTTTCTTACCCCTCGCCACACGCTTACGATGACACCCGTCGGCCCCTCGATGCATGGAGTGTGGCGGTGACCGAGACCGTCGGTGCGGTGGACGCGCTGTGGAGATTCCCGGTCAAGTCGATGGCGGGAGAGCAGCTGGATCTCGTCGAGGCGGCCGAGGGCGGCTTGGTCGGGGACCGCGCCTACGCGCTCGTCGACGGCGAGACCGGCAAGGTTGTGAGCGCCAAGCATCCGAAGTCATGGCCCAATATCCTGCAGTGCAGCGCGCGTTTCGTCGACGAGCCGCGAGTCGGTGAGACATCACCACCGGTCCGGATCAGACTCGCGGACGGCACGGTGGTCACGTCAGATGCGCCCGATGTCGACGACGTGCTGTCGCGATTCTTCGGGCGACCCGTGAAGTTGGCGGCGGCGGCGCCCGAGGACTTCACCATCGATCAGTTTCATCCCGACATTGCGGGACTTGATCCTGAGGAACACCGCAACGTCGTGACCGAGACACCGCTTGGTTCGGCGTTCTTCGCTGCCGCTGGCCTTCCGTCGCCAGTACCCGTTGGTGCGTTCTTCGACTTGTTTCCGGTGTCGGTGTTGACCACGTCGACGCTCGATCGCCTCCGTGCCCTTGCGCCGGAGAGCCGGTTCGACGTCCGTCGCTTTCGCATGAACGTCATCGTGCGAACCGATGGCGACGAGTTCGTGGAGAACGGCTGGCTCGGCCGCACAGTGCGGCTCGGCGACGACCTCGAGCTCGCCGTGTTCCTGCCCGACCCGCGCTGCGTCATGACGACGCTCGAGCAAGGCGATCTGCCGCGCGACACGGAAGTGCTGCGGACGCTGACCAAACACAACCGGCTCGACGTCGCCGGCGGGGGACGGTTCCCATGTGCCGGCGTGTACGCCGTGGTCACGTCACCGGGCACGGTACGCCGGGGCGACGAGGTGGAACTCGCCTGAGCCACTCATGCGAGCGGCGCGTCCGCGCGCGATGAATCCGTGCCACTTCGTCAGTCGGAAGTGCATGCCACACATGTCGTCTCCGAGCTTCGAGGTCATCTGGCAGGTGCTCGACGCGCAGGTTGCGTCGGGCCGGTTCCCCGGTTACGTGGCCGCAGTCCGCCTCGGTCAGGAGGCGGAGATCCACGCGAGCGGCAAGACGGCCGTCGACGCGAACAGCGCGCCGATGCACGAGGACACCTTGTTCCGCATCGCTTCAATCACCAAGCCGATGGGTGGGGCGCTCACGCTGAGCCTCGTGCAGGACGGTGTGCTCGCGCTCGACGATCCGATCGCGCGCTGGTTGCCCGAAGCATCGAACCCGCGTGTATTGGTGGCTCCGGATGCACCGCTTGACCGCGTGACCTCGGTGCAGCGACCGATCACCGTCCGGCACCTCTTGACCTGCACGTCTGGTTGGGGCATCGCGCTGGAGGACACGCCACTGCAACGGGCGATGATGGAGCGGAGCGTCTTCCCGAGCGCGCTGCCGCTGGAGATGTCGGGGGACGAGTTCGTGGCGCGCGTCGCCGAACTTCCACTCGCGTTCCAGCCGGGAGAGGGATGGCTCTACGACACCAGCATCAACCTCCTCGGCGTCGTGCTCGAGCGCGCGATGGGAGAGTCGCTCTCGGATTTGTTCGCCGAGCGCATCACGGGTCCCCTCGGTATGACATCGACGAGCTTCGGCACGCAGCACGCCGACCGACTCGCCACTGAGTACCAGCCTGGTCCCGACGGACTCGAGGTGCTCGACCCGCCGGACGGCGTCTACGCGCGAGCGCCACTCTTCGAGGAGCTCAGCGGCGGGCTGGTGTCCAGCGCGCGCGACGTCCTGCGCTTCTACAGCGCGATGGCCGACGGCGGCGAGCCTGTGCTGGCGGCGAAGTCGGTCGCACTGATGACGGCCGGCGCGTTGACCGACGCGCAACGCCGGCAAGCGCTCCCCTTCGTCGATCGCGGCGGCTCGTGGGGTCTCGCCACCGCGGTTGACATCGAGGCGGCTCAGCCGTGGATGGCACCAGGTCGCTGGGGCTGGACCGGCGGGACCGGCACGACGGCGTACGTCGACCCGATGCGCGGCACGGTCAGCGTGCTCTTGACGCAGCGGGCAATGACTGGACCCCTCGACAGCTTCGACTACTTCTGGACGGCGGTGGCCGAGGCGGCCTCAACCAGCGAGGCGCCGTCGTAACGATCATGGATGAGTCTCACTCGTCCGGGTCAGGCTCGAGGCAGCCATCACCGACGATGTTGCCGACAATGAGCGTTTGATTCGTCGGATCCCACAGGAGCACCGCATCAGATCGTGCCATCGCGACGGATTGCGGCTGCGGAAGCCGGTGGCTCCCGTGGACTTGTCTGGCGAAGGGCATCCGGGCGCACGATCAAGGGGCACATCGCCACTGGACTCGGGGAGTGATCGTGAGCGTGCGACGAGAAGACGTGACCATGGCCGGGGCGTTAGAACGGTGGGCGCCGCTCGCCGGCATCCTGTTTGTGGTTCTGATGTTCTTCGGCACCTTCTTGGTGGCCGACCTTCCGAACGCCGACGCGTCGCGGCGGAGGATTGTCGAGTACCTGGCCGATGGCGGCAATCACACGCGGAACATCATCGGCGCGTACATGTGGGTGTTGGCAGCACTGGCGTTGCTTTGGTTCGCGACCCGTCTGCGACAAGTGCTACGCGACGCCAAAGGGGACGCGAGCATCCTGCCCAACCTCGTGTTCGGTGCCGGCGTCGTCTACAGCGCACTCCTGGCGGCCTCCGGCGTGACGTTCGCGGCCGTGGCCTATGCCGTCAAGGTCCTGGACGCGCCGGTGACGAACGCGGATCTCGTGAGGGTTCTACCGCAGCTCGCCTGGATGATCCTGCTGCTGGGGGCTGGCTTCGCCGCCATTCTGCTCGTTGTCGCCAGTTGCATTGCGAGCTTTCAAACGGGGGTCCTCCCGCGATGGCTCGCGTGGCTGGGAGTCGTCGCAGCGATTCTTTTGGTGTTCGATCTCGCCTACCAGAACATCATCCCGTTCCTCGTCTGGGTGCTCGCGGCTTCGATCGTGCTACTCACGCGACGGGACCAGACGGCAAACGCTGCCTCGTCGCCTCGTGAGCGCGTCGAGTGAGATAGCTCGCGACGCGCGTGCTGAGAGGTACCAGGCCGATTCCGCGACCCGGAACGTTTGATAGTCGTGCAGCACGCTCGCGTCGCCGCCGTGCTCGGGTCGGTTCGCGCGCGGATAATGCCCGTTCGGGATCGTCACTGCGAGCACACGCGCGCCGGCCTCGGGGCTCACATGGTGCCCTGTTCCTATCGTGACAACTCGGTGCCTCAGGTCGCCTGCTGACCAATCGTCAGGCTGTTTCCCTCCGGGTCGGTGACGGTCACCAGCCGAACGCCTCCGTCGGACCGCTGCGTCTGTCGGCGACCTCCCGCCGCTTCAACCTCGGCCAACGCGGCGTCGAGGTCGTCGACCTCGAAGCCGAGCCAACCGTCGCTCCCGTTTGCAACTCCGCCCTGATGCAGCGCGATCGTCGCGTCGCGCCATGCAAGTTCGGACCAGTCCGGTGAAGCGAATCGGACCGTGAGGCCGAGCGCATCGCGGTAGAAGGTCAGCGCACGGTCCATGTTTTGCACGGGCACCATGAAGTATGTCTTTGTGATGTTCATTCCATCTGCCTCGCACTCTCCCTCGTGCTACGACGCCGAGCGCGACCAAGACGCAACTGGTCGGCAACAAGCCGTGGGAACGGTACTGACACGAACGTCAGCGCGCCCCGCCCGCGGCAGTCCTGGACAGGCTCACGCGCCGATGCTCACACCCCACTTCGGGCTCCCGGAGACACAAGCCGTCACGCTCGCAATAACGCTCCCGAACGGGCACGCTGGCGCGCCAGTGAGCGAGATCGGGGACCGATACCGTCGACGCGCCGAGGCGTTCGAGGCCTTGATCGACGGCACTTCGCCGGAACGATGGGCGCGTCCTTCGCCCTGTCATGGGTGGCTCGCTCGGGACATCGTTACCCACATCGTTCGTCACTCGGCAGAGACGTTGCGCGACAACGCAGGCGTTCTATTGCCATCGGCGCGCACGGAACTCGATGACCCGGCGACGAGTTTCCGGTGGATCCGCGCTGCCGTCCAGGAAGTGCTCGACGACCCGAACACGTCGACCGAGGTTGCTGTATACCTGGATGCCGCCTTGAGCTTTGACCTTCCGCAGCATTGGTGGGACCTCGCGAAAGCGACGGGACAGGACGCGACAATGCCGCCCGAGGAGGTCGAGGCGCTGTGGGAGACGCTCTCAGCTATGCCACCTGAGTGGTGGAAGTGGCAGGTGGAGAACGGCCACTACGCGCCAGCGGTTCGCGTCCTGGACGACGCACCGTTGCAGGATCGGCTCGTCGCGCTCATCGGGCGTGACCCTTACTGGACGCCGTAAACACGGACGAGTGCAGAACTGCCGCTATGCGCTCGCTGTAACGCTCCGGATCGGGCATTCTGTGCGCGGGATGAACGTGCGTGAGGGCGATGAGTGAGGTCGCTCAGACACGGTACGTGCGGACTCCGCGCGGTCACCTCGCGTACCAAGTGACGGGCGGGGGTGATCGGACCATCTTCTATCTGCCCGGAACGTTTTCGCATGTGGAGATCAGGTGGCAGATCCCACACCTCGTGCGCTTGCACCGGCGCCTAATGGCGTTCGGCCGCGTCGTGACGGTCGACCCTTTCGGGATGGGCGCGTCCGACCCGTTCCCAGACGTGGACCCGACCCTCGAAGAGGTGTCCGCGGACTTCGTGAGCGTGCTCGATGCTGTGGGAGCCGGGCAGGTATCGATCGTCGCCGCGTACCATGCGGTGGCGCTCGCCCTGGAGATCGCGGCGACCTTTCCTCAACGAGTCGACAAGCTTGTGCTGCTCGGTGGCTATGCGCGGCTGTTCGCAGCGCCAGACTTCCCCGCGGGAGTCGATGCTGGCGCCGTCGATGAATTCTTGGAGGCGTACCTTCCCGTTTGGGGTACTGGCGCTGCCGCCGCGGCGGTTCACGGCGTCGTTGATCCCGATGAACAGGAGCTTGTGTCGTTCGCGAGGATTGAAGCCGCGGCGGCTCCGGGATCGATCACGCGGCTCTTGCGATGGATCACCTCGGGGGACGTGCGGGACAGGCTGCCGAAGGTGCAGATACCAGCGCTGGTCTTCGGGATCCCGACAGCGATTATCACGGCTCAAGTAACCACGGCGATGGTCGAGCGGTTGCCGAACGCGCGTTTAGTCGACATCGGCTATGACCCGATCGCGCGCGGTACGGGACTTGACGAGATGATGGCCGAGATCGCCGAATTCCTCACGGGTTCGCGAGCAGTCGCGCACTCGGACCGGCGGCTCGCGGCCATCCTGTTCACCGATCTCGTCGGGTCGACCGAACGCGCCGCGACGGTCGGGGACGAGCGCTGGCGGGACTTGCTCGACATGTTCCGGCGCACAGTGCGGCGAGAGATCACGCGCCACGGCGGCCGGGAGGTCAACACGCGGGGCGACGACTTTTTCGCGGTGTTCGACCGCGCCTCGTCCGCCATCGAGTGCAGCCGGGAGGTGCATCGGGCGATCGCGCCGCTGGGCCTTAGCGCACGGAGCGGCATCCACGTCGGCGAAGTGGACGCCGACGGCGACGACCTCACCGGGGTCGCTGTTCACGTCGGCGCACGTGTCGCGGCGCACGCGCAACCGAATGAGATCCTTGTGACATCCGCAGCTCACGAGGCCGTACTCGGCATGGCCTGGACCTTCACCAACCGCGGTACCCACGAACTGAAAGGTGTACCGGGCGAGTGGAGACTCTTCTCCATCGACAAGTAAACGGAGCCCATCGCCCGCGCGCCATATCTGCCGTTCGGCGCTCGCAAGATCACGACGGATCAGGGCAATCTGTCGTCATGCGAGGTCGCTGGGTCGAGCCCCGTTCTCAGAGCGCAGCGAGAACTTCCCGAACCTCAACCGTCTTGACGGTGACGCCTTCGGGCGAATCCTGCATCGGCGGCTCGCCTACTCGGAATATGGCGGCCGTGTTGCGCGCTTCATCTTCGGTCTCGAAAACCACGATGGAAACGCCACGCCCACCTTGGGCCTCGAGCCAATAGCCGCCCTTGGCGCCTCCTTCCCGTGCACGAGGCACCGCGACCCGCGGAAGAAACTCGCGCGCCGCCTCCGAGTTGGCCTCTGTGGCGTTGACCTCGACGAATACCGCGTACATGGCAAGGCACCTCCTCGCGGGATGATCCGGGACGCACCCTTGCAGTCGACGAGCATGGGCGCAAGCGCAGAACTGATGCGATGAAGGAGCGGGGCCTCCGCTTCCCGTGGAGGTTCCGAGTTCGTGTTGGAGACTCGGGGCTTGCACACACCGTGACCTCGTGAAGAGGAGGAGGCCCCGATGGATCGACAGTATGTCGGGATCGATTTTCATCGTCGACGTTCGGTGATCGTGCGCCTGTCCGGGAGCGGCGAGCGGCTGGGGTTGCATCGGATCGTGAACGATCCGTTCGAGCTCGCGAAGGTGATCGGGTGGTGCGGC
>JBKPCL010000112.1:0-13776 GCA_046727335.1 Actinomycetota bacterium
GGAGGTGCAGCACGCGCTCGAGCTGCTGCGCAACGTCGGCGCGCCGGTCGTCGGAACCGTCCTGAACGGACTCGGGCCGGGCGACAAGGCGCAGGCCGGCTACGGCTACGGGTACGGGTACGGCGACGCGGATGCACACCGGCGTGACGTCACGCTGCCCGAGCTTCCGACCGGCGAACCGCGGGCGAGCGGTCGCAAGCGACGGCGCGCGCACGCGAAGCGGGACGAGGTCGGCGCAGGTCGTTGACGCGCGAGCACGTTCGAAGGCGACGCGACGTGAGAGCAAAGGCCGGCGAAGTGCTCGGAGCGAACGGCCTGTCGCGTCGTCGCCTCGGCTGGGGCGTGACGGCGGAGCTCGCCCGTCTGCTGCCGTCGCTGGTGACGTTCGCGATCGTGCCGCGCGTGCTCGGCCCGGCGAAGTACGGACAGCTCGCCGCGCTGCTCGCGCTCCTGGCACTCGTCGCGTCACTCGCGACGACGGGTGCGCACATCGTCTACATCCGGAGGGTGACCGAAGGCGCCGACGCCGCGCAGGCGGCGGGCAAGGCCTTCTCCACGAGCCTGCTCGGTGGCGTGACCGGGCTCGCGCTGGCTGTGCCGGTTGCCATCGCGGTGTTCGACCGGGTCGGCGTGCTGCCGATCATGCTGCTCTTTGTCGCGGAGTTGATCTTCGGCAATCTCCTACACGTCTTCTCGGGGCTGGCGCTCGCGCGTGAGGATCAACGGACGCTCGCAGCGATCGTGGCGCTGCTCGCCGGTGCCCGAGCGGCGACGACGGTCGCGTATGCGTGCTCACCGCTGCGAGGCTCGGTCACGGGCTTCGCGTGGTCGTACCTCGCGGCCGTGATCGCGTCGTCGGCGGCGTGGTACGGCGTCGTGCGCGCACGAGGCCTGTGGCCGGGCGCTCGTCTGCAGCTGCCGAGGCGATCGGAGATCGCGGGCGGACTTGCGATCTCGTCGACCGCCGCCGCGTTCTACGTGCAGGACGGCCTCGACACTCCCATGATCGTGCATGCCGGGTTCGACGCCGATGCCGGCATGTACGCCTCGGCGTATCGCGTCGCCAGTCTGGCGTTTGCGCCGATCAACGCGATGGTGCTGATGGGCCTGCCCCTGCTGGTTCCGACGATGCGCCGCTCGTTCGCCGCCACGCGGCGCACGGCGCTGCGCCTGACCGCCGTGGGAATGGCGTACGGCTCGCTCGTTGCCGTCCTGATGGTGATCGCGGCGCCGCTGCTTCCCGCGGTCGTCGGTCACAAGTACGACCCCGCCGCCGACATGCTTCGGTGGCTCGCCGCGCTGCCGTTGCTCCGCGCCAGCCAGTACTTCGTCGCGAACCACCTGATGCTCAGCGGAAAGCAGCATCGACGACTTCTCGTGCAGCTCGTGAGCGCGGTCGCGAGTGTCGTCGCGTACGTGGTGCTGATCCCGTCGTTCTCGTGGCGAGGAGCGGTGGCAGGCACATACATCTCCGAGGTCGTGCTGGCCGTCGGACTCTGGATGGTGTTCGCGCGAGACGAGCAGCGGCGCGAGTCGTTCGAGGAGGAGAGGCTCGATGCGCTCGTCGCCTAGCTATGGGATCTACCTCGGCGATCTCGATCGGCGCCGCACCAGCAGCCAAGGAATCATCTCGTTCGCGCTTGCCCTCACCGCCGGTGTGGCAGCCGCGCTCGATCCGGACGAACGGCTGACAGTGATCACGTCGGACGCGGTGCGCGCCGAGCTCGGCGACCTGCCGTCGGCCGGTCGAGTCGACGTCGTCGCGCTGCGACCCGTCGCGAATGTCGCCGAGCGCGTCTATCGCGACCAGGTCGGGGCGCCGCGCCTCGCCCGCTCGTTCGAGGCGGACGTCGTCCACTTTCCCAAAGGCCTGATTCCGTGGTGGCGGCCGAGCGGTACGAAGGTGCTGGCCACGGTGCACGACGACATCCCGATGCAGTACGCCGCCGGCGCGTTCGGTCGTCGGCGCCGCGGCATGAAGAGCGCGTACGTGACCGCGGCCTTCCAGCGCACGCTGCGCACTGCCGACGTCGTGCTCACCGATTCGGAGTTCTCCCGGGATCGTCTCGAAGCGGCCGTCAGCGGCGTCGAGCATGCGCCGATCCAGGTCGTGATGCCTGGGCTCGGGCTGGACGGGGCACGCGCTCGGGGCGTGCGCGGTCGGGAGAAGACGCTGGTCGTCTTCGACTCCTTACTCCCTCACAAGTACGCCCATGAAGCGGCTTCCTTCGCAGCCCGGTACCTCTTCGAGCGTGGCCTCGACGACCATCACGTGGTGCTGGTCGGCGACGGCGCGGCGGCGCGTTTGCACAGGGAGTTCCCTGGTCGCATCCGGCAGGAGCGCGGTCCGCTCGACAACGCTCAGCTTGCCGACCTGGTGCGAACGAGCCGGGCGGTGGCGATCGCGTCGCGATACGAAGGCCTCGGTCTTCCGGCACTCGAAGCGTGGGCGCTTGGTACGCCGGCTGTCGTCGCGAATTCCGGTGCCGCGCGTGAAGTCCTTCGAGGCCTGCCAGGCGTCTATAACGCTGGCGACTATGCAAGTTTCGCGGCGCAGCTGGACGGGGTGCTCGCGCTCGATCAGCAGGACTACGACCGCCACGCGACGATCGTCGACCGGCGCTGCGACTGGACCCGCGCCGCGGCGCAAGTGCTCGACTGCTATCGCGGGCTGGTGCGGCGATGACTGCCCGCCGCCCCACGGTGACCGTGGTGATCCCGACGGCGGGTCGTCGACGGGCGCTCGGCACCGCAGTCGAGAGTGCCGTGAGCCAGCAACAGTGCAATGTCGAGGTGCACGTCGTCGGCGACGGCGCGACAGTGGGCGACCTTGCGAGGCTGCTCGGCCGCCTCGCCGACGATCCCCGCGTGACGCTGCACTCCCTCGATGGGCCGCGGCGCGGCAGCAACGCGGCGCGCAATTTCGGGGCCGAGCGGTCCCGGACGGAATGGGTCGCGTGGCTGGACGACGACGACGCTTGGCTGCCGCGGAAACTCGCGACGCAGCTCGCCATCGCGCCACGGCGGAAGGCTCGACGTGTGCTGTCGAGCCGCTTCGTCGCCCGCGCGCCGGAGCGCGACTACGTGTGGCCGCGCTTTCTCCCCGATGCGTCATGCCACTTGAGCGAATACCTCTTCTGTCGCCGAGGCCTCTTCGCCGGTGACGGCCATGTGCAGACGTCGACGTTGGTGGCGCCGACTGCGCTCGCGCTCGAACATCCCTTCCGTGAAGATCTCGCGCGGCATCAGGATCACGACTGGGTCCTGCGTTGTGCGTACGAAGCCGGCGCGGAGATTGTGATGGCGCCGGAGGCATTGTCGGTGTATTCGCCGGCGCTTCCGCACAGCGCGGCCATCGGCGGCCGCGGCTGCTGGCAAGAGCGATGGGAGTGGGCATCCACCAGCCGGCATCTGTTCACGCCACGCGCCTACGCCGGTTTTCTGTTGAGCTACGGCGTGTTCGCGGCCACGCTCGACAGTGATCGACGGGCAATCCCGTTCTTGATTCGCGAAGCCTTCGCCGGAGGTAAGCCCCGGGCACGCGACCTCATCCTCGCCGCGGCGTTGGCAACGGTGCCGCCGTCGACGCGCCGCCACATTCGCGCGTCGCTCAGCCGGACCGCCCCGGAGCGACGGCCGGCACGCTCACGATGATGGCAACGACGAAGAGCATCGGTGCCGAGTAGAGGCCGCGTTCCGTATAGGTCGTCATGATCCCGAACGCCAACACGAACAAGGGCCATGAGCATCCCGCTTGGAAGGCGGCCAATGCGCGCCGCAGTGCTGCAAGCGCGAGGACTGTGAGCAACAGCAGTGCGGGCAGTCCCGCGTCGAGCACGACGTCGAGCACGCCGTTGTGCGCCTGGCCCGGCGCGAAGTGAAGCGTCTGTCGGATCGATGCGACAGTCGATTTGCCGGCAGCGCTGAACCAGTAACCGCCGGGCGCGTAGCCGGTCAGCAGGTGGTGATGAGCGTCGCGGGAAAAGGCCGTCCACATCACCGTCCGGCCCGTCAACGTCGGGTCCCGACCGAAGTCACCCAGAATGCGTGGCAGCGCCACCACGACCGCAACGCAGAGCACGACGGCGAGGCCGACCAACGCCCGAGTCCCGAGGCGCCGCCCGCGCTGCTTCCCGACCGCGGCGACGAGCGCGTACAACGTGAGTGCGAATGCGAGCGCGCCGAGAGCAGAGACGGAGCGCGAACCAACGAGCGCGACGCCACCGAGTACGAGCAGCGCACGAGCAGAGAGTCGTGGCAACTCGCGGTACTGCGTGACGCAGAGAGCAATGAGCAACGCCGCCGCGAATCCCAGCGAGTTCTTCTGGTTGAAGATCCCTCGCCACGCACCCGCGTAGAGCGCGCCCTGCTCGCGAGCGCTCGCCAGCCCTCCCATGCTCGTGGCGACGGAAACCGCGACCGGCAACGCCGTGCCCCAGACCAGTGCCCGCCCGATCGTCGACATGTCGAACCCGGCACACGCGGCACCGGCCGCGATGACGCCGACGAGCAGCATCAGCGTGAAGCTTCCTTTCGGAAGCCCCGCGAGCAGACCAGTCAGAACGAGCCAACCCGTGAACGCAACGAGGCTGGCGCTGACGCGTATACGGACGACGCGCGCCCGAAAGAACAACGCGATCAACGCCGCCGGAGCACTCCACAACACTCCGCGCCCGACGAGCGGTGCCGTGTACGACAAGATCACCAGCGTCGTCACGACCCCGAGCGTCACCAAGCCGTCGCGATCGACCTCCGAGCGAGACGCGTGCGCGTCCGCGGGTATCGACGGTGCTACCGCTACAGTCGCCGTCACCGATGAGCCCCAAGGCAGTCGTGTTCCGTCGCGAACTGTTGCCCTACAGCGAAGGCTTCATCGCGAACCAGGCGGCCGCACTGACGCGCTACGCGCCGGTGCTGGTCGGCACTCGACGTACGAGCCACACGTGGGAGGCCGTCGAGGTCGAAAGGCGCATCGTGGCGTCGCCACGGCTGGCCAAGCTCGTCGAGCTCGGCCTGATCCATGGGTTCGCACCACGCGCGCTGCGCGGGCTGCTCGCTGACGTCGAGCTGGTGCATGCACACTTCGGGCCCGACGCGACGCTGCTCCTGCCGACCCTCACGCGCCCGCAGCACTTGCGGACGCCCTTCATCGTGACGTTCCATGGCTACGACGCGACCGTGACCGACGACGGCTTGCGCGCCCTCGGCCGGCTCCCCGCTCGCTTCGTCGAGGCGCGCCCACAACTGTTCGAACGCGCCGACGTCATCGTCGCAGTCTCCGAGTTCGTGTCCCAGCGCCTCATCGCATCCGGCGCCGATCCCGCCAAGGTCATCGTCCGCTTCATCGGCGTGGACACGGAGTTCTTTTGCCCTCCGGACCGATCTTCGGCCCCGCCTCCCGGCGTGCTGTTCGTCGGGCGCCTGCAGCCCAACAAGGGGGCCCGGGACTTGCTGGACGCGCTCGCAATCCTCGCCGGGCACGGTCTCTCGGTGCCGTGCACGATCGTCGGCGACGGGTCCACCCGCGAGCGGCTCATGGCGTTCGCCGAGCGGAAGCGCCTCGCCGTGCGCTTCGCCGGCGCCCTCGAGCCCCTCGCCGTCCGCCGGCTGCTGCAGGACACGAGGGTGCTCTGTGGACCGAGCATGACCGCGCGCAACGGCGCCTCGGAGGGCTTCGGGCTCGTGTTCGCCGAGGCGCAGGCGTGCGGTGTTCCCGTCGTGTCGTACCGAACGGGTGGTGTGCCGGAAGCGGTTGCCGACGGCGAAACCGGGCTGCTGGCGACGGAGCGTGACGTCGCCGGTCTCGCCGAACGACTGCGCACGCTGCTCACCGATGACGACCTCTGGTTACAAATGTCACGGGCCGGGCGACAGCGCGTCATCAGCCGGTTCGACGTGCATCGGCAAACCGCCAAGCTCGAGGACGTGTACGACACCGCAGTCGCCGCACGCGCGGGCTGACGACACCTGCGGTTCTCTCGAATCGGGGCCGGTCCTGCCGATGGTTGGTGGGGCTGCAGCCGCAGTCGTGGGTCTGTGTCGCAGAAGGCGAGATGGAATGTCGATCCGGGAGGCGGAGTCGTTCGACGTCGCGGACAAGCTCGTGGTCGTGGCGGGCGCCGGTGGGTTCATCGGCGGACACCTGACGGCCGAGCTCGTCCGGCGCGGTGCGCGCGTACGCGCGGCCGACAGCAAGCCCGTGCCGCTCTGGTATCAGCGCGTGCCCCGCACACAGCGCTTTCACCTTGATCTCGCCGAGAAGCAGTCGTGCTACGAGCTGCTCGATGGTGCCGACGCAGTGTTCAACCTCGCCGCCGACATGGGCGGCATGGGGTTCATCGAGAACAACAAGGCGTTGTGCATGCTCTCGGTGCTGATCAACACTCATCTCCTGCTCGCCGCTCGCGACTGCGGTGTCCGTCGGTTCTTCTTCGCCTCCTCGGCGTGCATCTACGCAGCGGACAAGCAGGTCCGCGCCGACGTCGAGGCTCTACGTGAGTCCGACGCGTACCCGGCGATGCCCGAGGACGGCTACGGCTGGGAGAAGCTCTTCGACGAGCGGATGTGCCGCCACTTCTGCGAGGACTTCGGCCTGGAGACGCGCGTCGCTCGCTACCACAACGTGTACGGGCCGTTCGGTACGTACGACGGTGGCCGGGAGAAGGCTCCCGCGGCGATCTGCCGGAAGGTCATCGAGGCTCAGCTCCGTGGTACGAACGACATCGAGATCTGGGGTGACGGCGAGCAAACGCGCAGCTTCACGTACGTCGACGACTGTGTCGACGGAACGCTGCGCCTCATGGCCGGCAACGTCCGCGACCCACTCAACGTCGGGAGCGACGAGATGGTCACGATCAACCAGCTCGTCGACGTGGTCGAGGAGATCGCGGGGCTCCGGCTGACGCGTCGCTACGCACTCGATGCACCGCTGGGAGTTCGCGGCCGGAGCAGCGACAACACGCTGATCCAACAGATGCTCGGCTGGGCGCCGTCGATCTCGCTCGCCGACGGCATGGCGCGCACCTACGAGTGGATCTACGACCAGATGACTGGGTCGACCGACGCCGAGGTCACGTCGCCGACCCTCGCGACGCTCTGAGCACGCGACCATGAGCTCGAAGCGCAACGTCCTTGGCGTGCTCGTCGACGCGGTCGAGCTGGACGAGGCGGCGGAGCTCACCCTCGCCGCCGCGCGCGCGGGCCGGCCGTTCTCGGTTGCCGCGTTCGCGGTGCACGCAGTCATGAGTGCAGCGCGCGATCCGCAGCTGCGCGCGCAGGTCAATCGCCTGGACGTCGTCGGCGCCGACGGGCAACCCGTTCGGTGGGCGCTGAACCTCCTGCACGGGACCCGTCTTCGCCGCCGCGTCTACGGGCCCGAACTGATGCGCGTCCTGTGCGCGCGTGCGGCCGCGGAGCAACTGCCGATCTACCTCTACGGCAGCTGGCCGTCGACGGTCGAGGCGCTGTGCCGGCAGCTTGCGATCGACTATCCCGGGATCATCATCGCCGGAGCGGAGCCCGGCCGCTTCGTCGCACTCGACGACGACGCGCAGCGAGAACTCGCCGAGCGCGTACAGGCATCGGGCGCGCGGCTCGTGTTCGTGGGCCTGGGATGTCCGCGCCAGGAGCAATTCGTTTGGGCGATGCACGACCGCGTCGGTGTACCGATGGTCGCGGTCGGCGCCGCGTTCGACTTCAACGCCAAGCTCGCCCGCGAAGCGCCTGAGTGGATGATGGGCGCAGGACTGCAGTGGTTGCACCGGCTCGCGTCGGATCCGCGTCGGCTGTGGCGCCGTTATGTCGTGCTCAATCCGATGTTCGTTGCCGGCGTGCTCGCGCAGGCGACCCGGACGTGGCGACCGCAGAGTGCGCTGCCGGCGCCTCGGGTGGCCGAGATCCCCGGATGATGCCCGCGCTGGCGAGTCCGCTGTGGCTCGCGGCCGTGGGCGCGGCGGTGGTCGGCTTGTGCCTGGTACCGGGCGCCCGCTTGCTGGCGCACCGGGTCGGATTCGTGGCGGTACCGCGGCTCGCGCCTCGACACCGAGTCGCATATCTCGGCGGCCCGGCGATCGCGATCGCGGTGATCGTCGGGACGCGTACGGGCAGCCGTCCGTCGAATGAGGTCGCCACCGCCATCCTCCTCGCCGCGGCGCTCGGCATCCTCGGCCTGTTCGACGATCATCGGCCGCTGCCGCCCGCGCTACGTCTCGCGCTCCAGACATCGGCGGCGCTGGCCTTGGTTGCGACCGGCGCCTCCCTCTCGCTGACTGCGAATCGCGGATTCGATGGCGTGCTGACGGTTGTGTGGCTGCTGGCAGTCGTCAATGGAGTGAACTTCCTCGACAACTCCGACGCGCTCGCTACGTGCGTCGTCGGAATGTCGGCAGTCGCGTTGGCTATCGCGTCGGGTCGCGCGACGGAGGCCGGTGTGTGCGCGGCGGCGATCGCCGGATCTTGTGTGGCGTTCCTGGCGTTCAACGCCCGTCCCGCCGCCATCTATCTCGGCGATGGCGGTTCGATGTTCCTCGGCTTCTTGCTGCCCGCGCTCGGGCTCGAGCTCACTCGACGCGCGCCGGACCGGATCGCGTCGTCGTGGACTCTGGTGGCGCTCTTGGCGCTGCCCGTCATCGAGCTCGCCGTCACGGCCTTGCGCCGTCTTGCTCACGGTCGGTCGTTCTGGCTCAGCGCGCCGGACAACCTTTCGCACGCGCTCGCCACGCGCCGGTTCGGGAGCACAGGCGCGCTCGTGTCGCACATTGCCGCGCAGGCAGCGCTCACCGTCGCGGTCGTCGGTGCTGTTGTCGGCTGGCTCGCGCCTGCCGGCGCAGTCGGCGTTGCGCTGACGGCCCTCGTGTTCTTCGGTGTCGCGACGCGCGGCGCGCCCGTGCACGGGCTTGAACACGTTGGTGTGAGCAGGCGCGTGAAGTTCGTCCTCGCGGCGAGTGTGCTCGCGCTCGTGACGGTGGCCGGCGCCGATCTCGTTGCCGCCGTGATCGCGTATCGCTCGGCGAGCGCGGGCGCCCGCTTGCTCCAAAGCGCGGCCGAGGACGTCCGCCGCGGTGACACGCGCGCGGCAGGCGCCGAGCTCGTCGCAGCCGAGGGCAAGCTCACGCGCGCACACCAACTCTTGACCGTGCCGTCGCTCGGCCCGGCGCGCGCGGTCCCACTCGTCGGCCCGAACCTCGACGCGGTACGCGAAATGGTGGACGCGGGTCGGTCACTCGCGCGCGCTGGACAGCGTCTCACCACCGACGTCGACCCGCACGAGTGGCACGTCCATCAAGCGAGCATCCCGATCGACGCGATCCGCACTGCGGAACCGACGCTGCGCGCAGTCGCCGGGTCCGTCATGGACGCGCGCCGCCGCATCCACAGCATCGACCGGCACGGGTTGTTGCCGTTCACCGCCTCGACGCTGGGGGGCCTGGAGCGGCAACTCGATCGTGCGGCGATCTCGACGCGCAACGCCGCCGACGCCGCGCTGGTAGTGCCGGCGGCGTTCGGTACCGAAGACGTGCGCCACTATCTCTTGGTCGCCCAGAATCCGGCAGAGGCGCGCGCGACCGGCGGCATCCCCGGCAGCTTTGGCCTGCTGGAGGCCGATCACGGACATGTTCGGTTGCAGGACGTGCTTCCCGTCGAGGAGCTCGACGCCGCCGCGCGCGCTGTGGGCGCGACGCCGACGCCGGGGCCTTCGGAGTTCGTGGCGCGCTACGGCCGCTTTCAGCCGCAACTCTCATGGGAGAACGTCACCATGAGTCCCGACTCGCCGACCGTCGCGGAGGTCATGGCGAGTATGTACGAGCGCGAGACGCGTCGTCATGTCGACGGCGTCGTGTCGATCGATCCATTGGCCTTGCGTGCGCTGTTGCGTCTAACCGGCCCTGTCCGTGTGCACGACTGGCCGGTGCCGATCAGTGCCGACAACGTGGTGGATGTCACCTTGCGGGCCCAGTATGCGCGCTTCGCTGATCAACGCACGCGCAAGGAGTTCCTCGGGCGTGTCACCCGCGCGGTCTGGAGCGCGGCGGAGCGCTCCGACCTCGGCGATCCGTCTCGGCTCGCCAACGTGCTGGGGTCGGCCGTTGCCGAACGCCATCTTTCCGTCTGGCTGGCCCGGCCCGACGAGGAAGCGGTGTTGCAGCGCCTCGGTCTCACGGGAAGCGTTCCCGCGCCGACCGAGGACGCGTTCTTCTCGACGATGCAGAACGCGAACGCGACGAAGCTCGACTTCTACGCCTCTCGCTCCGCGTCCTACGTCGTCACGGTGACGCCGATCGATTCTTCCCACGCGAGCGTTCGTGCGGCAGCGCGGCTTTCCCTGCGCGACGACGCGCCTGCCAACCTGCCGGCGTTCGTCACGGGTCCTGTCGATTCCTCCGATCATGTCGGTGACCTGCAGTCATTCGTGTCGCTGTACTCCGGACTGGACCTTGTCCGCGCCGAGCGCGACGGTCGGCCGATCGCACTGGAGGGCGGCCGCGAGTTCGGCCGCTACGTGTATTCGACGTTCGCGTCCGTACCGCGTGGCGGGGAAACGCGCTTCGACCTGTCGTTGCAGGGCCGAACGCCACTCGACGGCGGTTGGTATCGCGTTCGCCTGCTTCCGCAAGCCGGCGTGCAACCAGAGTCGCTCGACGTGGTGATCCGTGTGGCCCGCGGTTACGTCATCGATCGGACGCATGGCTGCCGTCTTCTCGGCGCGCGAGCGTGCATCCGATCGGGACCGCTCGCGGGGGCCGGCGCTGTCGAAGTCCACCTCCGGCGCGGCGGCTGACCGTTCCGCCGTCTACTTGTTCGCGTCCTCGTCGGTGTCGCCCGCGAGGCCGCGCTTGAACTCGCGCTGCGCGGCACCGAGGCCCCGCGCGAGCTTCGGCAGCTGCGATCCTCCGAACAGCAGGACGATCAGGCCCACGACGATGAGCAGGTCCGGCCCGAGAATCTCTCCGAGCATCGCATGGCTCCTCTGACTGAAGGCGATGTCGGTCTGAGGGTACTTGTCGGGGTTGGTCCCGGAACGTCGCCTCTGAGCCTCCAGCATGGGCTGATTTCCGGAAAAGTCGCAGGTAGGGGGCTCGTCAAGCGGTGCTGCGAGGGACGCCGATACCTGCGCATCCGTCGGAAACCGGCGGTGGACGAGGCGTTGAACTACAGCCCGCAACTTGGTCGCCTGGGCGGTAGGGAGCCAGTGGCGAACCCGGCGTCCTCAAGGGTTTCGGTCTCGGGGAAACGCATGTCCGCGTTCGCCAGTACGTCAGTGCTGAAGGTGATTCGCCGGGTCGTCGTTTCGCTCGTCGTGGTCGCGACGGTCGCGGCAGTCATGCGGTTCGCGGCGGCTCGCCCTCTGCTCGCTGCGGTCGCCGCGACGGTTGTCGCGTTGGGTGCCTTCTTCGTTGGCTACCTCCTGAACCTCCGTCGTCACCGTTCGAGTTGGCGCGGCGGTTGGACCCTGCTCAGCATCGCGCTCGTTATCGCCACCGTGAGCACGACGTGGGCGGAAGCAGCCGGGCTGCGCAACGTGTTCCCCATCGGGGTCGACTGGGCGGGTGTCGTCGCCGCGCTCGTCGCGAGCGTCGGCGTCGCCCGACTCCTTGCCGGCCGGGGCCCGGGTCGCGCGGTCGACTCCGCGCTCGAAGCGGCGATGGTCGCGCTGGCCTGTACCTACGTGCCATGGGTGCTTGTCGTCGCGCGCGGCACCGAACAACTCGACGCCGCGTTGACGTTGCTTCCGGTTGCGGCGTGGATCGTCGCGGTCTGGCTCATCGGCCGCCTGCTCTTCAGCTCGACGGAGCAGGTGATCGGTTACCGCTACCTCGGCGGGGCGTTCCTGACGCTGCTCGTCGTCGACGCCTTCTATGCCGGCGCCAAGCTCGGTGACAACTCCGTTGCTCGTGATCGCCTGACAGGCGTCGCGCTGTGGGCCTTCTGTCTGTGGGGCGTCGCCGCGCTCCATCCGTCGCTCCGCCGAGCGTCGGAACCAGCCGAGGCGCGCCCTTCACGTTTCGGATCGGTGCAGCTGTTGGCCAGCATCGCGGTCGCGCTCGTCGCGCCCGCGTCGCTTGCCCTCGCCGCCGCGCGTGGCGCCCTCTCCGGGTTCGGCATTGTCGTCGCGGCGTCGGCGTTGCTCCCTCTGCTGCTCTCGGCATACCTCATCCGTCAGATCATCGACCGCGCCCGGGCCGAGTACCGCGCCCAGCACGACCCGTTGACTCGTCTCCCGAACCGGGTCCTCTTCGAGGACCGCGCCGACATGATGCTGGCGTACGCGCGCCGATCGGAGACGCGCGCCGCGGTCATGTTCCTCGACCTCGACCGGTTCAAGTCGATCAACGACAGCCTCGGTCATGCTGCCGGGAACCAGCTCCTCCAGGCGGTCGCCAAGCGGCTGCATGGCGCCGTCCGTCAGACCGACACCGTGGCGCGGATGGGGGGCGACGAGTTCTCGATCCTGCTGGGCGACGTCGGCACCGACGACGACGCGCGGACGGTCGCGACGAAGATCCTCGATCTGTTCGTCGAGCCCTTCGCAGCCGGCTCGCGTGAGCTGCACACGAGCGCGAGCATCGGCATCGCGCTCTATCCCGATGACGGCACCGACATCGAGACGCTGCTCAAGAACGCGGACACCGCCATGTACCGCGCGAAGGCGCATGGTCGCAACGCGTTCGAGATGTACACGCCTGACTTGTCCGTGCGCGCCCAAGCGAAGCTGTCGGTCGAGCTCGGGCTTCGTCACGCGCTCGATCGACGGGCGCTCGACCTGCACTATCAGCCGCAGGTCGACCTCCACACCGGCCGGGTCGTGCGCTTGGAGGCGCTCGCCCGATGGCCACATCCCAAGCTCGGGATGCTCTCACCGGCGGTGTTCGTGCCCGTGGCCGAGGAGACCGGTCTCATCTCCGCGCTGGGTGCATGGGCGCTCGACGAGGCATGCCTGCACGCGCGCCGCTGGCGCGACGCGGGGATCGAGCCGCGGCCGATCGCGGTGAACCTGTCAGCGCGCCAGTTCTCGCAGGCATCGATCGTCGACACCGTCGCCGAGATCCTCGACCGCCACGACGTGCCGGCACCGTTGCTCGAGCTCGAGATCACCGAGTCGATCTTCATGCGAGATCTCGAGCGGGCGACGGCAACGCTCACGTCACTGCGCGAGCTCGGCGTTCGCTGCTCGATCGACGACTTCGGAACCGGCTTCTCGGGACTGAGCTACCTCGCGGACATGCCGATCGACAGTCTCAAGATCGACCAGTCGTTCGTGTCCAGTGTCCGTCAGGTGCAGGACCAGGCACCCATCATCGAGGCCATCATCGGGCTCGCACGCGCCCTGGGCCTGAACGTCGTCGCCGAAGGTGTCGAGACTTCGGATCAAGCTCGCTTCTTGCTCGCGCATGGTTGCACGCAGATGCAGGGCTACCTCTTCAGTCCGCCGATGCCGGCCGAGGACACCGAGCGTCTGCTGCACCGCGACGACCAAGCCGCAATTGCGTGGCGCGACTCGATCCAGCCGGTCAGCAGCTTCGGCGCCGCGACCATTCCCGCCGCGCTGCAGCCGAGCGAAGCGTCGCGATTCCTCGCGACGATCTGCGCCAACGGGCAGGCCGGCGAGGTTCACTCCGAGCGGATCGCGGCGCTGCTCGCGGCATTGGTACCCGCGGAGATCATCATCCCGACACCCTCGGCGCTCCGCACTGCGTCCATGCGCATCGCGGCGGGCAGCTTCATCGGCCTCATGCCGTTGTCGACCGGTCTCGCCGCGGCTCGTGCGCTTCCGGCTCC
>JBKPCL010000113.1:0-11204 GCA_046727335.1 Actinomycetota bacterium
CTGGAACGCGAAGGCGTCCAGGTGTTCCGCGGCATTCCCTATGCCGCGCCGCCGACGGGCTCGCGTCGGTGGCAGCCGCCCGTGATCGAAGAGGGTTGGGACGGTGTGCGCGACGCGAAGGCGTTCGGCGCCCAGTCGGCCCAGACCGAGTTCGCGATGACGACGATGCTCGGGGGCGAGCAGCCGCCCAACAGCGAAGACAGCTTGTTCCTGAATGTGTGGACGCCCGCCTGCGATGACGGGCGTCGCCCCGTGATGGTGTGGATCCACGGTGGCGCGTTCGTGTGGGGCGCGGGCGACACGCCCTGGTACGACGGCACTGCGTTCGCTCGCAACGGTGACGTGGTCGTCGTGACGCTGAACTACCGGCTCGGACCGTTCGGATTCCTGCATCTCGCCGACCTGTTCGGTGAGGCGCTTGCGGGCTCCGGCAACGTCGGGCTGCTCGATCAAGTCGCGGCGCTGCAGTGGGTACGCGACTGCATCAGTGCGTTCGGCGGCGATCCCGACAACGTCACGGTGTTCGGCGAGTCGGCGGGCGGCGGCAGCATCGGGGCACTCCTCGGCACACCGGCCGCGCGCGGAATGTTCCGCAAAGCGATTCCGCAGAGCGGTGCCGCATCGTGGAACTCGACACGCGAGCGCGCGACCGGGATCGCGACGAGGATGCTCGAGCGACTGCACGTGCGGCCGGGCGACTTCGATGCGCTTCTCGCGAAGTCGACGGAACAGATCCTCGGCGCACAACCCGACATTCGCGAGGACGGCGTCAATCAGTTGCCGTTCCAACCGATCGTCGACGGGACCGTCTTGCCCCAGCCGCCGCTCGACGCCATCGCGGCGGGCAGCGCCGCCGACGTGCACGTTCTCACGGGAACGAACCGTCACGAGATGACGCTCTTCCAGGTGGCGGACCCGAGCGTGGGAACGCTCGACGATGCCGGAATCGTCGATCGGGTCCGGAAGTGGATCGGCGATCGCGCCGACGGACTCGTCGCCGCGTACCGCGCCCGCCGGCCGACTGTCTCACCGCAAGAGTTGTGGCTCGACCTCGCGACCGACGCCGTCTTCCGCCTTCCTGCGATACGACTCGCGGAAGCGCAGCTGCAGCACGGGCCGGCGTGGATGTACCTGTTCACGTGGGAGACGCCTGTGTTCGGTGGCATTCTTCGATCGACGCACGCGCTCGAGATCCCGTTCGTCTTCGACAACCTCGATCGCGGCGGCGCCGAGCTGCTGCTCGGTTCGGGACCCGATCGCCAGCCGATCGCCGACGCCATGCATCGCGCCTGGATCGCGTTCGCCCACACGGGCGATCCGAGCGATGCCGGTCTTCCGGACTGGCCGCGCTACGACCTCAACCGCCGGTCCACGATGCGCTTCGACACCACGTGCGAGCTCCTGCAGGATCCGGCGGCCGAAGACCGGGCCGACTTCGAGGCGGCCCAGTCCTGATGTGTTTGGAGCAAAGAGGGCCGTAAACGACCGCCTTCGCTCCAATCCGGAATTGGCTTGAGCGGCACTGTCGCGCTGCCGATGGAGGAGCGGTGAGTGACGTCGTTGCGCTGCTCCTGGACGACTCCATGCCGGCCGAGCGCCTCGGCGCGCTCCTCCGCTCGGCGCGCAAGCGACTCGGTTGGAAGCGCCGTGAGGTCGAGGACCGGACCGGCATTCCTGCTGCGCTGCTGCGCGACTACGAGCGCGGTCGACTCGTGGTGCCGCCGGGGACGTGCGCGCGCCTTGCGGAGTGCTACGGCGACGACCTGACTGCCCATATCCCGTTGCGCGTGCCGGTGCGTCTCGACGACGACCAACTGGTCCTCGGTGACAGCGTCCGCTACGTGAACACCGATGACACCGACGACGTCCTCAGCGGCTATGTCGAGATCGTCGCCCGGCTGCGACGGAGCAAGCCCGGCGAGCCGGTCGCGTTGCGAGCGACGGATGTGGCGGCACTCGGTGCCGCGCTCGGCGCCGAGACACATCGGATCGAGACACGCATCGTCGCGCTGCTCGGATGCTCGCGCGCCGAAGCCAAAGCACTGCACGCCGAGTTGCTGCGACGCAAGGTCATCCTGCCGGTCGCCGGTTTGGCGGCGAGTGTCGTCGCCTTTGCCGGGTTCAGCAGCGCCCATGCCGACACGCCGTCGGGGCCGGCGTCGTCGCCGACCGAGGCGTCCGCGACCGTGACGCCCCCTTCCACCGCACGCACGACCTCGAGTACGAGCGTGCCGACGACGGCCGCGCCCGTGACGACGGTGAGCATCCCGTCGGTCTCGCCCGCGCCGCCCAAGCCGTCACCGCCGTCTTCGGCGGTGTCGTCGTCGCCCGAGACGTCTCCTCCGAGTGTCACGGACGCAACCGTGCCGCCCGACCAACAAGCCCCCGACCTGCCGCCTCCGGATCCGAGCGACGACACGCCGATGTCGGTTCCCACCGGCGAGACGGTGGTCATCATCGGCACACCCGAAACGACGACTCAGCCGACGACTCCGCCGACGTCAGCCGACACCGCAGCCGCGACCTCGACGACCGACCAACCCTGACTCACTCGGGGCCGAAGAGGTGCCAGGCCTTCTCGCGGACGAACGCGCGCACGCCTGACTCGGACATCGACACGCCGATCCCGGAGTGGCGCCGTCCGGCCCACGGCAGCCGGACACACGACCGATCGGCGACGTTCCAATAGGCGTTCCCGACGTCGAGCTGCGACAGCAACGCCGCCGCGCGCTCGCGGTCGCGCGTGAAGACCGCGGCGCCGAGCCCGTACTCGGTGTCGTTCATGCGTGCGAGCGCGTCGGCGTCATCGGTCACCGGTTGGAGTGCGATCACCGGCCCGAAACTCTCGTCCCGCAGCACGGCTGCTCCGCCGTCGACGTCGATCAGCACGGTGGGTTCGAACCAGTTGCCGGGACGCTCGACACGATGCCCGCCGTACAGGACACGCGCGCCGCGCGCCTGCGCGTCCGCGACCTGACTCTCCAACACGTCGAGTTGCGCCGCCCGGGCGACCGGGCCGAGATCCGTGCCGTCGTCCTCCGGCGGTCCGAGGCGATACGACTTCACGACTTCGACGAAGGCGTCGGCAAAGCGGTCCCAGATCCGTTCGTGCACATAGACGCGCTCGGTCGCACTGCACGATTGCCCGCTGTTGTAGAACGCGCCTTCGGCGACAGCGGCCGCGGCCTGCGAGACATCGACGTCGTCGCATACGTAGGCCGGGTCCTTGCCGCCGAGCTCGAGCTGCACCCGAACGAAACGGTCGGCGACGGCGGTCGCGACCCTGGTGCCGGTCGCGTACGAGCCGGTGAAGCACACCATGTCGATGTCGGCGTCGACGAGCGCCGCGCCGGTCGCGCCCCCGCCCACAACTGCCTGCACGACATCGACGGGGACGCCGGCGCGGTGCAGCAGGTCGACCAGACGCAAGCCGGTCAGCGTCGCATACTCAGACGGCTTGTAGAGGACGGCGTTACCGGTCAGCAGCGCAGGGACGATCGAGTTGAGACCGACGAAATAGGGATAGTTCCACGCGCTCACGTGCGCGACGACACCTATCGGCTCGTAGGTGACCCGCTCCTCGAGATGATCGGCGTGCGTCACGATGCGGTCCTTGATCACCTCGCCCGCGTGATCAACATTCCATGCGATGCGTTCGAGCACCGCGCGCACCTCGTTGCGCGACTGGCGGATCGGCTTCCCGGTCTCGCTCGTCGTGATGCGCGCACAGTCTTCCGTCTCCTTGTCGAGCAAGGCGCCGAACGTGCGCAGCGCGGCCGCTCGGTCGTCGTATGGACGTGACGACCACACGTGTTGCGCCTGTCGAGCGCGTCGAACCTTCTGCTCGATCTCCGACACCTCCGTGACCGCGACAGACCGGATGACAGCACCGGTCGCCGGGTTGCGAACTTCGAGCGAGTGCTCGACGGTCTCGACTCGGGGCTTCCCGGCCGCTGCTTCTGTTGCAGGCTCGTCGACGGGAGCCGCTGTCTCCTCGGGCGAAGCGGAGACGGCATCGCCACTCACGATGAGCTGCGCCCAGCGAGACTCCTTCTGGCCGGCGCGGCGCGCCTGCTGCTCTACGAAGCCGGTCCCGGCCAACCGGCGCAGCGTCTCCTCCACATCGTCGGTCGAGCGGAAGCCGTGCCAACGTTCGGTGCGCTGCTTCAACTCGCCCGGCGTCTGCGCGCCGCGCAGCAGTAACACGCCGAGCACCGCGAACTCGGGACGGCCGATGTGCAGCGCCTCTTCGGTCACCTGACGGTGCTTCACGACGCGCTGACCGGTAGTCATCACCCGCCGTGCCAACCCTTTCGTCCGCAAGCCGTCGAGCGCTCGTTCGACGACATCGTCGTCGTAGGCGACCACCGGATCGCGGTTCGTGGTCTGGTTGCACGCCGTCACGAGTCCGTTGAGCGACAGCGGATAGTTGTCCGGCGTCGTCACCGACTTCTCCATGAGGCAGCCGAGCACGCGTGCCTCTTCGGCAGTGAGGTCGACGGGCGCCATCGGCGACCTATCCCAGCACGAGCGCGGCGACCGTCCGGAGTTGTGCTCGGTCGCCCGACACGAGCATCGTCGTGACCGCAGACTCTCGCCACATTTCGATGTCGTCGCGGACTTTCTCGCGCGGACCGACGAGCGCGACGTCTTCGACCAAGCGGGTCGGGACCGCCGCCGTTGCTTCCGCCTTCTTGCCGTCGAGATACAGATCCTGGATGAGCTTGGCTTCGCCTTCGTATCCCATCCGCGCGAACACGTCGTTGTGGAAGTTGACCTCACGCGCGCCCATGCCGCCGATGTAGAGCGCGAGCACCGGGCGATAGGCGTCGGCCGCCGTCTCCACGTCGTCGGCGATGATCACGGGCACGAGACAGGCGATCTCGAAGTCGCCGGCCGTCCGCCGCGCGCCCGGACGCGCGAACCCTTCGGCGAGTGCGTCGCGGTAGAAGCCGTCGACGCGGGGCGCGTAGAACATCGGGATCCAGCCGTCGCCAATCTCTGCGGCGAGTGCGACGTTCTTGGGACCCTCGGCCGCAAGGTAGATCGGAAGGTCGGCGCGGAGTGGATGCGTGATCGACTTGAGCGGCTTGCCAAATCCCGTGCCGGCCGGGTTCGGCAGCTTGTAGTGCTCACCTTGGAAGTCGACCGGCGCGTCACGCGCCAGAATGCGCCGGATGATCTCGACGTACTCGCGCGTGCGAGCGAGGGGCTTGCGATAGTCATCGCCGTACCATCCCTCGGCGACTTGGGGGCCGGACGCGCCCAAGCCCAAGATGAAGCGCCCACCCGAAAGATGGTCCAGGGTGATGGCGGCCATCGCAGTGGCCGCAGGCGTGCGCGCCGACAGCTGACAAATCGCGGTGCCGAGTCGTATGCGTGACGTCTGCGCGCCCCACCACGCCAACGGCGTCAGCGCGTCAGAGCCATACGCCTCGGCGGTCCAGAACGAGTCGAAGCCGAGACCCTCGGCCTCGGCAATCGCTTCGGGCATGCCGGCGGGCGGCCCTGCTCCCCAATACCCCGCTGCGTATCCGAGCTTCATCGCGGTCACGGCCCGAAGCCTACGAGGACCGATGCTCGCACCGTCGACCCGACGCACAGCCACAGTGCGAAGCCCGCTTCGTGTTCGGCCGTCACCATGTCCACGTCGTCGGACGGGTCGAGCCCGGATCTGAACTCGATCTCGGCAGTCCGGACGCGAGGACAGCCGCGACGTGCGAGCTCCTCCTCGACCGGCGACCAGTACGCAGCGTTGTTCACGTGCCCGATGACATCCGCGTCCGTGGCGCGCAGCGGCCAGCGCGACCGCGCCGCGCGCGCCGGTTGCGGCTGGTGCCTCAGGCGGGCCGACACACGGCGGTCGCCGGCGCTCGTGCCCCACGTTCCGGCAAATCCCGCCGGCAGACGCGTCGGTGCACCGGACACCGGATCGACGTGCGCCCACAGCGCCACGGTCTCGATCGCGAGCAGGTCGCCGACGTGCACGTCGGTCCGGCGCTCGGCCCAACGTGGTCCCACGCCGCTGCACCACGTCGCCAGGTCCAGGTCGGCCCGAAATCGGGGCGTGTGATGGATGCGTGCGGTGAGCTTGCGCAGCAGCCACATGCCCATGTCGTCGACGTGACCGGTGGCGCCGTCGGCATCGGCCGCGTCTTGCAACGCGCGTGCGAGCGCGTCGAGTCGCAGCGTCGCGTCCGGACGCACATCGCCGAGCCCGACGTGACGGCGGATCGTGATGACGCGACCGCGCCGGGGCCGGGAAACGAAATCGTCCGGCGCCACGGTTGCAACCTAGCGTGAGGCGAATGACGACCGATGCTCCGCGCGACCAGGCAGCTCCGCCACTTCCCGACACGCCACCCGAGGGGTGGCGTCAACACCGCTACTCACCGCCGCCCGGCGCGACGACGGTGCTGCTCGTCCGCCACGGCGAGTCGGCGCCGGTGCATCCCGACCGTCCGTTCCCCACGCTCGACGGCCACGGCGATCCGGAGCTCGACCCTATTGGTGAACGCCAAGCCGAGCTCCTCGCCGACCGCCTGCAAGACGACAAACTCGCAGCCATCTACGTCACGACGCTGCAGCGCACGCATCAGACCGCGGCGCCGCTCGCGGCACGGCTCGGAATCGAGCCGATCGTCGAACCGGATCTCCGCGAGGTGTTCCTCGGCGATTGGGAGGGCGGTGAGATCCGCGCACGCGCGGCTGCCGGAGATGCGTTGTTCCGCGAGATCTGGGAGCAAGAACGCTGGGATGTCATCCCCGGTGCCGAACCACACGACGACTTCGATGCGCGCGTGTGGCGGGGCTTCCAGCGCATCGTCGCCGCGCACCCGGATCAGGTCGTGATGGCCGTGGCACATGGCGGCGTCATCGGCCAGCTCTTGCATCGGGTCACGGGTTCGCGCCGGTTCGCGTTCGCCCACACCGACAACGCATCGATCAGCGAGGTGGTCGCGGTGCCGGCGGGCAACACGACGACGTGGGGCCGCATCATGCTGCGGCGCTACAACGACACCGCCCACCTGCTGCCGCTGCTCAAGTAGACATCACTGTCGCGAGCACGTCGACGAGCGCGTTGAGGTCGTCACCCGGCCGCCGAACGCGCGGTGGCAACTCGATCTGTACACCCTTGTGCGGTGGACGGTTCACGGGATTGTCCGCATGCACGCCGCGCAGCCGCGCCGGCATGACCGACAGGTCATCGAGCCAGCGGTAGTGCGGCAGCGCGACGCGGAGCTCGTCGGCGAGCCGCGCCGCGAGATCTCGATTGCCGCCGCCGAGCAGCGCGGTGGTCCAACGCTCGTCCGAACCGCGCAGGCCGCCAAAGCCATGCACCGAAACAACGACGTCGACGTGGCCGAGGAATTCCCGCAGCCCGGGCGAAAGGGACGGGTCGAAGTAATGGGACGGAACGTGCCAATGCAGGTCGTCGGGTTGCACGACCGCGTACAGCGACGCGCTCGCGACGTGGGCGGCAGCGTCGGCGATCTCAGCCGTGCCGGCTTCGAGTCCACCGTGCAGGGCCAGAAAGCCGAACCGGGACCGCAAGACGGCGTGTTCTTCGACGCCCGGAAAGGCCAGCAGCGAGTCGAGCATTTGCACCGCAAGCGTAGGCTGCTGCGATGCGCCGCGGCGTCGTTCTCTCGCTGGCGACCGCGTTCGCGAGCGCGGCGCTCGTGACGAGTGCTCACGCGGCTCCTGCGGCACGAGCCCACGCAGGTCCGCCCTCGTGGGCGAACGCGCGCGGTCATCTCGGCTTCATCCCGCGCCATCCTCGAACTCCTCCAGCGGTCGCGAAGGGACTGAACCCGCAGTGCGGCGGATGCACTCCTCCGCTCGTCTACAACATCAACGGCCTCTCACCGCCGCCACCCGTCATGGGCGGCATCACCGGGACGCCGGGCGTCGTGACGATCACGCCGGTGTACTGGGCGCCGACGGGCTTCTCCTACACGCCGACGTACAAGACGATCATCAACGCCTATCTGCAGAACGTCGCGCTCGCGAGCGACACGCCGAACAACGTCTTCTCGATCTCCACGCAGTACTACCAACTGCCGGGACCGAAGCACATCCGGTACAAGGTCACGGCCGGCGCCGAGATCGACGACACGACCGCGTATCCGCTCGCCAGCTTGACATCGCGCTCGTCATGCCCGCTGCCGCCCACGAGCGGCTACACCAACTGCGTCACCGATGCGGAACTCTCGGGCGCGCTCGACACATACCTCGCCGCGCACGCACTGCCCAGGGACGCCGCACACCTCTACATGGTGTTCTTACCGAAACGCGTGAACACATGCGAGCCGACTCTCGGCTGCTTCAACGACAAGCACGGAGGCTTCTGCGCGTACCACTTCCTCAGCCCTGCGAACGTTCCCTATTCGAACCAGCCGTTCGTCGCAGACCCTTCGAAACTGACGTCGCCCGATGACATCATGGCAACGGGGTGCGTCAGCCCCGCCGGCCCCCAGGCACCGAACGGTGACGCGTACGCGGACGTCCAACTCAGCATGGTCAGCCACGAGGCCAACGAGGCGATCACCGACACGTACGGCGCCTGGCAAGACGTCGCGGGTTACGAGAACGGCGACAACTGTGCGTACGTGTACGGCCGGTCGCTCGGTTCGACTGACCAGTCGAAGGCGTCATCGACGCTCTACAACCAGGTAATCGGGACGGGCAAGTACTACACCCAGCTCGAATTCAGCAACGAGGACTTCGCCCACAACCAAGGTGATGTCATCGACGACAGCACTGCGACGAGGGTCTTCGGATGCGAGCAACGCGAAGAGCCGGTGTCGGTGAGCTTCTCGCCGCCGAGCGGCGTCCTCGCAACCGTGGCCGCGACGTTCCATGCCGTCGCCGTCGATCCCGACAACTCGTCGGCCAAGCCCACGTTCCGCTGGCAGTGGGGCGACGGGTCCGCGAACTCGAGCGGCGCGAGCCCGTCACACACGTTCGCGGCCGCCGGCACGTACACCGTCAAGGTCACGGCAACCTTCCCCGACAGCTGGACTGCGAGCGCCCAGCATTCATTGAGTGTCGGGCCGGCGCCGAAGAAGTCGGGCTACTGGATGCTCGGCGGTGACGGCAAGATCTACGCGTTCGGGTACGCACCCAACCTGGGCAGCGCGCCGTCGGGCGCGATCGCCATGGCCGCGCGCGCCGACGGCACCGGGTACTGGATCCTCGGCCGCGACGGCTCGGTACGCGCGTTCGGGTCCGCGAAATTCGCCGGCGACCACCCGGCGCTGGCCGCGGGCGATTCCGTCGCCACGATCTCGGACACGCCCACAGGCCAGGGTTACTGGATCTTCACGCATCGAGGACGCGCGTTCGTATTCGGCGATGCACGGTTCTTCGGCGACATGTCGCATGCGACGCTCGCTGGACCGGTCATTGCGTCAGTCGCGACACCGACGGGCCGCGGCTATTACATGGTCGGGTCCGACGGCGGCATCTTCAGCTTCGGTGACGCGACGTTCCACGGCTCGATGGGAGGCGTGCACCTGAACCGGCCGGTCGTCGGGATCTCGCCGACGCCGACGAATACCGGCTATTGGCTCGTCGCGAGTGACGGTGGCGTGTTCGCGTTCAACGCGCCGTTCCGCGGCTCGATGGGTGGGACGCCATTGACGAAGCCGGTCAACGGACTTGTCGCATTCGGCAACGGTTACCTGATGGTGGCGAGCGACGGCGGCGTGTTCGACTTCTCGGACAAGCCGTTCCTCGGCTCGCTCGGCAACCGCTCGTTGTCGCAGCCGATCATCGGGATCGCCGCGTTCGCGCAGTGAGATTGGGCTGCTGCGCGCGGCTCGGCAGGGACTAGGTTGCCGCCATGCGGGTCGTGGTACTCGGTGCCGGGTTTGGTGGCCTGGAACTCACCACCCGGTTGTCCGACGAGTTCGGCGACGAGGTCGACGTCGTGTTGATCGATCAGAGCGACGGTTTCATCTTCGGGTTCTCGAAGCTCGACGTGATGTTCGGCCGGACGCTGCCGTCAGCAGTGCGCCACCCGTACCGCGACTTCGTGAAGCCGGGAGTGCAGTTCGTGCAGGCGACGATCCGTTCGATCGACCCCGCGAACAAGCGTGTCGACACCGACGCGGGGACGTTCAGCGGCGACGTGCTCGTCGTCGCGCTGGGCGCCGACCTGCACCCGGAGGCGACGCCCGGGCTCATCGAAGGCGGTCACGAGTTCTACACGGTGGAAGGCGCGTTCGCATTGCGCGACGTGTTGTCGAGCTTCGCGGGTGGTCATGTCATCGTGGCGGTCACGTCGACACCGTTCAAGTGTCCGCCGGCGCCGAGCGAGACCGCGCTGATGATGCACGACTATCTCACCGCGCGCGGGCTTCGTGATCGCTCCGAGGTCTCGCTCGTGATGCCGTTACCCGTTCCCATCCCGCCCTCGCCGCCGGCATCAGAGGCCCTTCTCGTCGCGTTCGCGGAACGCAACATCAACTGGTGTCCCCAGCGAATGGTCAGCGAGCTCGACGCGGGGCGCAACGTCGCGGTGCTCCGGGACGGAAGCGAGATGCCCTACGACCTCTTCCTCGGTGTCCCCGTGCACCGGGCGCCGGCGGTCGTAGAGAAGTCAGGCATGACGGTCGACGGATGGATCCCGGTCAACCCGCTGACGCTCGAGACGGCGTTTCCCGATGTGTACGCGGTCGGCGACGTCACCAGCGTCGGAACACCGAAGGCCGGCGTGTTCGCCGAAGGGCAGGCAGCGGTCGTCGCCGACCGACTCGGTGCGCGCATTCGCGGCGATGACGAGTCGAGCCACTACGGCGGCCATGGCGCGTGCTACTTGGAGTTCGGCGATGATCAGGTTGCACGCGTCGACGTCACGTTCGTCAGCGGGCAACCACCGACGGGAACCTTCGAAGCACCGTCACACGCACTCGCCGCCGACAAGGCCGAGTTCGGCTCCAGCCGCATTCAACGCTGGTTCGGCCGGACCTGGAAACCCACGGAATAACCGAACTTGCGTCAGCCAGCTACACGACGTGTAGATAAGTGACGCAGGTTCTGGGTTAGTACGAGACGCCGCAGTAGCCGCCGCTCGCGTTGACCCAGTTGCGCTGGATGAGGAAGTCGAGGCCGCCGAGCTTCATGTTGGCCTTGGATCCATTTGCGACGGAGTAGGTCGCACCGAAGGTCCAGGCGCACTTGTCGGCGTTCTCGTATCC
>JBKPCL010000114.1:0-12435 GCA_046727335.1 Actinomycetota bacterium
ATGATGTCGCGCACGTCGCCGACGAGCTCGGGCGAGAACAGCTGGCGCGGTGAGAGGTTGACCGCGAGGAACGGCGGCTTGTCGGGGCGTTGCAATTGCCACGCGGCGAGCTGCTGGCACGCGTGCGAAAGCACGTGGCGACCGATCGGGACGATGAGTCCAGTGTCCTCCGCGATCGCGAGGAACTCGCTGGGGGAGAGACGACCGTGTCCGGGACGGTCCCACCGCACCAACGCTTCGAACCCGACCACCTCACCGGTGACGGCGGTGACGACCGGCTGGTAGAGCACGAGCAGCTCGTCGGTCTCGAGCGCCTTGCGCAACGCCATCTCCGTCTCCAACCGCACGAACACCGAGGCGCGCAGCGCGGCGTCGAAGATCTCGTAGCGGTTCCGTCCGTGGTCCTTGGCGCGGTAGGCGGCCGTGTCGGCCTGGCGCAGCAGCGTTTGGGAATCGATGCCGGGCTCGGCGACCGCGATGCCGATGCTCGCGCCCACGTACATGTCGGCCCCGTCGACGTGGAACGGCGTCGCGAGGCTTTCCAGGATCCGATCGGCGACGAACACGACGTCGCGTGGGTCGGCGAGCGCGGGGCACACGACGACGAACTCGTCGCCGCCGAACCGGCCCGGCGTGTCGCCGTCGCGGACGCTGCTCCGCAGTCGTTCCGCGACCTGTACGAGGACGCGGTCGCCGCTCACGTGACCGAAGCTGTCGTTGACCCGTTTGAAATGGTCGAGGTCGATGAAGAGCACGCCGACGTGGGTGCCCGCGCGCCGCGACGTCGCCAGCGCCAAGTCGAGATGGTCGAGGAGCAGTTTGCGGAGCGGGAGGCCGGTGAGGCTGTCGTGCGTCGCCTCGTACGCCAGCCGCTCCTCGAACTCGCGGCGCTCGGTGATGTCCTCGATCTGGCCGAGGGAGCAGACCGCCGCACCGTCGGCGTCGCGGATCGCGGTGACCGTGACGCGCACCCAACGCCAGGTGCCGTCGGCGTGGCGGAAGCGCTTCTCGAGCGAATAGCCGGGGACCTCGCCGTTGTAGAGCGAGTCGTGCAGCTCCTGGTTCGACGCCACGTCGTCGGGGTGAGTCAGGCCGGCGATCGTCTGCTCGAGCATCTCCTGTTCGGTGAGTCCGAGCATTTCGCACAGCGCCGGGTTGACCTCGAGGAGGCGTCCGTCACGGGCGGCGAAGGCCATGCCGATGGGCGCGTGGGCCCACGCTTGGCGGAACCGTGCCTCGACGTCGCGGAGTTCGGCCGCGATGCGCTCGCGTTCACGGACGTCGCGCACGTTGACGAGGAGGCCGGCGACGAGCGGGTCGTCGAAGAGCTCGGAGCCGATCGTCTCGACGGGAATCCACGTGCCGTCCTTGTGCCGAACGCGCAACGGCACGAACTCGGGTTGGAAGTCGGTGATCGCCCGCGCAAAGGCGTCGACGGCGCGCGGCACGTCGTCGGGATGCAGGAGATCCCACGGCATCATGCCGACGATCTCGTCGGGCTCGTACCCGAAGAGGGTCGTGGCGGCGGGGCTCGCAAACGAGATGCAGCCGGTGGTGTCGAGGACCAGCACGAGGTCGGGCGAGTTCTGCACGAGGCGGCTGAAGCGCTCGGCGGTCGTCCGCAGCGCTTCCTGGGATTGCTTGCGGACCTGCTCGGCGTCGCGGCGCTCGAGCGCGGTCGTCACGAGCGCGCCGAGCTGTTCGGCGAACTCGACGGAGCCGCTCGGCCATGTATGGCCATCCTCGTCGCGGCCGAAGGAGAGGAATCCGAGCGGCTCTTCGCGTGCGACGAGCGCGACGGCGAGCACGGAAGACGAGAGCCCCCGCAATCCCGTTCCGGTGTCCGAGTCGACGATGGGCAGCAATTGCTCCGAGCCGAGGGCGGTCGCTTGCCCGCTCGCCATGACGGTCAACCACGAATTGAGCCGATCGGCGGGTATCTGCTCGATCGGCGGCGGCGAACCGACTCGGCTCCACGCGTGCGTCCGATCGTAGGTCTCGCCTCGATGCAGGAAGATCGACGCTCGGTGCGCACCGAGCAACGTGCCCAGGCGTTCGAGCGCCGCCTGGATCGGACCGTCCACGTCGTCGACGTCGACGCGCATGAGATCGCGGGCGACGATCGCGAGCGTCGCCTCGATGCGCAAGCGATCGCGAAGTTCGCGCTCGACGGCCGCCCGGTCGGTGACGTCCTTGATCGACAGCATGATGCCGTAGACCTCGGGGTCCTCCAGCAGGTTCTGGTATTCACCTTCGAAGTGGCGCCACGAGCCGTCGGTGTGCTTCGTACGCGCCGCGAACGTCACGCGAGCGCCGGGATCGGCGGCGGCACGATCGAAGGCCGTCACAACGCGATCGACGTCGTCGGGGTGGATGAGCAACGTGCGCTCGTCCTCGTCGGCGCCGAGGATCTCACCCGCGCTGCTGCCGGTGAGCAGCGCGACCGCGGCCGGGCTCAGGTAACACGGTGTGCCGTCGGCATCGAGCAGGCCGAGCAGATGTGGCGCCCGATCGACGAGCGCGGCGATGCGAGTCGGGTCGATCACTCGCTCGCGGGTCGCGCTCGACGTCTCGCTTGCGGTCACATGCGACTCCTGCAGCCGGCCCACAGCCGGAATCTCCTCCGCTCCATCGGCCGACCTGCGGGCCGAGGCGAGGGCGAATGTGGATCCGGAAGCCACAAGGTCGGATGCCTGCGGCCGATTCGGGCAGATTCGCCACAAGCTGAGAGCAGGCTGCGAGATCGCGCGGCGGGCACCAACGGATGCCGAAGGTGCCGCTGCATCCGCGACAATGGCGACGTGGCGATGCGAACCGACTGCAAACACTACGAGAGCCGGACCTACGGTTCGGAGGCCGTACGCAAATGCGTGCTCGACCTCGCACCCGAGGCACCGTGGCGATGCCCGACCGACTGCCCCCGCTATGAGCGGCGAATGGTCGATGCCGGCTGGCAGTACGGCTCGCTCGCGGGAGGCATGGAGGCCGGCCCCGACATGCCCGAGGTGAACGACGAGGTCGCCGCGCTGCTCGACGAAGCCGAGGACATCGTCAACAGCGCGGGCTGGCAGGTGATGGCCGAGCAGGAGCGCAAGGCCATGCAACGCAAAGGCTGGTTCCGCAAGCGCAAGAAGCGGTGACCTCCGACCTGGTCGCCGCTGCATTCCGACCGCGCACGATCTCAATCGAGCGGCGCGCGGTCGCGGCGGTCGTCGCGGCGGTCGTGCTGTGGTCGGCGTCGTCGTTGTTCGTGCGCGCCGGCGATGCCGACGCGCTCGTCTTCACCACGTGGCGGCTCTGGTTCGCGTTGCCGCCACTGGCTGTGATCGTTGCGCTGCGCGCTCGTGACCCGAAGGTCGAGATCTGGCCGCGCGGCGTCTCGCGCATGCGTTGGGTCGCGTTGCTCTTCGGAGCGGGCGCGTTCTTCGGCTCGGGAGTTGTGACGGCGTTCGCTGCGTTCGGGCTCACTCGGCTGCTCGACGTCACGCTGATCGGCGCGCTGCAGCCGATCCTCATCATCGCGTTCGCGGTTGCGTTCCTGGGCGAGCACGTCGCCAAGTCGAACGTATTGCGCGCCGTCGTCGCGATCGGCGCGACGATTGCGGTCGCGCTCGCGGCATCGAGTAGCGGGTCCTGGAGCCTCGCGGGGGATGTCGTCGCGGTGATCAGCCTGGCGCTCAACGCCGGATGGTTCCTGTACGGACGGGTGCTGCGCACCCGCTACGCGGTCGACCCCTTCGCGTTCATGTTCGGCGTCCTCGCGGCCGCGGCCGTGCTCATCACGCCGGTGGCGTGGGTGCACAACGGCAGCTTCGGCATGCGCGGCGTCGCCATCGCGTTCGCCGCGTGCACGATGGTGTCCGGCACGACCGCGCACGTCCTCATGGTGTGGGCGCACCGGTATGTGCCGACGTCGGTCTCCTCGCCGTTGTTGCTCGGCGAGCCTCCGATCGTCGCGCTCGGCGCGTGGTTCTGGTTTGGAGAGGCGCTCGGTCCGGTCGAGGTGATCGGATCGGCCGTCGTCGTGGCGTCGCTCTGGGGTGTCGTCCGCAGCGCCGAGCTCGAACACGTCGAGGACGACGCGGTCGATCCCGCGCCCCCGACCTGACCCACCCCTTCAAACCGGCGTCACCTGTACACACGACGTGTGCAGAAGTGACGCAAGTTGGATGGGTTAGCCGATCACCCGGGTCCAGACGTTGGACGCCATGGTCGATCGCGACAGGAGATTCAACGCGCCGAGAAGTGTGCCGGTGGCCGAGCGGACGAACGGGCGCGCCGGTTGCCACACCGGCAGCAAGCCGAGGTCGACGGCACAACGGCGCGGCAAGAGATCAACCGCGCCGACTGTGAGCAGGCCGTAGGCGGGCCGGAGCCATATCGGCATCGGCGGCAACAGCAACAGCCACGCGAGGTCTCGTCCTTCACGCGTGGGCGCGACGTCGGGCGCTTCGTCGACAACCCTGCCGACGGCCGCAGCGTCACGCGGCGGGTCGGGCACGTCGAGGAGCTCGGCGACGTTCGCCATCTCGCTCGCGTACCGGTCGCGGTCGGCGTCCGAGAGGCGCGGTCCGTAGACGGCCGCGGCACGCAGCGCGCTGTCGACGAGGGTCGCGTGGACGTACGCCAGCAAAGCGGGATTGTTCGCTGCGTACGCCACACCTCCGCTCGTCTCGCCGATCACCCCGTCGTGGACGGCGCGGACGCGCGCGATCGCAGCCAGCGCCCGTTCGCGCGATCGATACGTCACACTGTCGATGAAGTTCGTGGTGGCTTCGAGCCGGCCCCACGGATCCGCAGCCACCTGCGAATGGTGCGCGACCGCGGCGGCGATCGATGGGTGCCACACCTGGAGCAGCAACGCCCGCAGACCCGCGGGCAGCATCGCCACCGACGAATGCAGGCGCCAGGCGACGTCGTCGCGACTGAAGAGTCCGGAGCGGTCGGCCGCGCTCATTCTTCCAGTTTGGCGCAGCGGCTCACGGTCGCGGGCGCAAGGCGATCGCGCTCAGGCGACGGCGTCCTCGGTCGCGATGAGCAGCTCGACGTCGGGCGCGGGCTCCTCCTCGGCGGCCGCTCGGGCGGGGAGGAAGCGCCAGGCGACGAATATCGCCGACCCGACGATCAGCACGGCGATCGTGTACGTCAGCCGCATCGACGAGAGGAACGCGGCGTGTGCGGTGTCGCGCAACTGCGCGCCCGTGGCGCCGGGCAACTTCGCGGCCGCTTCGAGCGACGTACCGATGGACTCCTTCGCGCTGCCGCGCGTGCCGGCCGGCACGAACGCAAGGCTGCCCATCGCGGCGTGGTACCGGGCCGCGAAGATGCTGCCGAGGACGGCGACGCCGACGGCTCCGCCCGTCTGCCGCGCCGTGTCGTTGACCGCGGACCCGACGCCGGCGCGGCTCGGTGGCAACGACCCCATGATCGATTCGGTTACGGGCGCTGCGGTCAGGCCCATGCCACACCCGTACACGAACCGCACGAGCAAGCCGAGCGCGAACGACGACATGATCGTGTTCGAGCCGTAGCACGCCATCCCGATGGCGACGAGGGTCAAACCGGCGACGACGACCCGCTTCGTGCCGATCTTCTGGACGAAGCGCGGCGCGAGCGGGGCGGCGACCATCAACCCGACGGCGACCGGCGTGAGCATCGCGGCCGCCTTCAGCGGCGTGTAACCCAGCACGAACTGGAAGTACTGCGTGAGCAAGAACGTCGACGCGAACAAGGCGAAGAAGGTGATGGTGATCGTCGCCGACGCGGCTGAGAAGCGCGGATTCTTGAAGAAGTGCACGTCCAGCATCGGCTGCGGCGTTGTCGCCTCCCACAGCGCGAACAAGGCCAGAAAGACCGTCCCGACCCCAAGGCCGAGGAGGACGGGGGGCGCGGACAGGCCGCGGTCCGGCGCCTCGATGACGCCGAACAACAGCGCGCCGAGGCCGACGATCGAGAGGAGCGCGCCGAGTGGATCGAGCGGACTCTCGGCCGGGTTCTTCGAATCGATGATGACGATCCGGGTCGCGACGATCGCCACGGCGCAGATCGGCAGGTTGATGAAGAAGACGGACTGCCAACCCAGGTGCTCGACGAGCAATCCACCGACGATCGGGCCGAGCGCGATGCCGATGCCTGACACGCCCGCCCAGACGCCGATGGCGCGCGCTCGTTCGCGGGCATCCCGGAACGTGTTGGTGAGGATCGAGAGTGTCGTCGGAAAGATGAATGCGCCGCCGATGCCCATGAGCCCGCGTGAGATGATGAGGCGCTCGGGGGAGTTGGCGAATCCCGCGATCGCCGAGAACGTCGCGAACCACGCGAGGCCGAACGTGAGCGCCCGGCGCCGGCCGTAACGGTCACCGAGCGAACCGGCGAGCAACAGCAGTCCGGCGAAGACGATCGTGTACGCGTCGACCATCCACTGCAGCTGTGATCCCGTCGCACCGAAGTGGTCCTGGATGGACGGCAGGGCGACGTTCAGGATCGTGTTGTCGATCCCGATGACGGTCACGGCGAGACACAGAACACCGAGCGTCCACCAACGTCGTGCGTAGAGGTCGCCGGACACGCGCGTCACGCTTCCTTTGAGACCCGGCCGGTATTAACTATCTGGTTAGTGTACAGTGGCGAGAGATCGAGGCCCAAACGGGCTGGTCACAGGAGGAATCGCACGATGCGCGACCCGGGCGAGACCCGGCGCCGACTCCTGGCGGCGGCGCTCCAGGAGTTCTCGGCCAAGGGCATCGCCGGCGCGCGGGTGGACGCCATCGCCGCCGCGGCCGGCGTCAACAAGCGGATGCTCTACTACTACTTCGGCTCCAAGGAAGGCCTCTACCGCGCCGTGCTCGCGCAGCGCCTTGCTGAGCGGGCCGCCTCGCCACCTCCGACGCGGCTCGCCGACCGGCTCACGACTCGTCCCGCGGCCGGGCCGACGGCGCGTGACTTCTTGCGGCTCCACATGTGGGAAGCGCTGCAGCACGACGCGCGTCATCCGGTCGAAGGTGAGGAGCTCCGTCTTCAGTCCGCGCACGACCGGGTCGAGGCGATCCGCGCCGAGCAGGCTGCCGGCGGGATCGACCCGACGCTCGATCCCGCGCAGCTCGCGCTCGCCGAGCTCGCCCTCCTGATGTTCCCGGCCGCGTTCCCGCAGCTCACGCGTCTGATCACGGGCGCGTCACCGGACTCGCCGGAGTTCCGAGCCGCGCAGTCGCGATTCTTTGTACAACTCGCCGACCGTCTTGCCGTGCCCGCAGAGGTTGCGACGTAAGCGGATCCGTCGCGTCGAGCGCCGGTGCAGGTTGCGGCGAGGTGAACAGTTGTTGCACGACACGACCGTGATGCGAACACGGGCGAGACTCACGCCGTGGCGGAAATCAACCTCTTCAAGAATGCGCGTGACTCGATCGCCGTGGCAGCCGGCGACGTGCTCTTCCGCGACGGTGACGACGGCGACGTGATGTTCGCCCTCGTCGAAGGCGAGGTCGAGCTCGTGCGTGACGGCGTCGTCCTCGAAGACGTCGGTCCCGGTTCGATCTTCGGCGAGATGGCGTTGATCGACCCTTCGCCGCGCAGTGCCACCGCGCAGGCGCGGACTGCCGCGCGGGTGGTCACCGTCGATCGCGCCCATTTCACCTTCCTGGTGCAAGAGCACCCCACGTTCGCGCTGCAAGTGATGACCGTGATGGCCGAGCGCCTTCGCCGAGCCAACGAGCACATGCCCAAGTCGGACGCCGTCTAGCCCTCAGTCTGGGGCGCGACGTTCACATGGTTATCGGCGCGTGGTGGTCACTTCGGGAGATGAGGTCGTAGGCGAGGACAACCTCGACGAGTCCGACGACGGAGCCGATGACCATGCCGAGCAGTCCGTTCAGGAGGAACGCCGGCAGCAGCGGGTGCTTGAAGATCTCGGTGTAGTGGATCGCGTGCAACACCGTCTGTTCGATCTGCAACGGCGCAGTGACGAGGCACAGCGTGAGCCAGAAGTACGGACGCACTAGTTGCCACGATCGCCGCAACGCGGAACGCACCGAGCGGTCTTCGATGGTGATGACTGGTCCGACGAGCGACCACAGGGTGAAGACGACCACGCCTGGGACCACGAAGAGGGCCAGGCCCACGAGCGTCGCTACCGCCAGCACGACGTCGGCCGCCACGAGCCGGCGCAACGGGAGCACCCTCCAAGTCTCGGGAAGGCTGAGGTCGGGATGTCCGTGCAGGTGGGCTCCAACGACTTTGTCGAGGATGCCCGCGTACACGACGACGCCAACCATCGAGAACACCGCCGAGATGGTCGATGTGATCGCAGCTCCGACCGGGCGCGAGACGTGACGGTCGATCACCAGAACCGTTGCGAAGGCATCGATGGCCGCGAGCGTCCCGAAGACGACGAACGCCGTGCCCGCGACGCGCCAGAACCGCTCTCGATACGTGCGCAGCGCCGCGCCAACCACGTCCCGCAGGCGCGGGCCGCCGTGCACCTCCGCGGAGTTGATCGCTGCGGTCGCCTTCCGCTCCCTTCATCGACCGTTCGAATCGGCGCCCAGATTGCCGGATGAGTCACGCGTCAGCGAGCGCATGGCGCGAGTTCTGCGCTATTCGTCGTGTCGCGTGAGCGGCAGGGTGCCGTTCGCCAACATCTCCCAGAGCGTGGTCGTTGAACGGCGAGCGACCGTGGAACGGACACTTGCGCGCGAGTTCTGGTCGGTTGGTCGCCAGTATCCAATCCGGTGCCGATTACCGGCCTGACGGCTGGAAGTTGTTGTCCGCGACGTGGGCAATGATCGGCGCCCGCGGACCATTGTTGGTCTCAGCTACGGGTCGCCAGAGCAGCCTCCAGAGGCGGGCGAACCGTCCCACGCTGTATATACGGCCGAGCGGCGGTTCGATGAGCGCGGATCGGCATGTATGAAGGGGTGGGGCTTGTCAACACCGTTGTGGCTGGCCGCGACGCGTCGTTGTTTGTTTCTGGGCGCGTTGAAGCCGTGCTGGGGTGGATCACAAGGGGCTGGGTTCAGTTGTTTGTCGTTGGTGTTCGCGTCAGTGGTCTCGCCGGGGCGAGGCGGACCGGGTGGGCATGTATTCGCGTCGGTTGCGCATGATGCGATCGGGGCCACGACCCGTTGGGCTCATTCAGTTCGACGATCCGTTAGCTGGTGGCTGGGATCTTGCCGATCGTCGAGCGCGCAACGGGACCGTGTCCGAGCCTCACGCGGCGGCCTGGGCCGGGGCGAGGCAGCGTATCTCGCCGTCGCGCAGGCCGTAATAGGCGAGCGTGAGGACCTTGCGGGCGATCGCGACGCGGGCTTTGTTCGCGGCACGCCGTTGGGCGATCTTGCGGTATTGGCACGGTCGCGCCGAACTCCTGCAAGAAGTCGACCGCCCAATACCAGCCGTAGGTCGCTTCGATCACCACCCGCGGCTCCGGGCCGGCATCGAGCATCACGAACTCGCTCGCCTCGTTCGCCACGCGCGTCACCCCCAGCCGTTCACCCGACGCCGACAGACGCACGATCACCGAACGTCGCCGATGAAAATCGATCCCGACATACTGTCGATCCATAGGGGCCTCCCAACCTCAAACGAGGGCATGGTTGTGAAGCCCCGAGTCTGAACCGACTCGGACCTCACGGGGAGCGGAGGCCCCGCCCCTTCATCGCATCAGTTCTGTGCGGAAGGACGGCCGGTTCGCGTGACCGCATCGTTTCGGTCGCGAGCGTCGCCGACCGACGGCATCCTGCGCTCAGCGGGTCACGATTGCAGCCACGATCAGTGGCTCGTCGGGGTCGGCGGTTCGCATGAGGTACCGGTACGTCTCGACACCGACGGGTGCGGGCGCGCCGGTCTCGTCGAACGAGTCCCAGCGGACGTCGGCTAGCCAGAGTGCAGGCGTGAGCTGTTCTACTCTGCGAATCGTGGGCGTGGCGGTGAACGCGCCCCGTGCGCGGTAACGCTCCGCCATCCCGGTGAAGTACTCCTTCACTTGTGCCCGGTCGACCATCAGTGTGGTCCCATCGTCGGCTATCACGACCAATGGTGGGTCGAAGCAGGAGCTGATGCCCAGGAGGTCACCGGCAGAGAGGGCCGTCCCGTACCGTGCGAAGAGCTTGTCGATAGCCGGTCTCATCACGTCAAAGTAGAGCACCCGTCGCTCGGTTTTGCCGGTAGCTCGATTCGAGCAGCGGACTCGGGCACCACGCTCAAAAGCCGAGTCGAGGGCGCGCACTCGCGACGATGAGCGCCCGGCGCTTGCCCTCGCGAACTGAACGGACTGCGCGATCGTCGCGGTCAGCTCATCTGTCGGTCATCGAGGACGTCGAGGTTGTAGAACGTTGGTGGACCGTCCGCGAGGCCCATCATCTTCTGTGAGAACTCCTGAGTTGTTGGCAAGTTCGAGTTTTCCATCGCGGCGTCGAACGAGTCGAAGAACGCGAGCGTGAAATACTGACCCGCGTTATCGCGGTCCTCGCAGACGAGGACACGGCGAGCCGTGCGGTCACCGCCGACAGCCGCTTCCCACTCGTCTCCGATCTTGCGCATCTCGTCGATCTTCGAGGTCTGGTACTGGATGACTTGTACGAACGCCACGTCCGACCTCCTCGTTGCGGACCTATCGCCGTGCTAACGCTGCCATGCGGAGCCGGAGCCGGCAATCTCGGATTCGTAGCGGAGCGATTTGGCAACGGGAACCCGTCGTGGAGGTGACTGTACGCCCGGCGCCCGCGCATCAGGGATGATGTGTTTCGAGCAGTGCGGCTGTTAGCCATGTCGCAGGGTTGCGTTCATCGGGTCTGACTCACTGATCGGCCAGACCCTTGGGGTGTCCATGCTCTGACCCGTCGGCCCGATGAACGCAACCGTGTTATGGCAAGCAACCGGTCGGGCGAACGTGTGACCGAAGAGGCGCCTGTGCGATCAGGCCCACTCCCTGTCCTGTCCACCCCTCCCGGCTGTTGCTTGCCGCCTCCATCGTCAAACGGAACAGGCGGCACCACCATGATGACGGATCACGACGATTACGACGACCCCGAAACGCGGCGGGTGATTGGGGGCGTCGACACGCACAAGGAGCTGCATGTCGCGGCGGTCCTCGACGAGGTCGGGCGTCTGGTCGACACGACGTCGTTCCCGGCGGATGCGGCCGGCTACCGGCAACTGACCCGGTGGCTGTGCGGGTTCGGCGAAGCCCTGGAGGGGACCGGGTCCTGGGGTGCGGGTCGGTCTCGGCATGTGCGGGCGCGGGGCCTGAACGTGATCGAGGTGAACCGCACGAACCGTCCGACACGACGCCGCACAGGCACGACCGACACCGTTGATGCTGAAGCCGCAGCGCCCGGTGTTGGCGGGTGACGCGACGGTTATCCCCAAAGCGGGGAATGGACCGATCGAATCGATCCGGCAGTTACGGGTCGCCAGGGCCTGCGCGATGAAAGCGCGCACCGCGGCTGCGAACCAGATGCAGTCTCACCGGCACCGCACCCGACGAGCTGCGCGCCAAACTGCGCACGCTGACGACGTTGCAGCGTGCTCGCACGTGCGCCCGTCTGCGCGTGGGGGAGGTCATGGCGCCAACCGGCGCGGCAAAGATCGCGTTGGGTGCGGTCGCGTCACGCTGGCTCGCGCTGCACGACGAGATTCGCGCACTCAACCAGACCATCAAAGCGGTCCTCGACCAGATCGCGGCGCCGATGCTCACCCGTCACGGCGTCGGCTACGACACCGCCGGCGCGCGGCTGTGCGCGGCCGGCGACAATCCCGAACGGCTCAACACCGAAGGCAGCTACGCCGCGCGCTGCGGCTCATCACCCGTCGAGATCTCCACCGGCAAGACCAACCGCCACCGGCTCAACCGCGCCGGCGACCGCCACGCCAACGCCGCGCTCTGGACCATCGTCATGGTCCGCATCCGCAGCAAACACCCGCCAACCATCGACTACATCGATCGACGCACAAGCGAAGGGCCGCAAAACGAGCAGCGATCCGCTGCCGCAAACGCTACGTCGCCCGCGAGATCTACAACGACATCCGAGCCGTCGAATCCACTTGCCGTGCAACGACCGCCGAACCGAAAATCGCCGCTTGACCCCAAGAGGCGCATCAGATATGGCGCTTCTATCCGGACGGTGTTTCTCGCGATGAGTTTCGGGAAGGGGTGCAGTCTCAAGAACCATGAAAACAACAAACCTTGGTGAGGCCGAAGGGCTGCCCACGATCGAGTGGTCGGAAGTTGAAACGCAGCTCGCCGACCTTCTGACGCACGACGACCCGCGCTCGCCGAACCGCTCGACGTTCTGGCTAACGACCCTGAACGTCGACGGAAGCCCGCACGTGACGAGCGTGGGTGCGCTCTGGCACGCGGGCTCATGCTGGTTCCAGACCGGCGAACGCACCCGCAAGGCGAAGAACGTTGCGCGCGACCCGCGCTGCTCGATCAGTGTC
>JBKPCL010000115.1:0-8367 GCA_046727335.1 Actinomycetota bacterium
TCGTCGAGCTCGCGCGCACACACGGATTCCACTCGCTGATCGGCCGGATCGTCGGTGGGCACGAGGCATCGATCGCGCTGCACCGCAAGTGCGGCTTCGTCGAGATCGGCTGCGAACGCGAGGTCGGCCGCAAGTTCGGCCAGTGGCTCGACGTGGTCTTGATGCAGCGAATGTTGTAGCGGGTCGCATGAGCCCGCGCGCTCGCGCACGCGGTGAGCGGAGTCCGGCTGCGCGCTCGCACACGCGGTGAGCGAGCGAAGCGAGCGAACTCGCAGGAGCAGGCGAACGATCCCGAAGGGGCGGCGCCGGGTATCCCGGCCCGCAGGAGACGCAGGCGTAGCCGACCGGATGGGAGGCGAAGCCGGAGTCGACCAATCAACGTGAGTGCGACCCAAAAGCACGTGGGCCGGGTTGGATTCGAACCAACGTAGCGGTAACGCAACGGGTTTACAGCCCGTCCCCTTTGGCCACTCGGGTACCGACCCGGACCTAATCTAGCAACCGCCTTTTTTCGTCAGAAGTGGGAGGCAGCCGTCGTGCCGAGCTTCGATGTCGTGTCCGAAGTCGACATGCAAGAGGTGCGCAACGCCGTCGATCAAGCGCGGCGGGAACTGTCGACGCGGTTCGACTTCAAAGGCACCGACAGCAAGGTCGACCTCAAGGAGAACTCGATCGACTTGGAGTCAGCGTCGGAGGAACGGCTCAAGGCCGTCGCCCAAGTGCTCGAGGAGAAGCTCGTCCGCCGCAAGGTGTCGCTGAAGGCGCTCGACTACGGCAAGGTCGAAGAAGCGACGCACAGCCGCGCCCGCCAACATGTCGCGCTGCACGTCGGCATCAATGACGAAAAGGCGCGAGAGATCGGCAAGTTCATCAAGGGTCTCGGCCTGAAGGGCGTCCAGCACCAAGTGCAGGGCGATCAGCTACGCGTCACGGGCAAGAAGCGCGACGATCTGCAGTCCGCGATCAAAGAGATGCGCGAACACGACTTCGGCGTACCGCTCCAGTTCACCAACTTCCGCGACTGATCCGGTTTGGACGTGGCGTGCACGAAAGTGTGCACGCCAGGTCCAAACACAATTGGGTTCAGTGCTCGTGGACGTGCTGGTGGCGAAGGCGGGAGATGCGCTCGGCCGTCGGCGGGTGCGTCTGGAACAGGTTTGCGAAGCTCACCTGCCGGCCCGTCAACGGGTTGATGATGTACGCCGTCGCTTGCGCGGGGTCGACGTTCATCGGCACCTGCTTCGCGTAGGCCTCGATCTTCTCGAGCGCTCGCGCCAGCGGCTCGCCCGAGCCGAGGATCTCAGCACCGCTGCGGTCGGCCTCGTACTCACGAGAACGCGACAGCGCCATCTGGATCATGACTGCGGCGATCGGCGCGAGGATCATCATCGCCAATGCGCCGAAGACGTTGCCGCCTTCGCGGTCACGCCCGCCGCCGCCGAAGATCGCTCCCCACATCGCAATGCGGGCGAGGAACGTGATCCCCAGGGCGACGGCCGCGGCGACCGACGTTATGAGGATGTCGCGGTTCCTCACGTGCGAGATCTCGTGGGCGAGAACGGCTTGGAGCTCGTCGTCATCGACGACCTGCATGAGGCCTTGCGTCACCGCGACGGCCGCGTGCTCGGGGTTGCGCCCCGTCGCGAAGGCGTTGGGCTGCGCGGCCGGGCTCAGGTAGATCTTCGGCATCGGCAAGCCGGTGCGCTGCGTGAGGTCACGCACGATCGCATAGAGCCGCGGCGCTTCCTGCTCCGAGACGGGCTTGGCGCCCGCGGCACGAATCGCGAGCTTGTCGGAGAACCAGTACGAGCCGCCGACGAAGACGAGGCCCAGTATGAGGCCCAACACGAGGCCCTGGGTCCCGAAGATCGCGCCGACGCCTAGGAACAAGGCGCCGATGGCCGTCAGCAGCACGACGGTCTTGATGTTGTTCCTGAACATGGTGTTCATCACCTCGAGGGTGCAAACGCCGGCGGAGCGCCGGTCGTTCCCGGAACACGACGATACCCACGCTCCGGTGCTGGCCAATTCAACGTGACGTAGCTGAGACTCGGCTGGGAGACCGGAGGCGCAGATTCATCAGTCGTAGTAGCCCGAATGGACGTACAGGCAGGGGATCCCCTCGGCGCGGAACATCTCGACGTTCCTGCGGTCGTCCTCGAACGCGAGCTTCAAGTCGAAGCCGGCGCTGCGCAGCTCCCACACGGTCGACTCCTTGAAGTCGCGCGCGAGCTCGTAGTCGCCCCAGGGCCGCATGATGAGCAGGTCCCAGCGGATGCCGTACCGCGCGAGCCACGCCTGCGTGAGGTGGTGGACGCGATGCGGCCTCGCGGTCAGGAGCACGATGCGCAGTCCGGGGTCGAGCAAGTCCAGCAGCGCACGGACTTCTTCGATCACGGGATCCTCTCCGCAGGCGTCGAAGAAGGCGCGCCAATCGCGTCGCGGCGACTCGAGGTAGTGCTGTCGCTTCGACGCGTCGGACAGCACGCCGTCGAGGTCGACGACCACGGCAGGTCCGGGGTCGAGCGGTTCCGCCCGCCAGGTCCAGTGCTCGGGGAGTTGCGCCACCGACTCGGTCAGTCCTCCGCGGGCTGCGTCGAGAGATAGCGCGCTTTGATGCCGTCGACGACGGTGGGGTCGGCGAGCGTCGTCGTGTCGCCGAGTGATTCGTCCTCGGCGACGTTCCGCAGCAGCCGGCGCATGATCTTCCCGGACCGCGTCTTCGGCAGCTCCTCGGTGAAGAGGATCGTCTTGGGCTTCGCGATCGGACCGATGAGTTCCGCGACGTGCTCGCGCAGCGTCTCCACGAGCTCTTCACCGGGCTGTTGTCCGGCGCGCAGCGTCACGAACGCGGCGATTGCTTGGCCGGTCGTGGAATCGTTCCTCCCGACGACCGCCGCTTCCGCGACAGCCGGGTGGTCCACGAGCGCGGACTCGACCTCGGTCGTCGAGATGTTGTGACCGGACACCAGCATGATGTCGTCGACCCGCCCGAGCAGCCAGTAGTAACGCTCGTCGTCGCGCTTGGCACCGTCGCCCGCGAAGTACTTGCCCTCGAAGCGCGACCAGTACGTGTCGCGATAACGCTCCGGATCCCCCCAGATACCGCGCAGCATCGCCGGCCACGGTCGCGTGAGCACGAGGTAACCGCCACCGGGAACGCCGACGGGTGCGCCGCTGTCGTCGCAGATGCCCGCCTCGATGCCCGGCAACGGGAACGTCGCGCTCCCCGGCTTGAGCGTCGTTGCCCCGGGGAGAGGGCTGATCATGATCGCGCCGGTCTCGGTCTGCCACCACGTGTCGACGACGGGACAGCGTTCGCCACCGATGACCTTGTAGTACCAGACCCACGCCTCCGGGTTGATCGGTTCGCCGACGGTTCCGATCAGGCGGAGGGACGTCAGGTCATGCTTGGCCGGATAGCCGTCGCCCCACTTCATGAACGTCCGGATCGCGGTCGGTGCCGTGTAGCAGATCGACACCTTGTACTTCTCGATGATCGACCAGAATCGATCCTTGTCGGGATAATCGGGTGTGCCTTCGTAGATGACGCTCGTCGATCGATTCGCGAGCGGTCCGTACACGATGTATGAGTGCCCCGTGACCCAGCCGACGTCGGCCGTGCACCAGTAGACGTCGGTATCGGGATGCAGGTCGAAGACGTACTTGTGGGTGTACGCGACCTGCGTGAGATAGCCGCCCGTCGTGTGCATGATGCCCTTGGGCTTCCCCGTGGTTCCCGACGTGTAGAGGATGTAGAGGAGCTCTTCGCTGTCGACGGCTTCCGGCGCGCACTCGCTCGACTGTTGTGTTACGGCGTCGTGCCACCACACGTCTCGATCTGCTTGCATCGCACAGTCCGTCTGCGTGCGGCGTAACACGATGACGCGCTCGATCGACCGCGTCCCCTCGATCGCCTCGTCGGCGATGTCCTTCAGGCGCACGACCGAGCCGCGTCGCCACGCGCCGTCGGCAGTGATGAGCACCTTTGCCTCGGCGTCGTTGATCCGGTCGCGCAAGGACTGCGCGGTGAAACCGCCGAAGACGACGGAGTGCGGCGCGCCGATTCGCGCGCACGCAAGCATCGCGACCGCGATCTCCGGGACCATGCCCATATAAATCGCGACCCGGTCGCCTTTGCGGACGCCGAATGAGCGCAGCAGGTTCGCGACTCGTGAGGACTCGTCGAGCAGCTCTCGATACGTGACGGCGCGCGTGTCGCCGGGTTCGCCCTCCCAGTAGTACGCGACCTGGTCGCCGTGACCTGCCTCGACGTGACGGTCGAGGCAGTTCTGCGCGACGTTCAACCGTCCGCCGACGAACCACTTCGCGAACGGCAGTTCCCATTCGAGAATCGCGTGCCACTCGTCGCTCCAGTCGAGCGCGAGCGCCTGTTGTGCCCAGAAGCCTTGCCAGTCGCGTTCGGCGTCGTCGTAGACCGAGGCATCGGTGATCAACGCGTCCTTGCGGAACTCGGGGGGCGGCGGAAAGGTTCGCCCTTCTTGCAACAGCGCTTCGAGCGTCTCCGACATTGCTCGGTTCCCCCTCGGGTCGCATTGGGTCGTCGGGGAGGCTATCCGGGCCATCTCCCGTTCTCGTCGCCGAGACGGCATGCGAAGAGATGCACCTCGTGCGCGCCGAGCCCGTCAGAGTCGGTGAGCGCGGCCGCCTCGACTGCGCGGCTCCGTCCCGCGAGCGCCTCGATGTCGCCGAGGTGTGAGCGCTCGTGCCACACGCGGCGGCCCTGCTCGACGAGGTCGTCGATGCCGATCTCTCGGAGCCACTCGGCCTGCGTTGCCGCGTAGATCTCGCGAAAGTCGGGGACGCGAAACTGGTCGGTCACGACGTCGGCGGTGATGTCCTGTGTTCCCGGCCGGTCGAGCGGATCGTCCGCGCGTTGGTGCTCGCGATACGTGCGCAACCACGCGGTTGCTCCGCCGCGCTGTCGCAGCTCCTCGACCGTCACGAAGTAGTCGATGACAACGAGAAAGCCGCGGCGCAGCACCCGATCGCAATCGCGTAGCCACTCACGCATGCCGCGCGGAATCGGCAGGCGCGTCCCCGGGGGGATCTCGGCATGCGCGCTGTCGCGACTGAGCTCGGCGGCATCCGACTCGGTCGCGGGTATGAGCACTTCGGCGAACGCGTCCTCCCCCGCGACTGTCACGCGCACTTCCTGCCAGTGCTCGCCGTCCCATTCCGCGATCCCGAACGGCAGGTTGTCGAGCAGCTCGTTGGCGAGCACGACCGCACCATCGGCCTCGACCGCCGGAAGCTCGTCGAGCGCGGCGACGACCGGACCGGCCGCGGGCTCGGGAACGGTCTGCTCGTCACCCGTCCGCTGGACGAACGGGCCGAGCGCTTCGTCGACCGGCTCGAGGTCGAGAAGATCGCGCTGTTGCGCTCGGAGCGCTGGCGCGCGGTCGACCAGCACATAGCGCAACGCGGCCGTGCAGTCCGGTTGCGCACGGAGGACGTCGCGCGCCAGCCGGCCGTTTCCTGCTCCCGCCTCGACGACCAGAAACGGGTCGGGCTCGCCGAGTGCTCGCCACAAGCCGTCGAGCGCGCGAGCGACGCAGGCGCCGAACAACGACCCGACCTCGGGACTTGTGACGAAATCGCGACCGGCCCGGCCCGCGCCTCGACCGAGCGCGAAGAAGCCGCACTCCGGGTCGTAGAGGGCGGCTTCCATGAAGCGATCGAAGGTGATCGGACCTTCGCGGCGGATGAGCGCGGCGATGACCTCTCCCGCGCCCGGCTGAGCTGGGCGGGTCAGAACGCCATCTCCCCGACCCGCGCGAAGAGCTGCGGGTACACGCCAATCACGAGGGTCGCGGCGGCGGTGAGGCCGATGGCGCCGGCGAGCGCGGGCGGCACGCGGATCGGCGTGCGGTCCGCACCCGCAGTCGCCGGCCGGAACCACATCTGTCGGATGACGCCGACGTAATAGAAGAACGCGATCACGGAGTTGACGGCCGCGATCACGGCCAGGCTGATGCCCCACGCGCCGCCGGCGTCGATGATCGACCGGAACATGACGAATTTGGCGAACCAGCCGGCGAGCGGCGGGATACCCGCGAGCGAGGCCAGGAAGAATGTCATGGCGAGCGCGAGCGCGGGCGAGGTGTCGAACAGGCCCGCATAGGACGCGATGTCGCCGCTGCGCGTCCGCCGCGCCACCGCGATGACGACCGCGAACGCACCGAGGTTCATCGCGCCGTACACGAGCAGGTAGATGACGACCGCACCCATGGACTGGCGTGCTGTCGTGAGGTTCCCGTTCGCGCCGGCAATCCCTGCCGCGACGAACGGCACCAGCATGAATCCACCCTGCGCGACCGACGAGTACGCCAGCATTCGCACAATGTTCGTCTGTCGCAACGCGGCGAGGTTCCCGAGCGTCATCGACAACGCCGCGAGCACCCAGACGATCGGCCACCAGGCGTCGGCGCCCGCGCCACGCGAGCCCAGGAACCCGAAGTAGATGATGTTGATGAGTGCGACGAACCCGCCTGCCTTCGACGCCACCGAGAGGAACGCCGTGACCGGCGTCGGCGCGCCCTCATACGTGTCGGGCGCCCAGAAGTGGAACGGAACCGCGCTCACCTTGAACGCGAATCCGACGAGCGACAAGAAGATCGCGACGGTCAGGAGCGGATCGGTACCAGCCTTGCCGACGTGCCTCCCGATCTCGGCCAAGAGCGTCGAGCCCGTAATCCCATAGATCAACGACATGCCGTACAGCATGAGCGCCGACGACAGCACGCCGATCAGGTAGTACTTCACGCCCGCCTCGTTCGACATGCGATCGTGTTTGCGGAACGCGGCGAGGATGAACGTCGGTACCGAGATGGTCTCGAGTGCGACGAACAGCGTGATCAAGTCGCGAGCCGAGGCCATGATCGTCATGCCGAACACGGAAACGAGCAGCAGGAAGTAGAACTCGCCGCGGTAGTAATCGCCCTCGTTCACGTAGTCGACGGACAACAAGATCGTGATGTAGGCGACGATGAGGAAGAACGCCTTGAGCGCGAGCGCATAGTTGGTCACGACGTACGCGCCGCCGAACAGCGACCGGTCGTGTCCGTCGACCGCAAGCGTGACGACCGGCACCAGCGCGGCGAGAACGCCGACGGCCGCAATGCGCGACGTCTGCCACGCCTCCCGATCGGGGAGCAGCAAGTCGGCAACGAGGACGACGACGATCGTCGCGACGAGGATCAGGTCGGGCGCGAGCGCGTGCCAGTCGAAGACCGGGTTGTGCGAGACGCTCGCGGCGGCGACGGTTGCGACAGTGAACACTCAGCCCCCCATCACTTGATCGCAGCCGCGATCGAGTTGCTCATGCGGGTGACTGCGCCGTCGGTGACACGGAACAAGAGGTTCGGGAAGATGCCGAGGATCACGATGAGGAGCAGGGCCGGCAACCACGCCGTCCACTCGAACGGGTTGACGTCGTGGATGTGCTCGTGTGCGAACTCGGCCTTCGGTGTGCCGAACGCGACCTTCTGCAGCATCCAGAGCAGGTAGCCCGCCGCGAGCACGGTCCCGACCGCGGCGACGACCATGTACGACTGGAAGACGGCCTGCGACAGCGGGAACGTCGGCTGGAATGCCGACAGCATCGCCGGGAACTCGCCCCAGAACCCGGCGAGGCCGGGGAGGCCGAGGCTCGCCATCGCGCAGAACCCGAGGATCCACCCCATCTTCGGCGCCTGCGTGAGCAAGCCGCCGAGTCGCGACATCTCGCGAGTTCCATAGTTGTGCTGCACCGAGCCGGCGAGGAAGAAGAGCATGCCGGTGATGAGGCCGTGCGCGACCATCCCGAAGATCGCAGCGTTGATGCCCGCTGTAGTCAGCGTCGCGATGCCGAGCATCACGAAGCCCATGTGCGCGACCGACGAGAACGCGATCAGGCGCTTCATGTCGCGTTGGGCCAGGCACGCGAGCGCGCCGTAGATGATGCCGATGATCGCTAGCAACCCGATCCACGGCGCCCACGTCCTCGCTGCCTCGGGCAACATCGGGAGCGCGATACGCACGAAGCCGTAGGTGCCCAACTTCAGCAAGATGGCCGCCAGTAGGACAGAGCCGACGGTCGGCGCCTCGGTGTGTGCGTCGGGCAGCCACGTGTGGAACGGGAACATCGGGACCTTGATCGCGAAGCCGAGGAAGAGCCCGGCAAAGATCAGGTTCTGCGTGGCGTGGGTGATGCCGGCACCGTGCGCGTGCGAGAGCAGCACCATGTCGAAGGTGTGGCCGACGCCGGGGACGTTCGTCTTGAAGAAGAGCGCCAGGAAGGACAGCAGCATGAGCGCCGAGCCGAACAGCGTGAACAGGAAGAACTTGATCGACGCGTACTCACGG
>JBKPCL010000116.1:0-3952 GCA_046727335.1 Actinomycetota bacterium
GTCGGAGCACTGCTCGTACAAGTCGTCGCGCGCGTACTTGCAACGTTTCCCCACGCAGGCGCCGTGGGTCCTCGTGGGTCCGGGCGAGGGTGCCGGCGTCGTCGACATCGGTGACGGTCTCGCGGTCGCAGTTCGCATCGAAAGCCACAACCATCCGTCGGCCGTGGAGCCGTATCAGGGCGCGGCGACGGGCGTCGGCGGCATCATCCGCGATGTCTTTTCGATGGGCGCGCGGCCGATCGCGTTGATGGACCCCTTGCGATTCGCGTCGCTCGACGACGCGCGCACGCGTTATCTCTTCGAGGGCGTGGTCGCCGGCATCAGCGGCTACGGCAACTCGGTCGGCGTCCCGACCGTCGGAGGCGAAGCGGTCTTCGACGACACGTATCGCGACAACCCACTCGTCAACGTGTTGTGCCTCGGGCTCCTCCCGAAGGAGCGGCTCGTGCTCGCGCGCGCGGGCCAGCCTGGCAACCTCGCGGTGTTGCTCGGCTCGTCGACCGGCCGCGACGGCATCGGCGGTGCGAGCGTGCTCGCGTCCGCGGGTTTCGAAGAGGGCAGCGAGGCCAAGCGGCCGTCGGTGCAGGTCGGCGACCCCTTCGAGGAGAAACGGCTCATCGAGGCGTGTCTCGAGTTGCTCGACCGCAGCCTCGCGGTCGGCGTGCAGGATCTCGGTGCCGCAGGACTGTCGTGCGCGGCGTCCGAGACTGCGGCCAAGTCCGGCGCGGGGATGGATGTCGACGTCGCGCGTGTGTCGCGCCGTGAGCCCGCGATGAACGCGGTCGAGGTCATGACGTCCGAAAGTCAGGAGCGGATGCTCGCGATCGTCGAGCCGTCGAATCTCGACGCAGTGCTCGAGCTCGCGCACCGATGGGAGATCCGCGCCACGGTGGTCGGACGCGTCACCGACACCGCGCGTTTCCGCGTGTACGACGGGCTTTTCGACGCGGTCGGTGTCCCCGGTGAGAATCCGAAGCCGGCGATCGGTGACACGCCGAGGAGCGTGTCGTCGGATGTGCAGCCCGTCGCCGACGTGCCGGTGGGCAGTCTCGGCGACGGCCCGCTCTACCACCGCCCGGTCGCGCGATTCGCCGCCCTCGACGAATTGCAAGCCGCCGATCCCGCGCCGCGGCTACGTGACAAGTTCGGGCTCGGCACCGACTTGTCCGGCGAATTGCTGGCGTTGCTGGCGTCACCGACGGTCGCCGACAAGACGTGGGTCTCGCGGCAGTACGACCATCAACTCTTCTTGAACACAGTCGTCGGTCCGGGCGGCGATGCTGCGGTGTTGCGCGTCAAGGGCACGGCCAAGGCGCTCGCGCTCGCGACGGACGGCAAGGCGCGGTTCTGCCGTCTCGATCCTCGTGCCGGTGGTCGGCTCGCGGTCCTCGAAGCAGCTCGCAACGTGGCGTGTGCCGGCGCTCGCCCGCTCGGGCTCGTCAACTGCCTCAACTTCGGCAATCCCGAACATCCGGAAGTGATGTGGCAGTTCGCGGAAGCGGTCGAAGGCATGAGCGAGGCGTGCGAGGTACTCGGGATCCCCGTGATCGGCGGGAACGTGTCGTTCTACAACGAGTCGCGCGGTGACGACATCGACCCGACGCCTGTCGCCGGCGTGTTGGGGCTCATCGACTCGATCGTCGACGCGCCACCGATCGCGACGATGCACGAAGGTCATGACATCGTCGTGCTGGGTACGCCGCGCGCCGAGTTGGGCGGCTCCGAGTGGGCGGCGTTGCACGGTTTCGACGGTGGCCGGCCACCGGTGGCCGATCTCGAAGCGGCCCAGCGCGTGCACGCGCTGGTCGCCGACCTGGTCGCCGGGCGCGAGGTGCGAGGCGTGCACGATGTCAGCGACGGCGGTCTCGCGGTTGCCCTCGCGGAGATGGCGATTCGGGGCGAAGTCGGTTTCCGGGTCGAGCTGAACTTCGACGGTTGCACGCCCGCCGAAGCCTCCTTCGGCGAGTCGGCCTCCGTCGTCGTCGTTGCGGTCGATCGGGACCGTACGGCGGAGGTGTGCGGTCGCGCCGCGGCCGGCGGTGTGCCGGTCCGAGTCATCGGCGAGGCGCGCGGCGACCGGCTCGTGGCCATTGATGCCTTCGACGTCGCGCTCGCCGACGCCGCGACGGCCTGGCGCGACGCTCTCCCGTCCCTGATGGCCCACTAACGCAAACTGCCTGCGCGCAGAACCCCCCGGGACGGGGGCTCTGCGCGCAATCAGACGGCGTGATCAGGCGAGGTTGTGGGCTTCGAGCCAGGCGAGGACTTCGGCCGCCGACTCCTTCGGTCGACGCCCGAAAGTGTCGAGACGGATCTCCGGCGCGAGCGGCGCCTCGTACGGATCCGACACCCCGGTGAACTCCGGGATCTCACCAGCCCGGGCGCGGGCATACAGGCCCTTCACGTCGCGGGACTCGCACTCCTCGATCGACGTCGCGACATGGATCTCCACGAAGTTGTCGATCCAGCCCCGCACCTCATCGCGGACGGCGCGGTACGGAGAGATCGCGGCGGTCACCGCGACGACGCCGTTGCGAGCCAGCAACGACGCCACGAAGCCGATTCGCCGAATATTCGTGTCGCGGTCTTCCTTCGAGAAGCCGAGGCCCTTCGAAAGGTGCTCGCGGACCTCGTCGCCGTCGAGGAGCTCGACTCGCCGGCCTCGCACCCGCAACTCGTCGGCCACGATGTCCGCGATCGTGCTCTTGCCGGCGCCCGACAATCCCGTGAACCACAAACAGCAGCCCGGCAGACCCACGGCCCGGCAGGCTATGGGAAGCCTTGGCCGCGGCTAGGCGTTGAAACGAGTCCGACGCACTCGGCATGGGATACTGGACGTCTTGGACAGCGAACTCTCCGGTCCGCGCGACGCCTGCGGCGTCTTCGGCGTGTACGCCTCCGGCCAACCGGTGGCGCACCTGACGTACCTGGGTCTGTATGCCCTGCAGCACCGGGGGCAGGAGTCGGCCGGTATCGCAGTGAGCGACGGTCAGACCGTCACCGTCGTCAAGGACATGGGCCTCGTGACCCAGGTGTTCGATGAACGCCGGCTGGCGCCCCTCGAAGGCCACCTGGCGATCGGCCACGTCCGCTACTCAACGACGGGCAGCTCCACGTGGCGAAATGCCCAGCCGGTCTACCGCTCGGTCGCCGACGCCGGGTTCACGCTCGGCCACAACGGCAATCTCACCAACACGCTCGACCTCGCGGCCGAGCTCGGGATGCTGCCGGGCGTCCTCACCTCCGACAGCGAGCTGATCGGCGAGTTGCTCGCGGCCGAGTACGGCGAGGAAACGCGCTCGGACGGCCGTGACCTCGAGCACGCGCTCCAGAAGGTGTTACCCCGCCTCGAAGGCGCGTTCTCGCTCGTGCTCATGGACGAAGCGCATGTCTTCGCCGTCCGCGACCGCCACGGCTTCCGACCGCTCGTGCTCGGTCGCGCCGAAGATGGCTGGGTCGTCGCGAGCGAGACGGCGGCGCTCGACATCGTCGGCGCCCACTTCGTCCGCGACGTCGAGCCGGGCGAGCTCGTCGCGATCGACGCGACCGGCGTGCGATCGATCCGCTTCGCGGAACCGCAGCCGAAGCTGTGCCTCTTCGAGTTCGTCTACATCTCCCGCCCCGATACCCACCTCTACGGCCAGAGCGTCCACAGCGCGCGCCAGCGCATGGGACAGGAGCTCGCGCACCAGGCGCCTGCGGTCGCCGACATGGTCATGCCCGTTCCCGAATCGGGCGTGCCCGCGGCCCAGGGCTACGCGCAGGCGTCGGGAATTCCATACGGCGACGGCTTCGTGAAGAACCGGTACGTCGGCCGCACGTTCATCCAGCCGAGTCAAAAGCTGCGCGGCACCGGCGTGCGCGTGAAGCTCAATCCGTTGCGGGAGAACATCAAGGGCAAGCGTCTCGTCGTGGTCGACGACTCCATCGTGCGCGGCACGACGACGAAGCA
>JBKPCL010000117.1:0-6738 GCA_046727335.1 Actinomycetota bacterium
GACAAGTCGTTCCCCGCGCTCACGTTCTCGGCGCTTGGCTACGAGTCCGTGTACCACGGGCAGGGCCAGTGGAACGGGGTCGCGATCCTGTCGCGCGTCGGGCTCGCCGACCCGTCGAACGGCTTCGGCGACGCGGTCGTCGATCCGTACGAAGGCGACGCGCGCGTCCTCACTGCGACCGCGGGAGACGTGCAGATCATCACGGTGTACGTGCCGAACGGTCGTGCCGTCGGCACCGAGTTCTACGACCGCAAGCTGCATTGGCTGGAGACCCTCCACGATTGGCTCGCCGCGTCACACGCCCCCACCGACCCGATCGTCCTCCTCGGCGACTTCAACGTCGCACCGGAAGACCGCGATGTCTGGGATCCGAAAGCCTTCGAAGGGTCGACGCACGTGACCAAGCCGGAGCGAGACGCCGTCGCGCGTCTGGAGGAGTGGGGACTGCACGACGTCTTCCGTCTCAGGTATCCCGACGACGATCGGCTCTACACGTACTGGGACTACCGCGCCGGCGACTTCCATCAGCACCGAGGCATGCGCATCGATCTCGCGCTGGCGACGCGGCCCGTCGCCGAGCGAGTCTCGTGGGCGCTGGTCGACCGCAACGCTCGCAAGGGCACGGGCCCTTCCGACCACGCGCCGCTGCTCTTCGACCTCGACGATTAACCGCGCTACACCGACGCGGACGCAGCGAACTCGAGCGCGCGGCGCGCGAGCGCGGGGACGCCTTGTTCCAGCGATGCGAAGTAGGCGTCGTCGCTGGTGCCGGCTCGAAAGCGCGCATACGAGCCTTCCATGACGCACGCCAGCTTGAACAAACCCAGCACGCAGTAGAAGGAGAGCTGGGAAAGGTCGCGGCCGGTTGCCGTCGCATAGCGGTCGACCAGGTCATGACGGGTCGGGACGTCGACGGCGTTGGCGAACGGCGATGCAGCTGCCAACGACGGCGGATCACCGGGCTCGCTCCACAATCCGACGACCCAGCCGAGATCGACCAGGGGATCACCGATCGTCGACTGCTCCCAATCGACGACGGCAACGAGCTGCACCGGTAGGCGGGGGGCGAACATCACGTTGTCGAGCTTGTAGTCGCCGTGGATGACGGAGGGCTCCTGCATCTCGGGCGTGTGCGTCTGCAACCACCTGCCTGCCTCATCAACCTCAGGCAGCGGTCGCGTTTTGTAACGCTCGAGCTGGCCGAGCCACCGCGGCACCTGACGGGCGAGGTAACCGTCGGGACGGCCGAAGCCGTCGAGCCCGCCGCGGCGCCAATCGAACGCGTGGATTCCCGCCAGCGCGTCGATGAGGGCCTCCGCGCACGCGCGCGGTGCGCGCACGTCGCCGGCCAGCGGCGCGGGCGTGCGGTCGCGGACGACGACACCGTCGACCGGTTCCATGAGATAGAACGCGGCGCCGATCACGTCGGTGTCGGTACAGCATGCGATCGGTGTCGGGACCGGAACCGGCTCGTGCGCGTGCCATCCGCTCGGCGACGTGAAGGCGCACAAGAGCCGGAACTCGCGCGCCATGTCATGCGCAGTCGGTGACAGCGGTGTGCGCGGTGGCCGGCGCAGCACAAACACGCGATCGCCACGCGTGATGCAGAACACCTCGTTGGAGTGTCCGGTCGTGATGCGCTCGACCTCGAGCGGCGCATCGGGTTCCAACCCCTCGTGGTCCATCCACGCGCCGAGACGCTCGCGGTCGACGAGGGGCTGCACGGTCCCGGAGTCTGTCATGGCATCCGTCGAAGCCGCGGGCTCCGAACACTCAGGAACACCCGTTCCATGGTGACAAAGGAGATGTCGTGTCGCTCGTGCGTCTGCTGCCTGCTTGGTTCCATGCCATCGCCGACTATGCGGTCGGCTTCACCCTCATCGTCGTCGCGATTGCGGTCGGCGGTACCGCCGGGGCGGTCGGGACGGGGATCGTCGTCGGCGCAACCGTGCTGTTGGTCAGCATGCTGACCCGCTATCCGCTCGGCGTTGCCAAGGTCTTGCCGTTTACCGTCCACTCGGCCGGCGACTACCTCGCCGCGGCGTTGTTGATCGTCGCGCCGTTTGCGTTGAACTTCCGAGACAGCGACGCCGGACTCGCGGTGTTCTACATCGTCGCCGGTCTCGCCGTTCTCGCAGTGAGCCTGGTCACGAACTACCAGTACAGCGAGAAGCGTTCCTGGAACCGCGCCGCGCCCGTGGCCGCGTAGAGAAGCACGGCGTCTCGCGCCGGGTCAGCCGTTGCCGTAGATCCGCTCGGGATCGACGAGGACGGCGACCCGGCGCTCCGCCGCCATCACGCGGTCGTACTCGTCCCAGTTGTCATGCGTCCCTCCCGCGGCCGAGAAGATGTCACGCAGCAGGACGCGGAGCCGCTCTGCGTCGATCCCGTCGAGAGGATCATCGGGGCCGGCGAACTCGACCGGCCCTTCCACCGCGCACCACTGCCATCCGGCACGGAACACGACGGTGGCGCGAGGACGAGCTCGCAGATCGCGGAGTCGTTGCGCCGAGCCTGCCGCGACGAACGCGACAACGTGCTTGTCGCGCTGCGGATGCTCGAGAACGCCGGCGTTGACCACGGAGGATCGGATCGTGCCATCGGCCCGCAATGTCGACACGACCGCGAGCCCGTGATCGAGCCCGACGAACCGGCGCACAGTGTCGAGATCGCTCATACGCGCAGGCTAGTGATCACGTGTACCGCGTGACGTAGCCGCGCTTGCGGAAGGTTTTGAGCATGGTCGTCAAGAACCACATCGAGAGGCCGAGCAGGACAAGCGAGCCGAACGCGGCGATGGCCACCTGAGCCCAGTCGGACGTGTGCGTGTCGACGATGGTGCGCAGCGCGGTGAAGGCGTGCGTCGTCGGCAACGCGAGCGCGATCGGCTGCAGGATCGTCGGGAGCGCGCTCGTCGGATAGAAGACGCCGGAGAGCGGCAAGAGCACGAACATGACGCCCCATGCGAGTGCCTCGGCGCCGGTCCCGAAGCGCAGCACCAGCCCGATGACGAACAGTGAGATCGCCCATCCGACGACAAGGAGCACGGCACCGATCGGCACGAGCCCGAGGCCGAGCGCCCACGTGTGAAACGAGAAGAACACGAGCGCACCGAGCACCATCACGCCGACGCCCATGACCAGCTTCAGCATGCCGAACAACGCGGTTCCCGCGACGTACTCGACCTCGCGGAGAGGCGTGACCATGATGTTCAGCAGGTTTCTCGTCCAAGTCTCTTCGAGAAAACCGGTGCTCAGTGCGATCTGCGATTGGTAGATCACGTGCCAGAGCACGATGCCCGCAAGCAGGTATCCCGAGGCCTTGGCGCCCCCCGACGCGTTCGGATTGCTCACGAAGGTTGCGAGCGAGCCGAACAGCAGCACGTCGACGAGTGGCCAGAGCGTCACGTCGAACAGCCGGTGCGGGCTGCGCACCAGCACATACGCGTGCCGGCGCGCGATGGCACGGATGCGAAGCCAAACGGGATGCGTGCTCATGTGTCCCGCTCGCTCATGGATGGTCGCTCTGTTGCGCGGCGGTGGCTTCGTGGCGCTCGGCGAGATGCACGAACACGCCTTCGAGGCCGCCGCGGCCGTATGCCGCGGCGACGGTCTCGGGCGGGCCGTCGGCAACGATGCGGCCGTGCGCGAGGAAGACAACGCGTTCACACACCTGTTCGACGTCGCTCATGTCGTGGCTGGTCATCAGCAGCGCCGTCCCGTCCTCCCGAGCGAACTCCAGCAGACCCGTTCTCACGCGTTGCGCGACATCGGGATCGAGTGACGCCGTCGGCTCGTCCAGCACGAGGAGCCGTGGCCGATGGAGCGTCGCCCGCACGATGCCGATCAATGTCCGCTGGCCGGACGAGAGCTCTGTCCCCATCGCTCGCGCCAGGTGCGCGATGCGAAAACGCTCCAATCCTGCGTCGATCCGCCGCCGCGGATCGGCGATGCCGTAGAGCTGCGCGTACAGCGTGAGGTACTCCAACACCCGCAGCCGCTCGGCGAGGGGGAGGTACCCGGCCGCAAACCCGACCTGTTGCGCAGCCACGCTGCGGTGACGGGCAAGGTCATGGCCACAGATCGTCACGTCACCTGCGTCAGGTTCCACGGCGCCGAGGATCATGAGCAGCGTCGTGGTCTTGCCCGCACCGTTCGGACCGAGCAGCGCGACCCGTTCGCCGGCCCGCACCACGATGTCGACACCGTCCACCGCACGCGCGCGCCGGTAATCCTTCACGAGCGCGCGCGCCTGGAGCACGATGTCCTCGGTCACGCGCGCACCGTACCCTCTGCTCGATGGTGGAGCCGTCGGTTATCGCGATCGACTGGTCGGGACGCAACTCGCTCGATCAGATTCACCACATCCGCGCCGCGCAGATCGACCGCGACGGCCGGGTCGAGCTTTGGTGCGACCTCACCCGGCGCGACGTCCTCGACGAGTTGCTCCACCTGACCGACGACGTCGTCGTGGGATTCGACTTCTCGTTCGGCTTCCCGGCTTGGGTCGGGCAGCTGCTCGGCGCGCGAGATGGAACGGACGTGTGGGAACTCGTCGCGCGCGACGGCGAGGAGTGGCTGAGGAGTTCGCCCGCGCCCTTCTTCGGCCCGAAGGGCAAGCAACGGCCGGCCGGTGTCGACCTGCTCCGTGACACGGAACGACGGCACGGAGCGAAATCGACGTTTCAGATCGCGGGCGCAGGCGCAGTCGGAACTGGCGCTCTGCGCGGCATGCCGCTGCTCGCGGAGCTACGCGACGCGGGGTACGCGGTGTGGCCGTTCGACGCGCCGCGACACCGAACCGTCGTCGAGATCTACCCGCGCGTTTTTCTGGCTCGGGCCCGAACCGACATCCTCCCCTCGCGCGTCGAGAAAGCCGTGCGCAACAGCGAGGACACGCGCGATGCCGTGTACTCGGCGCTGGCGATGTGGGACGCGCGGCACTCCTTCGAGCACCTCACTGCAGGGTGTGACGCTCAGACCCTTCTCGAGGGAGAGATCTGGCACCCGGCATTCGGCGCTACTGCTTCGCCTTGAGCGCCTCGATGAGCGCGGGGACGACTTTGTGGACATCTCCGACGATGCCGAGGTCGGCAACCGAGAAGATCGGCGCTTCGCTGTCCTTGTTGATGGCGATGATGTTGTCGCTGTTCTTCATGCCGACCAGGTGTTGCGTCGCGCCCGAGATCCCGAGCGCGATGTAGACCTTGGGCTTGACGGTCTTGCCGGTCTGGCCGACCTGGAGCGCGTACGGAACCCAGCCGGCGTCGACGATGGCCCGCGACGCGCCCCATGCGCCCTTCAACAGCTTGGCGAGCTCTTCGACCAGCGGGCCGTAGTTCTCGGCGGCGCCGATGCCGCGGCCGCCCGACACCACGATCGACGCATCCTCGAGCTTCGGGCCCTGCTGCTCTTCGACATGATGGTCGAGCACTTTGGCATCGGCGGCGCGGCCCGCGTCCACCGTTCCCACGTTCACGATTTCCGCCGGCCCTCCACCGGCCGGTTCCGCGGCGAACGACTTGGGCCGGATGGCGATCAGCTGGGGTCCGTCTCCGGTGAACTTCGCGTCGACAAGTGTCACGCCGCCGAAGATCGCGGTGCCGAACGTCAACCCGCCGCCGTTGTCGAGCGACATCCCGTTGGTCAACACCGGCCGGTCGAGTTTGGCGGAGAGCCGAGCGATGGCGTCGCGACCGTCGTACGACTGCGCGAACAGAATCGCGTCGGGGTTCTGCTCGGACGCGAGCTGTGCGATCGCGGCCGCGGCAATCTGGCCGGGCAGACCATCGCCGGGATCGACGACGTACAGCTTCGTCGCGCCGTACGCGCCGGCGGTGGTCGCAACCGCCTCTGCGTTGCTCCCCGCGTAGACGGCCTCGACCGTCGACGCGAGCTCGCGCGCCTTCGTCAGCATCTCGAGCGTCGCGCTCGTGACTTTGTCGTCCTCAGCTTCGGCGAAGACCCAAACCCTGTTCAATGCCATGTCGACGATCTCCCGGCCTCAGACGACTTTGAGCTGCTCGAGGAACGCAACGACCTTCTCGGCGCCCGTGCCGTCGTCTTCGAACTTCTCGCCCGCCTCGCGCGCAGGCGCCTGCGCGACGTTGGTGATCTCCTGCCGCGCGCCCGACCACCCGACCTGCGAGGCGTCCAACCCGAGATCGGCGGCGGTCACCTGGTCGACCGGCTTGTTCTTGGCGGCCATGATCCCTTTGAACGACGGGTAGCGCGGCTCGACGACGCCGGCGGTCACGCTCACCACCGCGGGAAGCGGCGCCTCGACGATGTCGTAACCGGCTTCGGTCTGCCGCTGTACCTTGACCTTGCCGTCGCTGATCTCGACGTGCTTCGCGAACGTGATCGACGGCCAGTTGAGCAGCTCGGCGATCTGTGCCGGGATGGTGCCGGTGTAGCCGTCGGTGGACTCCGTCGCCGTGAGTACGAGGTCGATGCCGCCGGCGCGCTCGACGCTCTTGGCGAGGACCTTGGCGGTGGCGAGCGCGTCCGAACCCTCGAGGGCGGGGTCGGAAACGAGGATCGCCTTGGCCGCGCCCATCGCGAGCGCAGTGCGCAGACCGGACACCTCGTTGTTCGGCGCCATCGAGACCAGCGTGACTTCGCCACCGCCCGCGGCGTCGACGAGTTGCAGCGCCATCTCGACGCCGTAGCTGTCGGACTCGTCGAGGATGAGCTTGCCGCTGCGGTTCAGCGTGTGATCGGCGTCGAGCGAACCGGG
>JBKPCL010000118.1:0-13917 GCA_046727335.1 Actinomycetota bacterium
GCGCACTACGACTCCGGCGCGTACGAGAAGTCGCTCGATGCTGCGTTGCAGGCAAGCGGGTATGCCGAGCTGCGTGCCGAGCAGGAGCGGCGACGCGCCAACAAGGACACCAAGCAGCTGGGCATCGGCATCTCTACCTACGTCGAGGTGACCGCGCCGGTTGGGCTGCACGTCGAGTTCGGCGCGGTCGAGATCGACGACGACGGGAGCGCGAGCGTGTTCGCGGGAACCAGCGTGCACGGGCAGGGTCACCAGACTGCGTTTGCCATGATCGCAAGTGACGTGCTCGGGATCCCGATGGAGAAGATCAAACTCGTCAACTCCGACACGGATCGCGTTCCGCGCGGCGCGGGAACCATGGGCTCCCGTTCCCTCCAGACTGCGGGCAGCGCGATTCACATCGCGTCGAACGAAGTCCTCGAGCGGGCTCGCCGGATCGCCGGCCACCTGCTCGAGGCGTCAGCTGACGACATCGTCATCGGTGAGGGCGGCCTGCACGTCGCAGGCGTACCGACCGCCGGTCTCTCATGGGCGGAGCTCGCCGCGGCGTCGCGCGACCCGTCGAAGTTGCCGCGAGACCTCGAGCCGATGCCCCTGCGCCACGAGCTCGACTTCGACGGAACCGACTCGACCTTCCCCTTCGGCGCGCACGTGTCGGTCGTCGAGGTCGACACCGAGACCGGCCAGGTCACGATGCTGCGCCACATCGCGGTCGACGACTGCGGGCGCATTCTGAATCCTTTGCTCGTCGCCGGTCAGCAGCACGGCGGGATTGCTCAGGGCGCCGCCCAGGCGCTGTACGAGTGGATGCAGTACGACGACGACGGCAACCCGCTCACAGCAACCTTGGTGGACTACGCCATCCCATCGGCGGCCGAGCTGTGCAGCTTCGAGACGTCGAACACCCAGACCGACAGTCCACGCAACCCACTCGGCGCCAAGGGCATCGGCGAATCAGGCACGATCGGTTCCACGGCCGCCATTCACAACGCCGTCGTCGACGCCCTCAAACCGTTTGGCGTCACGCACCTCGACATGCCGTGCACCGCCGAGCGCGTCTGGCGCGCCATTCAAGACGCATCGAAGTAAGGAGAGGCTGGCGACCCACCCGTCGCTTCCGCATAGAGTCAGGTCGTGGTGGAGCCGGTGCGCATCCATCTCCTCGGCGGCTTCCTGCTGGAGCAGGGCCATCGAGCGCTTCCGCCGATCCCGTCGCGCTCCGGCCGGTCCCTGTTCGCATACCTCGTCGTGCACGCGGACCGCCATCACACGCGGTCGCGCCTGGCCGGACTCTTCTGGCCCGATCTCCCCGAGGGAAAGGCGCGTCGCCGGCTGAGTCAGGCACTCTGGCAGATCCAGGACGCGCTCTCTGAAGCGCTCGGTGAGAGCCCGTACCTGCTCTCGCACGGTGACACAGTCGCAATCAACCGCTCGGCGCCGTATTGGCTGGACGTCGAGGAATTCGAGGTCACGCTCGATGCGGTCGGCCCGGTGGACATGGCGCCTGAGACGCGCGTTCTCGCAATCGGCGTGCTGCAGTCCGCGGTCGAGCTGTACGCCGGAGACTTCCTCGCCGGCTTCTACGACGACTGGATCACCTTCGAGCAGGAGCGGCTGGGCGAGCGCTACCTCGACGCGCTGACGCTCCTCATCGAGCTCCTCACGGCGACGGGCGATCATCAAGCCGCCCTCGGGTACGCGCGACGGCTGGCGAATCATGACCCGCTCCGCGAAGACGCGCACCGAGCCGTCATGCGGCTCTGCTTCCTTCTCGGTCGCACCAGCGATGCGCTGCAACAATACGAGCGCTGTCGCGCCGTGCTCGACGACGAGCTCGGTCTGGAACCGTCGGCGGAAACACAGGAACTGCACGCGAGAATCGTGCGTTCGACTGAGACCGGAGCGGAACGAGCCCGCGACGCTGCCGCGCTTCCGCTGTTCCGCGCCGGTGAGACGGCGCCGTTCGTCGGGCGGCGCGCGGAGCGGACGCGTTTGATCGACCACGTCGAACTCGCCATGCGCGGCCAAGGCGGCGTCGTCATCGTCGAAGGCGAGCCTGGGGTCGGCAAGACCCGCCTCGTGCACGAAGCGGCCGGCGACGCCGCCTGGCGCGGATTCGAAGTGCTCTGGGGCAGCTGCCACGAAGCTCGCTCGTCGCGTCCGTACGGCACCCTCCTCGACGCCCTCGCGCCATGGCTCAATCCACTGCGCGCCGAGCAGCTGTCACAACGGCTCGAGCCGATCTGGCTCCACAGCATCGCTCGCCTGGATCCGCGACTCGAGGACTGGCTCGGAGACCACGGCGTGAACCGCGCCTTGCACCGCCCCTTGAAAGCCGCCGAGGAGTCGCAGCGGATGCGCGAGGCGGTCGTGCGGATGATGCTCGCGGTCGCCCGGTCTGCACCGACCATGCTCGTGATCGACGACGTGCAGTGGGCCGACCACGAAACGCTCGGTCTTCTCAGCGACCTCGCGGAGCATCTCGTGGAGCACCGAATCTTGGTTGTCGCCACGAGCCGCCGGGACGAGTCGCGCGCCCGAGCCGAAGTTTGGGACACCCTCAGGCTCGTCGACGGAGCGTCCGGTTTGGGACGCATCGTTGTCGAACCCTTCACCTTGTTCGATCTCAACGAACTCGTGCATCGCAGCATCGGCGTCGGGAACGTGGCGCGCGGCTTCGCGGTTCGGTTGTTCGAAGACACCGGCGGCAATCCACTGTTTGCCTTGGAAACGCTGCGGGCGTTGCACGACCAGGGCCGGCTCGATCCGAGTCGCGCTGACGACGACGCTCGCGCGCTCCCGATCACGGCGAACGTCGAACGCGTCATCGCGAGTCGTGTGGAGCTCGTTCCCGCCGAGCAGCTCGCGGTGCTCCGAACGGTCGCAGCGAACGGCGTCGAGATCGATCAGGAGACGCTCGCGCGCGCCGTGGACTCGCCGCGAACTCTCACGATCGACGCACTTGCGCAGCTCCTCGCTCGCGGCCTGCTCCGAGACGTCGACGCAGGATTCGACTTCTACCACGAGCAGATTCGGCGGGTCGTCGAGCGTGAGATGCCCGCCGCCGTCCGTCGGAGCGTCCATAGCCGGCTCGCGGCCGCCATCGAGCAGACGCATCCCTCCGATGCCGAGCGGCTTGCCTATCACTTCACCGAGGCGAACACCCCGGACCGGGCCGTTCGGTATCTCACGCTGGCGGGAGAGCGCGCCCTCAGCCTTCACGCGTACGCGAGCGCGCTTGAACACTTCGGTCGTGCCGCCGGTCTCGCCGAGGCTGCTGAGCTCGCCCCTGAAGCCCACTGCCTGCTCCTCGCGAACCTCGAGCTCTGCCTTGATGTGCTCGGACGACGCGATGAGCAGTCGGCAGTGCTCGATCGTCTTGCCGAGCTCGCGCAGGAGCCGGCAGCGCGCGCCGAGGTGGAGCGTCGTCGGGCCTGGCTGTATGCGCACACCGACCGCTTCGCCGAAGCAGAGAACGCCGCGCGCGAAGCCGCCACGCTGGCGGACGTCGCCGGCGACGAACGTGTGCACGTACTGGCGCTGACGGTCCTCGCGACCGCGTTGCGCTGGTCGGGACGGGCTGCACTCGCCGTCCCGCACCTCGAGCGCGCGGCGCACATGATTCACGACGATCCTCAGGCGGAAGCCGACGTTCGCTGCGCGCTCGGGCAGACGCTCGCGGAGGCTCAGCGGTACGCGGCCGCCCAGCGTGAGCTTCGTCGAGCGAGGAGGCTCGCGGCCGGGATCGGCGACCGCCGGACCGAAGCGGAGGCCCTGGGCGAGCTCGGCGTCGTCGCGCTCGAGCAAGGGAACACTCGCCGCGCCGAAGCCGCGCTCAGCGAGGCGCTCGCTCAATGCCGATCGATGGGACACCGGCACGGGGAAGGCCGCCATCTCGTCAATCTCGCCAATCTGCTGTTCATCGAGGGTCGCGTGTCGGAGGCGCTTGCGCACTACGACGATGCCGGCCGCGTGTTCCGCGAGCTTCACAACGCCCGAGGCGAGGCGATGGTTCGAGTCAACGCCGCCTCGGTGCGGCACATCGTCCTCGGTGACGACGACCAAGCGGAACGCGATGCTCGGCAAGCCCTCGACTGGTTCCGTTCCGTGGGCGAGCACAAAGGCGAGGCCCAGTGCATGGACGTGCTCGGCGGCATCGCGTTGCGACGCGGCGATGTATATGGCGCGTCGGAGACCTTCGCCTCCGGTCTGCGCGCGCTGACCGAAGAACCCGACGCGTGGCTCGAAGTCCAACTCCAGCGCTCACTCGCGGGTGTCGAACTCGTTTCCGGGCGAGCGGACGAAGGCCTGGCGCGGCTCGATCGTGCGCTCGAGCTGAGCCGCGACAGCGGGGTCGCGTTCGGCGCCCAACTGCAAGTCAGCCGCGCGCGTGCCTTGCTGCAGCTCGGCCGGCCGTCGGACGCGTGGAGCGCGACTACCGAGGCACTGCGCGCCCTCGAACAAGATCCGACCGAGAGCCGCATCGTCTGGTGGGCACGCCACCTGGCGGCCGCGGCCACGGGACGAACGGCGGCTGCGGCCGCGGCCCTCGAGCGCTCTCACAACGAGCTCGATCGAACGCTGAGAGGACTCCCGGACGAAGACCGCAGGCGCGCGATCGAACGGGTGCCCGAACACGCGGCGATCGCCGCGGATTGGAGCCGTGCCCAACCCCTTCGCCGCACCGTGCGCCTGCCGATCTTCGAGGCCCCGACCGGCCGGCCACTTCGTGAGGACGAGTTCGTTGACGTGACTTGGACGGTGGAGAACTCCGAGGACCATCGAGTCACCGACAGCGCGACGCGCCGAAGGCAGCGGACCATGCGGTTGCTGGACGAGGCGAACGCGCAAGGCGCCGCGCCGACGATCGAAGACCTCGCTGAGGCCCTCGATGTCAGCCGCTCGACGGTGCGACGCGACCTCGCCACCATCCGGCGCACCGGGAAGCGAGTCCGGACACGCGGCTCTCGCACCGCCTGACGTGGGCAAACTCGATGAGCCCCAGCTTCTGTGCACCCGCCTCGCTCTTGAGACACCGCTGAGACAACCCACCGGGAGTCTCGCCGCGGATCGACTAGGGGGAGGCCACCGATGGTTAAGCGCATCACTTTTCTCGCCATGACGTGCGGGCTCATGCTCGCGGTGTGGATTGAACCGGCCGCGGCCATCCGCAATATGCACTGATTCTGCGCGGTGCCGTGACGGCGGTCGCTTGACCGGCTCTGGCACGCCCACGGCCGGCTGGCCCTCCTCGACGACCCGGCTGCCGTCCGGCACCGCGGCAGGCAGCCGACGCCATGCTCAGCCGCACGGAGCTGGGCGAGCGGCGTCGTGCCTGCGTTCGAGGCGGCCCGCGTCAACCCGCCCTGACGCGCGTGCCGCTTCCGGTTGCTCCCGTACTCGCGGGGGGGTACGGGAGCAACCCAGCCCTGCAAAACAAAGCATGCGCGCGTGCGCGCCTCCACTCATCGACGCGAGCGAGACTCAGTGAAACCGTCCATCAGCACATCCGTTGACACGCCCACCGAACGCCGCGCTCGCTTCCGTGGCCGCGCCGAGACGGGGAACGACATGAACGACACCGCGGGGATACAAGTCCGCGTGCAAGCACGTGGGGCCACCGCGACGTTCATGATCGACATCAACGACCCGAACGACCTGCGTCAGTTCGCGTGCTTCGCACTGTCGCAGGCATTGCACGGCGACGTCGTGACGGTCGAAGCCATCATCGAAGACTGCTGAACAACGGGTTTGGACGTGCGGTGCACAAAAGTGTGCACGCCACGTCCAAACATGATCGGCCAACGTCGTCGGTCACAGGGGCAGCGCGTCGCCTTCGGCTGTCTTGCGTTCCTCTGGGCTCGGCCGGCCTCGAACGAGCCCGATGAGCATCACCGCGATCACGGCACCGATCGCAGGTCCGAGGATGTACACCCACCAGCCCTCGAAGTTGTTCCCCACCAGATCGGGGCCAACGGAGCGAGCGGGATTCATCGACGCACCACTGATCGGGCTCGCGAAGAGACCGAGCAATGCGATTGTGGAACCAACGGCCAGCGCCGCGTAGTGCCCGATGCTGCGATATCCCGTTGCGGTATTGAGGATGACGGTGACGAGGATGGTCGTGAGCAGTATCTCCATCACGCATGACTTCCAGTCGCCGCCGGGCTTCTGTACCGGGTATGTGCCACCGGCGGACACATGGCCGAACATCAGCTGCAGGAACAGCGCCCCCACGACGGCTCCGCAGAGCTGCGCGAGCCAGTACGGCGCCACCCACGCCATCCGGAACACTCCTCGTCCCGCGAAGGCGAGCGTGACCGCGGGATTGATGTGCACACCGGACAGCGGGCCCCACGCATAGATCAGCGTCATGACGAGGGCGCCCGGTGCGATGACAACCGCCGTTCGCGAAATCGGCTCACCACCGACGTAGCGGTTGATCACGTCGCCGCCGGCGGCGACCACGACGAGCAGCGCCGTACCGAGGAACTCGATGATGATTCGGATCCACAGAGGCCTGAGCCGGAGGCTCTCCTCCTCGAACCGCATCAAGTAACGGCGCCCAACCTCAACATCCTTGGAAGCGTCGGCGGGCACGGGCGCACCTTAGGCACGCAGGGGCCCAAGCGTGACGGCTACAAGCCGTCCGCTCGGCAACGTCGCTTCGTCCAGAGCTCTTTCCCGCGGGCGAAGACACGCGCGCTGTATCCCTCCCGACTGAGAGCCGTGCGCAGTCCGGGCAGGCGCGTATCGAAGCGGTATGACCAGATGACCACCGCGCACGTCGCCGGCAACGCCGCGCCGGCGGCGACCTTCGACGTCGTGACGAGGTGTTGGTCGATACGCGACGTGGAATTGTCGTTCAGCATGCGCGGCGTTGAATGTCCGGACTGCCACACGAAGCCCTGCAGATCGCTGATCACGAGTGCGTCGCGCGGCAGCGCGCGCAGGCTGCTGACGAGCTTCGCGTCGGCGCCGTGGTAGGGCTTCGGCCAGACCACGCTCGAAATCTCCAGCGCCTGCAACGGAACCAGCGCGACAAGCGAGATCGCGAGCCAGCGGAGCGGCGGCGGGCGAAGTGCGAACAGCAGCGCGAGGGGAGGCACGAGCACCGCGAGATGGAGCTGCAACAACAACCGTTCGAATACGAGCACGAGGACGGTCAACACGGCCCAAGCCGAGATGACGATGACGTCGAGATCGCTCGCGCGCGTCGGTCGCCACCGCGGAAGCACGATCCCGGCCACTGCCGCAAGCAGCAACGCGCCGCACAGCAGGATGTCGCGCTGCGCCAGCCACCCCGCGACTTCTCCGAGCTGCTCGAGCGAGGATCCGTTGGCCTGCTTGTCGAAATGGAACGCGATCGACTGGGACCAGACGCGAGTGAGCCCCCACGGCAGCGCGGCGGCAAACCAGACGGCGATCGCCGCGGCCGCGGCCGCGGCCAAGGAGCCGACGCGCCGCCGACCCCAGAGCAGCCAGCCGATCGGAACTGCGAACGGGAACACGATCGCTTTGACCGCGAGCCCCGCTCCGAACAGCGCGCCCGCCAACGGCGGGCACCAGCTCGCGGGGCGGTCGCGGTAACGCGCCGCGGCCCATACCGCGCACACTGCGAACGCGACCGCGGGTCCGTCGCCGCTCACCGGACCCGTCGCCCACAGCAACGACCCCGACGAGGCGACGAGGATTCCCGCCATCACCGCGCTTCGAGGTGGACTGCCGAGCCGGCGGGCGACGGCCCACACGCCGAGTGTCGCGACCACGCCGGCAAGCACTGGGACGACACGGGGACCGTTGAGCGGACGGAACGTCAACAGGTCACCGGCGTAGAGCAGCGGATAGTGCAGCGGTCCCTGCGAGGAGAACAGGTCGCGGTACGGCAACAAGGCGTGCCGCATGTCGATCGTCGAGACGCCGTAGCAGCCGTCGTCGAAGGTCAGGTGCCGGTGGACCAGCAGCGGACCCAAGCGCAGCCCGAACGCGACCACCGCCAGGAGCGCTGGAGCGGCCCAACCCGGCCAGCGGCCGATCAAGGTCGGCGCCTCCCACGCCGATGCTTCCCTCATGGCTGTCGTGCTGGGTCTGCTGCTGATCGCAGTCCTCGGCGTCGGAATCGTCGGCATTGGGATGTCGATCTACTACGTACGGGTGCGGCACCCGGAACTTCTGACGCCCAGCAAGCCCGCGAAGGCGCCGGCTCCCGTGGTCAAGAAGGACCCGCTCGCAGTCGTCGTCGAACAACTCCAGGAGCTCGCGGTCTTACGTGACAAGGGGATCCTGACCTCGAAGGAGTTTGCGGCGAAGAAGTCGCAGCTGCTCGAGCGGATCTGAGCACATCCTTGCGGCGCCGTCCCTCGGCGCCCGGCTGTTCGTAGTGTGAGCGGGTGCGTGGTGCGTGCCGGACGGCTGCCGTCACGATCGTCGCCCTCCTGCTCATCACGGCCGCGTGCGGCTCGTCGACATCGAAGGGAGCGGCGAGTCGCCAAACAACGACAACGACAACGACAACGACAACGACCACGATCCCTACGGCACCGTCGGTCTGCGGCAACGGCGGCACTCCACCTCGCACCTACTCGTCGGTCGTGGCGTTCGCGTTCGAGAACCGGACGTGGAACAAGGTCGGCGGCGTCGGATTCGGTTCGGCGATGCCCTACCTGCACGGACTCGGGACCGAGTGCTCGTACTTCACCGACTGGACCGAGACGAACACCAAGCAGAATTCCGCAACCCAATACGTCGGCCAGGTGACCGGCGCGTTCCAACCCGGCGTCGTGAACGACTGCATGCCGTCGGCGAAGTGCTCCACGCAGGCTGACAACATCTTCCGGCAACTCCGCAGCGTCGGGAAGACCGCGATCAATTATGTCGAGGGGGCGACGAAGCCCTGCAGCGCCGGCGGCAACGCGGCGAAGCACATTCCCGCGCTCTACATATGGGGAGACGACGACCGGTCGTACTGCAACGCGCAAGTCCGCCCGTTCAGCGAATTCCGTGCGGACGCACTGCCGGCGTTCGCATTCGTGACGCCCACCGGGTGCAACGACGGTCATGACTGTGGCAACACCGTCGTGGACAACTGGGCTCGCGCGCATGTGCAACCGGTGCTCGACAGCCCTGCATACCGCGCCGGCAACGTCGCGGTCCTCATCTGGTACGACGAGGACCATCCTGTCCCCAACCTCTGGGTCGCACCGACGGCGCGGCCCGGTGCGCAAAGCCTCTCGGGCGCCGGCTACGCGGGCACGCTCGCGGCGTGGGAATCGATGCTCGGCGTTCCTTGCCTCGCCAACGCGTGCAGTGCGCCGAACATGCGCGCGGCCACGAACGCTTGACGTCCGCTCGGCCCGCCGGCGTCCGTGTCGGCGGGCCGAACGACCTCTCGCTCCTCGCCCGCGGGGCCGAGTTGCCATGCTGTCGGTGCTCGGATCTTGGCGAACGCGCTACCAAATCTCGGCGCCGCCGAAACCTTCGCCGAACCGACTTCACCGCGCGGTCTGACATCATGCGTGGTTCATGACCCGAACCGCGCCGGTGTACGCGAGCGAGGAGCAGGCGGATCCACGCCGGTGGTTTGCGGCCGCGGTCGTGATCGTCAGCGTGCTCATACCGGTACTCGACAACACCGTGCTCAACGTCGCGATCCCCGCGATCCTGCGCGAGTTCCACACCGACCTCCCGAGCCTGCAATGGGTGATCACCGGCTACTCGCTGACGTTCGCGACGTTGCTGATCATCGGAGGACGCCTCGGCGACGTGTACGGCCATCGGCGGTTGTTCATCATCGGCGCCGCGATCTTCGGTGGGGGCTCGTTGCTCGCGTCCGTGTCGACATCGGTGCCGACCCTGTTCCTCGGCGAAGCGCTCATCGAAGGCATCGGCGCGTCGATGATGATTCCCGCCACCCTCTCGATCCTCTCGACGACGTTTCGAGGGCCTGAGCGCGCCAAAGCGTTCGCCGCGTGGGGAGCGGTCGCCGGCGCCGCAGTCGCGTTCGGTCCCGTCGTCGGCGGCTTCCTCACCACCGACTACTCGTGGCGTTGGGCGTTTCGCATCAACGTGATCGTGGCGCCCTTGATCGTCGCCGGCGCGCTGTTGTTCATGCGTGCCGACGAGCGCCCGACGCGTCGACCGCGCATCGACATCCCCGGCGCGGTGATGATCGCGGCTGGGTCGTTCGCCTTGATCTTCGGGCTGAGCGAGGGCGGTACGTACGGCTGGTGGAAGCCGCTCAAGGACCTGACCGTCGCTGGCGCGAGCGTGTGGCCTGCATCGCGGCACGTGTCGGCGGTTCCGCTGGCGTTCGCCTTCGCCGCGGTCGTGCTCGCGGCCTTCGTCGTGTACGAGCGCGCCAAGGAACGCGCCCACGCCGATCCACTGTTCGAGTTCGGTCAGCTGCGCCACCTCGGCTTCCGCTACGGCCTGCTCACCACGATGGTGCTCGCCATGGGGCAGTTCGGGTTGCTGTTCGTGCTGCCGGTGCTCCTGCAGGACGGCGCCCGCCTGTCGGCGCTGGAGACCGGCGAATGGATGATTCCCATGGGTGTGCTGATCGCGCTCGGGGCGCCGATCGGTGCACGCCTGACGCGTGTGATCGACACGACCGTCGTCGTGCGACTCGGGTTGGCACTCGAGGCGATCGGCCTGGCGACGGTCGCGTTCTCGATCACGTCGCAGCCGACGTTCCTCCAGATCTTGCCCGGCTCGGTGCTGTTCGGGCTCGGCGTGGGGTTCGCAAGCTCCCAGCTCACGAACGTCATCCTCTCCGACATCGAACCCGACAAGGCGGGCGTGGCCAGCGGCTCGAACGCCACGGTGCGGCAGGTTGGTCTCGCGCTCGGCATCGCGACGTTCGCGTCGCTGCTCAACGTGCAAACAATTCGGCATGCCGTGGATGCGGTCCGCAAGTTTCCGGGGTTGTCGGACGCGGCGAAGAGCCGGGTAGTCGCACAGCTGCACGCCAAGGGCGTCGCCTTCGATCCTCGGACCATCGGCGACCGCGCGCGGCTGCACGGTCTCGACCGTCTGATGGGCTCGGCGGTCGCCGACGGCGCCCGCCCGGCGCTCCTGTTCGCGTCAGGTGTCGTCGCGGTCGGCACGCTGTTGTCGTTCCTGATCCCGCGCGTCGGGACTCAGGTTGGTGCACGCGGCGCGATGGCCGTCGAGATGGTCGACGCGTACGAGCAGGTCGACATCGACCCTGCGTCAGCCGTCTGAGCCACCGCGCGCCGGTATCACAGTGCCCCTGACGTCCCCCAGCGCAAGCTGTCCGCCGGTAGCACTCGGCGCGGTGGCGCGCACCGTCACCGTGTCACCGTCCTCGAGAAACGACCGTTCGCTGCCGTCGGCCAGCCGCACGGGGTCGCGTCCGTTCCACGTCAGCTCGATCAACGAACCTCGCTGGTCACGAACGTCTCCCGACACCGTTCCGGACGCGAACAGATCGCCGGTGCGCACATTCGCGCCGTTCGCCGTCATGTGCGCGAGCTGCTGGTCGGGGGTCCAATAGAGCTTCACGAAGGGCGGGTTAGAGATCACCGCGCCGTTCAGCTCGATCTCGAGCATCAGATCGAGGCCCCAGTGTTCGGCTCGCGTCAGGTACGGCAACGGCGCCGGGTCCTGTGGCGGCCCCTCGACGCGCGCGGGCGCGAGTGCTTCGAGGGGCACGACCCAGCTCGAGATCGACGTCGCGAACGACTTGCCGAGAAACGGCCCGAGCGGCTGGTACTCCCACGCTTGGAGATCGCGCGCACTCCAATCGTTGACGAGCACGACGCCGAACACATGGTCGGCGAAGGCCGACGTCGGCACCGGCTCCCCGAGGCGCGACGGTTCACCGACGACGAACCCCACTTCGGCCTCGATGTCGAGCCGGTTCGACGGCCCGAACGACACCCGACCGTCGAGGAGCCGCTGGCCACACGGGCGCGTGATCGCCGTCCCCGACGGCACGATCGTTCCCGCGCGGCCGTGGTATGCGACGGGCAGATGACGCCAGTTCGGCAGCAGCGGCTCGGACTCCGGGCGCAGGATCTGTCCGAGATTCCGGGCGTGTTCGAGCGACGAATAGAAGTCGACGTAGTCGGCGACGACGAACGGGCAGTGCAAGGTCACGGCGTTCGCGTCGACCAGGTGGGGCTGCACGCGCGGGCGATGTGTCGCGTTCGTCAGCAGCTCGACGATTCGGGCACGCGTCTCGCGCCAGGCTGGCCGCCCGCGTGCCATGAACGGGTTGAGCGCCGGCTGCGCGAAGGCGCCGTCATCGAGGACCGGCGCGAGATCGAGAACCAGATCGCCGATGGCCACACCGACACGGGGGCTGTGTCCGGCGCGCGAGAACACGCCGTACGGAAGGTTGTCGATCCCGAACCGCGTGCCGGTCGGCACGTCGATCCATGTCACGTGGACGCGCTCACTGAGAACTGTCGGCGCTCGACCACGTCCAGGCGTAGTTCTCGTCCTCGATCGTGCGCGCCGCGTCACCGAGGAACAGCGGCCTGAACGTGTCGATCATGACCGCGTACTCGTCGGTTCCCGGCTGACCGATGGCGGCTTCGACACTTCCGGGCTGCGGACCGTGGATGAAGCCGCTCGGATGCAGCGAGATCGAGCCCAATCCGATACCTGACCCCTTGCGGCTCATGAAGTCACCGCCGACGTAGAACAACACTTCGTCGGAGTCCACGTTGGCGTGGTTGTACGGGACCGCGATGGCTTCCGGATCGAAGTCGAACGGACGCGGGCAGAACGAGCACACGACGAAGCGGGGCCCCTCGAACGTCTGGTGGACGGGCGGCGGCGCGTGGAAGCGCTTCACGATCGGCTCGAAGTCGTGGATCGACATTGCATACGGATACATGCAGCCGTCCCATCCGACGACGTCGAAGGGGTGATGGGCGTACGTGTACCGAGTCATGCCGTCACGGTGCCGCACGAGCACTGTCGCCGCGGTCGAGTCGGCGACGAGCGGCTCAACGGGAGCACGGAGATCCCGCTCCGAGTACGGCGCATGCTCGAGGAACTGGCCGCGCTCTGACAGATAGCGCGACGGCGGTCCGATGTGGCCCCGTGCCTCCAGCACGAGCGCGCGTAGCACGCTCCCGTCGGAGGGTATCCACCGGTGCGTCGTGCCGGCGGGAACTACGACGTAATCGCCCGCGCCCACGTCGAGCGCGCCGTACACCGACTCCAGACGTGCCGTTCCGTCCTCGACGTACAGCACCTCGTCGCCCAGCGCGTTGCGGTACAGCTCGCTGGAGGAATTCGCGGTCACGTACGAGATCCGCAGGTCGTCGTTCGCGAGCAACAAGTGGCGGCCCATGACGACGTCACCACCGACGGGCAAATCGTGCGTGCGCAAATGACGCGGGAGCAGCGGCGCGTTCGGTGCGAGTGCCGTCGCAGCTGCAGCGGCAACGGACTCCGCGCGCACCACGGCCGTCGGCGGATTGCGATGGTAGAGAAGCGCGGACTCGCCGCTGAAGCCTTCCTCCCCCATCAACTCCTCTGCGTACAACGCGCCGTCGGGGCGACGGAATTGCGCGTGGCGTTTCCGTGGGATCTCGCCGGCGCGTCGGTAATACGGCACCGTGCAAGTACATCACGCCTAACGCACATGCACTACTGCGCGCTGACACGGCCGGATCTTTTCGGTGCGCGAACGCGCGTGAACACCGCGAGATCCCCCATCGCGCCCATCGCGCGTTGTTAGATTCTCGGCGGGCGCGGTGCGGCTCAGCGGAGCCGCACCGCGACTTGCGGGGCGTCGATCGGTGCTGCAGGACGCTAGGGGGTTCGTGCTTGGTCGCGCGCGCTCACCGGCCGGTCGTCGGTGAACCGACATCGACACGGGAGCACGCGTGGACTCTCCGATTCACGAGCCGGGCTGCACATGTTGCGCGCCGGCCCGTA
>JBKPCL010000119.1:0-14620 GCA_046727335.1 Actinomycetota bacterium
CGAATGGGTCACCGCGGACGCCATCAACTTCATGCTGCGCTGGGCGCGCGGCCTCGTGTGCATGCCCTGCGAATCGGCGCGACTCGAGGCCTTGGAGATCGGTCCGATGGTCCCGCCCGGGCGCGCCGGCTGCGACACCGCCTTCACCGTCTCGGTCGACCATCATTCGGCCGGGAGCGGGATCGGCGCGGCCGACCGCGCGTTGACGATCCGGCGCATCCTCGACCCGAGTTCACGTCCCGACGACTTCGTCCGACCGGGTCACGTCTTCCCGCTCTGTGCCCGCGAAGGCGGCGTACTGGAACGTCGCGGTCATACCGAGGCCGCCGTGGACCTCGCCCGGCTCGCGGGCTGCGCGCCGGTCGCGGTGATCTGCGAGGTGTTGCACGACGACGGTTCGCCGGCGCGTCTTCCCTACCTCGAGCTCTTCGCGCAAGAACACCGCATCGCCATGGTGTCGGTGGCGCAGCTCGTCGACCACCGCACGGCGAACGAGCCGCTGGCGACCGCCGCGCGTCCGCTGCTGCTCTAGCTTCCGGCTTCTTCCTTCACTGGTCGACTCTCGGCTTCGCCTCTCCTCCGGTCGGCTCCGCCTTCGTCTCCTCCGACGCGCCGACGGGCCGGCCGTCGATCATCTGATCGAGATACTCGGACAGCCCGTAGCCGAGGCGGCCGTTGCACGACCATTCCGTAAGGCCTTCGGAGATGCGCGTCACCAGCTGCTCGCCGTCGGGCGCGGTCCGCCGATTGCGCAACGGGATGAGGTTGAGGACGCGCCCGGTGATCTCGTAGCGATCGTTGTTCGTGATCGCGGTGGCGCGAAGTTGGGCGTGGTACACGTCGGCGCCGGTCCATTCGGTCCCGATGGTCGCGTCGCGGATGTGCTCGTACACGCCGTCACGGAGCATCATCCCGCCGACGCGGCGTCCGCCGTCACGTGAGGCAACGATCGAGACGACGAAGCCGAAGTCCTTGTCGAAGTTCGCCGTCAGCCACCGGTACCACCACGGCGCTTGCCAGTAGCGCGGACCCCACGAGTGGTCGCGCAGACCGAAGCCGTCGACGTGCCACTCGTCGCCACCGACGCGGATCGCGCCCGAGACCGCCATGTGTTGTTCGTAGTGGCCGCGCGCGAAACCCCTGGAGTGGTCTTCGCCGATCGGTGAGCCGTCGTCGTTCACAGGCTCGCCGCCGTACATCGGTGACACTCCGCGCTGGGTCAGATCGATGGTGGCGTCGACCCACGGGTTCTCGGTGAAGGCCTGACGGGGATTCGCCATCTGCAGCGGCTCGTCGAGCAAGGCCACCTTGCCCTGGTACCGGGTGCGCAACTCCTCGAACGGTGTCACGACGTCGAAGCGCATTCCGCCGGCGTCGAACGCGTCGTTGTCGAAGATCTGCGGGCGGTTGAACATGAACGCGACGCGGCCGTCAGGGAGATACACGCAGGTCGTCAACTCGGCGTAGCCCTCATTGGCGCGATTGCCGAGCCGGAGGAAGCCTCCGACGCGGGCGGCCGGGTCGTACACGTTGAAGTACATCGACTCGTTGAAGTTCGACGCCGCCTCGAGTGCATGCGTGTACTCGTCGTGCGGGTCCAGGCGAAGACGCATGGCGGCATCCGACCGCATCCTTGACCGCGCCGTCAACCGGATGCTCTGCTCACGGCCATGACCGAACTGCCCATGACCGAGATCACGTCCGGCCTGCGATTTCCCGAAGGGCCGGTCGCCATGCCCGACGGCACCGTGCTCGTCGTCCAGCTCGGCGGCGGATGCATCACGCGTGTGCATCCCGACGGTCGTCAAGAGACCGTCTCCGAGCCGGGCGGGAGTCCGAACGGGCTCGCGATCGGACCTGATGGTGCTGGATACGTGTGCAACAGCGGAGGCTGGGAGTTCCACGACCTCATGGGCTTTGCGGTGCCCGGCACCGCGATCGGACCCAGCTACACGTACGGCCGCATCGAACGCGTCGATCTCGACTCGGGCGAAGTGAAAGTGCTCTACACCGAGTGCGACGGCAATCGCTTGATCGGTCCCAACGACATCGTGTTCGACACCGAGGGCGGCTTCTGGTTCACAGACCACGGGCGCAACGAAGGACGCGTGCACCACCTCGGAGGCATCTTCTATGCCCAGCCGGACGGGTCCTCGATTCGTGAAGTGGTCTTTCCTGTCGAATCCCCGAACGGCATCGGCCTGTCGCCCGACGGCTCGCGGCTGTACGCGGCGGAGACGCACACGGGACGCGTGTATGCGTGGAACATTTCGGCGCCGGGCGAGATCGATCCGGTGCCCGGGTCGCTGAACGGCGGTGTGCTCCTGTGCGGCTTGCCCGGCATGCAGCTGTTCGACTCGCTGGGTGTGGACGGCGACGGCAACGTCGTCGTGGCCACGCTAGTGACGGCCGCGCTCACGGTCATCTCGCCCGAGGGCGAGGTGCTCGACCAAGTGATCACCGGCGACCCGATGACGACGAACGTGTGCTTCGGTGGCGACGATCTGCGCACCGCGTACATCACCGCGTCCGGGACGGGCCGATTGTTGTCGACACAGTGGCCGAGGCCGGGCCTGAAGCTCGCGTTCTGAGCGCGCCTCCCGAACTGACTGCATCGAAGGCCGGCACGTATCGTGCTCGGGCTGTCGCACGCCGGTCGTCGAACACGAGGGAGCTGTCAGTGGGACCGTTGGAAGGCGTCAAGATCGTCGAGCTCGCGGGGATCGGGCCGGGCCCGTTCGCAGGCATGCTGCTCTCCGACATGGGCGCCGACATTCTCCGGATCGACCGCAGTCAGCAGGTCAACGCCGCGATGTTCGACAAGCCCAATCTCGAGCCGCTGTATCGCGGCCGTCGCTCGATCGGCGTGGACTTGAAGCATCCTGACGGCGTCGAGCTGGTGCTCTCACTCATCGAACACGCCGACGCGCTCGTGGAGGGCTACCGGCCCGGCGTCACCGAACGACTCGGATTGGGCCCCGACGTCTGCCTTGCTCGCAATCCGCGGCTCGTCTACGGGCGCATGACGGGATGGGGTCAAGAAGGACCGATGGCACAAGCCGCCGGCCACGACATCAACTACATCGCGCTCGCCGGCGCGCTGGCGCACTTCGGTCGCGCCGGCGGGAAGCCGACGCCGCCGATCAACCTGGTCGGCGACTTCGGTGGTGGCGGCATGTTCATGGCGTTCGGTGTCGTGTGCGGAATCCTCGAGGCCCAGAGGTCGGGCAAGGGCCAAGTCATCGATGTGGCAATGGTCGACGGCTCGGCCGTCCTCATGACGATGATGTGGGGTCTCATCAAGATCGGCGCGTGGCAAGAAGAGCTCGGGGAGAACGTGCTCGACACCGGCGCACCGTTCTACGACACGTACGAGACGGCCGACGGCAAGTTCATCTCGCTCGGATCGCTGGAACCGCAGTTCTACGCCGAGCTGATCCGACGCTTGGGCCTCGAAGGCGAAGACCTCCCCGTGCAGATGGATCGCAACGGATGGGACCAGTTGCGCACACGCTTCACCGAGCTGTTCAAGATGAAGACGCGCGACGAATGGGACGCGGTGCTCCGCGGAAGCGACGCGTGCTACGCGCCCGTGTTGACGATGAGCGAAGCCGCGAAGGACCAACACATCCAGGCCCGCGCCACGATCATCGACCGCGGTGGCGTGTTACAGCCCGCTCCCGCGCCGCGCTTTTCGCGAACGACAGCCGAGATCCAGCGGGACGCGCCGTGGCCCGGTCAACACACTGACGAAGCGTTGCGCGCCTGGGGCGTTGCCGACGACCAGATCGCAAAGCTGCGCGACGCCGGCGCCATTGCCTGATCAGCCGTTGATCACCGCGAGCACCTGATCGACGCGCGCCTCGAGTGTGATGACATCGACTGCGGTCACGGTGACGTGGCCCAACTTGCGATCCGGTCGCGGCGACTTGCCGTAGTCGTGCAGGTGGGCGCCCGGAATGCGTAGCACGTCGGCGCGGTCGGGCATCACGCCGATGCAGTTCACCATCGTGCTCGGTTCGCGGATCCTGGTCGGCCCGAGCGGCCATCCGAGCACCGCGCGGAGATGGTTCTCGAACTGACTCGTCTCCGCGCCTTCGATCGTCCAGTGGCCGCTGTTGTGGACACGCGGTGCCATCTCGTTGGCCAGAAGCTCACCGTCGACGTCGAACAGCTCGACACAGCCCACGCCCACGTAGTCGAGCGAGTCGAACAACGGCCTCAGGCATGCTTCGGCCTGCGTCTGCAGCTCCTCGTGCCAGCCGGGCGCGGGCGTGCGCGTCACGCGCAGGATGCCGTCGGCGTGTTGGTTCTCGACGACCGGCCAGCAGGCGGTTGTGCCGTCGCGGCCGCGCACGCCGACGATCGACAGCTCACGCTTGAACGCAACGAACGCTTCCAGGATCAACGGCTGGTCGCCGAGCATCTCCCACGCGGCGTCGACGTCGAGAGCGTCGCGCAGCATGGCTTGCCCTTTGCCGTCGTACCCGCCGCGGCGGGTCTTGACGAGCGCAGGCAGGCCGATCACGTCCACCGCCTCGTGCAGCGAGTCGAGATCGTGCACGGCGCGGAACGCGGCCGTCCCGATGCCGAGCGACTCGAACCGCTGCTTTTCGACGAGGCGGTCCTGCGCTACCTCCAACGCACGCGGTGGCGGCAGCACCGGGCACAGGTGCTCGAGCGCGTGCGCGGTGCTCGCGGGCACGCCTTCCCACTCGTACGTGACGACGCTCGCTTCCTCGGCCGCGCGCGTCGCGCTTGCGACATCGTCGAGCGCGCCGACGACCACCGACCCCACCTCGGCCGCGGGTGCCGGATCATTCGGATCGAGGAAGCGAAACGACAGACCAAGCGGGATCCCGGCCAGGGCGAGCATGCGCCCGAGCTGGCCCCCGCCGAGAACCGTCACCGTGGTCGTCATGCGGGCGGACGCTACCGGCCGGTCAGGCGCCGCTCTCCAATGACAGGGGCGGGATCGGCGTGTCGACCAGCGCCTGTTCGTCGCGCCGGAGCGAGTCGATCTTGTCGAGCGGTCGCTGCAGCGCGCGGTGACGGGTCGTCATCAAGGCGGCGTATTCCTTCGCAACCTGCTCGAAGCGCACCTGCACCTTGTCGAGCTGCGCCGCGTACTTCTCCCACTGCCGGGAGAACTCGCCGAGCAGAGCAAGGATCTCGTTCGACGTCCGCTCGAGCCGGAAGTTGTCCACCGCCTGCCGGATCACGGCCAGGACTGCGTACAGCGTCAGCGGCGAGCAGAGCACGATCTTGTGCCGGAGCGCGTCGTCGAGCACGGATCGGTCCTGCTCCTGCACGAACGTGTACACGGCTTCGTTCGGGATGAAGAGCAGCAGGCAGTCGACGGTCTCGTCGACCGCGTCGAGATAGTTCCGCGTCGTCAGCTCACGCACCCGCTCGCGCACGTCACGGAGGAACTGATCGCGGAACCTCGCACGCTCGGCGTCTGACGTTGCTTCGATGTAGCGGACGTAGTTGTCGAGCGGGAACTTGACATCCATGTGCAGGACGAGCCCGTTCGGCAGCAAGAACGTGTAGTCGGGACGTCCCGCGCCCTCGAGCGTGAGCTGCTTGCGATAGTTGACGCCCTCGAGGAATCCGGCCAGTTGCAGGACGTCTTCGGCCATGCGTTCCCCCCACTGGCCGCGCGCCTTGGAGCTCGCGAGCGTCTCGCGCAGTTGGCGCGTGTTCTCCGTCAACGCGTTGAGACCCTCGTGTTGGCGTTGCAGCTCGTTTGCGAGCGCACCGAACGACTTGCGCCGATCGGTTTCCAACGCCCGTACCAGCTCGTTGACCTTCCCGAGCTCGGCCGACATCGTCCTGAGTTCTTGGTCGATGAGCGCCTTCTTGCCGTCCAGCTCCGATCCGGCGCGATGCCGTTCTTGTTCCAGGAGCGCGCGGTTCGCGTCGAGCAGTCGGGTGACCGGGTCGTCGCTCGGGCGGCGACCGACGACGGACATGACGATCGCAGCGCCGGCGACGAGGCCGAGCACGAGGGCGGCAAGTCCGAGCACCACGCCGATGAACATGCGTCGACCCTAACGATGGGGTGTGACAGCTACGTGGACCCGGTCGCGTCGTACGCGACGATTTCGTCATAGCCGAGCAGAGCGGCGAGCGTCCGCCGCGCCGGGCCCGTTCGTTGTCGTTGGTAGTTCCTGACCGCGCGGTCGAACGCGGTTGCCCCCGAGGGCACTGCGGCTGCCGCGTAGGCGTCGATCTTGGTCCTGGCGGCCTCTTGGACACGCGGTGAACGGCGGGCAGCTGCCATCAGCCGGCGACCGAGCGCCTCGAGCGAGTTCGCCGCCTCGACCTTCGACCCGATGCCGGCCTTCGTCCGCTGCATCGTGCTCCATCGACCCAACGCGGCATCGACCGGGCCGACGAGCTGGTGCACAGGACCGGGCGTGTTGTGGACGGACGCGTTCGCCGTGGCCAGCACGAAGTAGCGCACCGTCAGCGCACGCTCGAGCGGCGTCCACTGCTGCTTCACTTGAGTTTTCGCGTGCTGCAAGTTCGGTCGCGCCGTGAACACCAGCACCAACACCGCGACGACGATGAGCGCGACGACGAACGGGAGCAGCACGCGAAGCACGCGAAACGTGCGCATGATCGATTCACCCTAGTCGGGGTGGTGTGCGCGATCGCGGTTCGGTCACGTTGGTGTCGCACCGTCTTGCTACGGTCACCGCATGGCTCGTTCCCGAGCCGTGACTCGTGGCCTTCTCGTGGCCGCCCTGCTCGGGAGCATCGGGTGGGGATGGTTCGTCGGTGGCAGGAGTCCGGCGAAATTTCGCGCGACAGTCGTGAAGACGGTCGACGGCGACACCATCGTCGTGCGCGTGCACAGCGGCGCCCTCGAGACGGTGCGAATCCTGGGTGCCGACACGCCGGAGACCAAGGATCCGCGCAAGCCGGTGCAGTGCTTCGGCCCCGAGGCGAGCAACTACACGCATCGCCGCCTGGCCGGTCGCGTGGTGACGCTCGAACGCGACGTCGAAGCGCGCGACAAGTACGGCCGCCTCCTCGCGTACGTCTATGTCGACGGCGCCCGCTACGACGACGAGCTCCTGCGGATGGGATACGCGCGCTTCCTCGTCATCCCACCGAACGGCTCGCACGCGAGCGCTCTGCTTCGAGCCGAACTGGACGCCCGCGCCGCGAATCGCGGCCTATGGAGCGCGTGTTAGGCCGTCGTGGCGAGGATCTCGTCGACGATGTCGACCGTCGTGTCGGGGTGGAGGAAGGCCAATCTCGCCACCGGCTCGCCCTGCCAGCGCGACGGGGTCACGAAAGCGATCTGCTCGTCGAGCAGCCGCGCCGACCAGCGGTCGTACTCCGCCGCGCTCCAGCCCACCCGCTTGAAGAGCACGATCGACAGCTCCGGCTCGATCGCGAGCTCGAGGTGCGGGTGTGCGCGGATGCGATCGGCTGCGGCGTGCGCGGTCGCGAGCACGCGCTCGATCGCGTCACGGTAGGCATCGGCGCCGTGGACCGCGAGCGAGAACCACAACGGCAGGCCGCGCGCCCGGCGAGTCAGGTGATACGCATAGTCGGAGGGGTTCCACTCCTCCGGATCGTCGTGGATCACATCGAGATACGACGCATCTTGCGTGTGCACCGATCGGGCGAGGACCGGATCCCGGTAGAGGAGCGCCGCGCAGTCGAATGGTGCGAAGAGCCACTTGTGCGGATCGATCACGAGTGAATCGGCCCGCTCCACGCCGTCGAAACGAGACCGCGCACTCGGCGCGAGCAGCGCCGCCCCGCCGTAGGCCGCGTCGACGTGGAACCACAGATCTCGTCGCTCGCAGACTTCCGCGAGTCCCGCGAGGTCGTCGACGAGACCCGCGTTGGTCGTGCCCGCGGTCGCGATAACCGCGCACACCGACTCCGGATCGGAATCGGCTTCCAACGTCGCGCTGAGTGCCGCGCCGGTCATGTGATGATCGGTCGTCGGGACGTACAGCGGGTCGACGTCGAGGAAGCGCATCGTGTTCGTGACCGACGAATGTGTCTCGCTGCTCACCGCCATCCGAATTCGGCCGGCTCGATCAGGTCGGCGCCGGCGCGCCGTGTCCCGCGCGACCGCGAGTGCGGACAGGTTCGCCGCCGATCCTCCCTGGACGAACACGCCGCCCGCCGATGACGGCAGTCCCGCGACGTCGGCGAGGAAGCGCAGCGCCTGGTTCTCGGCATGGATCGCGCCCGCGGCCTCGAGCCACGAGATCCCCGACAGCGACGCGCACGACACGACCATGTCGAACAACAACGACGCCTTGGTCGGTGCCGCAGGGATGAACGCGAGAAACCGCGGGCTGTCACACGAGATGATCGCGGGCGCGAGGACTTCGGCGAAGAGTTTCAGAACCAGCTCGGGATCATTGCCGTCCGGCCCGAGCAGTGAGGGAGCTCTCGTCGCGAGGTCGTGGGGGCTGACGGTGCGATCGAGCGGAACCGGCTCGAGGCGCAAGCGCTCGTCCATGTATGCGAACACGGCCTCGGCGATGTGAGCGGTCGTCTCGTCGTAGCGGTGCATGGCGGCGTCACGCTACTGCGAGACGTCCGCGCCGTCGTTCGCTCGCGAGCGTTCAGCCCGCCATGAACTGCACGCGCAGTTTGTCGATCGCGGATCCGAGCAATTGCCGCGCCTCGGACTTCGTGCAACCCAGCGCCGGGCCCAGCGTCTTCATCGAGTGCGCGTCGCGTCCGTACAAGCCGAAGTGGAGGAACAGCGCGTCGCGCTCCGAGTGTGTCAACGCGTCGAACGCGTGCGGACCGAGCAGCTCGAGCGCGTCGAAGTCCTGCGCGTCGTCGGCCGCGTCGAGCGCGCTCGTGAGATCTGGATAGGGCCATCCATCGTCGCTGGGGAACAGCGGCAGCGTGGAGTTGCTCATCACCACCTCCTCGGCGAGCCCGGAGACTTCTCACCATCCTCGCCCGCGTGCTGGGAAGCGTCAACGGTGCAGACGCCGGCGCGACGACGGCGCCGGCGGCGTCGCGCCGGCGAGCGTCGCGCGCACGGCTGCCAACTCGGTACGCGGATCGATCTCACTCCGGGGAAGGTCGTGCACGACCCGTTCGAGATCAGCGAGCCAGGGCGAGGGCTCCCGTGCCACGGCCCGGCCCCGCAGCGTTCGGGTTCTCGCCCACGACAGTCGCAGCTCGTCGCTCGCCCGGCTGAGGGCAACGTGCAACAACCGTCGCTCTTCTGCGCGGGAGTCGGGAGTGGTTGCCCACGAGATCGGCACCAGTCGCCGTTCGAGACCGCAGACGAAGGCGACACGCCACTCCAGGCCCTTGGCGCGATGGAAGGTCACCAAGTCGACCCCGGCCGCGGGCAGCACCGCGTCCGCGGTCGCCACGTCGATCCATGCCACGAAGCTCGCCGCACTGCCTCGGCCGGGCTCACACGCGAGGTATTCGCGCCCGAGTTCGAGCAGCATGCTCCGATGCGCCTCCAGCTCCGCCGCGTCGAGTCCCCGCGTCGATTCCTCGTCGAACGCGTCGACGGCGAGATCGGCGAGATGCTCGGCGAAGCCACGCGCCGGCGCGTCGCGTTCCATCTCTCGAAGTCGACCGACAAGCAGGTGGACGGTGGGCCGAGCGACCCACCGCTCGGTCTCGGTGACGGCGCGGAACGGCACGCCGCGTCGCGCGCATGCCTGCTCGAACAACGCCGATTGGGCATTGGTACGAAACAGGATCCCGATCTCCGACCAGGGCACTCCATCTGCGAAGGCGCGCCAGCACGCGTCCGCCACAGTTGACGCCTCGATCACGTCGGTGTCGTAGGCGGTGATCGTCGGCCGCAGGCCGGCCGCCCGGGTCGCTCGCGGCGGATCGCGCACGACGTCGGCGTTCGCGCCGAGCGCCGCTTCTGATGTCACGACGATGGGCGAGGCGCTGCGGAAATTGTGCACGAGCATGATGCTGCGCCCGCCGGGGAAGTGGCTCGCGAAGTCGGCGAGCGGCGTGGGATCCGCGCCGGCGAAGCCATAGATCGCCTGCGCCGGGTCGCCGACGACGCACAGGTCTGGGCGCTCTCCCAACCACGCGCGCAGCAGACGCAGCTGCAGCGGCGTCGCGTCCTGGAACTCGTCGACGAACAGGTGGCGAAAGCGCCACTGCTGGGCTGCAGCAAATTCGGGATCACGCTCGAGCGCCTCCGCGGTTCGCGCGAGCAAGTCGTCGAAGTCGAGGAGGTTGCGCTTGCGCTTCTCGCGCTCATACCGCTCGTACAGACCGGCAATCTCGGCAGCCGACCGCGGCACGCGCCGGTTCGCGGCGTGCGCGGCGGCGACGAAGTGCTCGGGAGGCACCAAGCGTGCCTTTGCCCACTCGACTTCAGCCGCCAGCTCACCGGCGAGCGCGACGCCCGCGGGGCCTTTCCTGTCGAGGAGTTCGGCGACCAGGCGGGTCTTGCTGCCGAGCACCCGTGGCACTTCCCGCCCCTGGTCGGCGGCCCGGCGGCGAAGTTGCGCGAGGGCGAGCGCGTGAAACGTGCCCGCCGTGAGCCGGCTCGACTCCTGATCGGGATCGTCGATGGGGAGCCGGGCGATTCGATCGACAAGCTCGCCGGCCGCCTTCCGCGTGAACGTCACCGCGAGTACATGCCGCGCGTCGGCGCTGCATTCGCGTACGCGGTAGGCGATGCGACGGGTCAGGACACGTGTCTTGCCGGAGCCGGCGGGCGCGAGGATCGCCAGCGGCGCGTCGGCGGCCGTCACCGCGAGGCGCTGGCGCGCGTCGAGGTCGTCGAGGAGCTGGTCCCGCACGCGAGCGACCGTACTCGGCACCTGCGCCACTCTCTCGCGACAGATCGACGCAACGCTGCTCGTCGGGACGCGGGAAGGCCCCGAGTAGTCTTCGCTGCGTCGCAGCTCCGATCTTCTCGGGGCCTCTTCCCTTGGCCGACACCGTGCTTCCGGTTCTCCCTCGCGGGTATTCCGGCAACCACGCTCTCGGCTCTCGTACTCCGCTCCGAAGACCGGTGTACGACCGGCTGCTCGTGTGTCCGTTCCGATCCGAACCGGGTGGTCCGTGACCGGAGTCCGACGCATCGGCGAACCGGCAGAAGCGAATGTACGACCACGCATGCGCGCCGTCAAGCGCTTTGTCCGCGCCGCCGATGAGAAGCGTGGCGGACCTCGACGGACGCGATGCTTGCCACCGCAACGATCTCGGAACCGCTGCACGAAGGCCGTCCGCAGGCGGCGCGTAGGAGTCACACCGAGGCGGTATAGATGGAGTGATGGAGATCGAGTTGGTCCGGGGCACGCGTCGTCGCAAGCACGTCGAAGCCGTGCTCGTCGGCGACCGGCTGCGCGTCTCGTTCCCGAGATGGATGTCGCGCGAAGAAGCGGAGGAGGCCGCGGCCGAATTGGCCGAGCGAATGCGGCGTCGCGTCGATCCCGCGTCGATCGACCTGCTCGCACGTGCGCGCAGACTTGCCTGCGAGTACGGCTTGCCGCGTCCGCGCGTGGTTCGTTGGTCGGGCCAGCAGTTGCAACGTTGGGGTTCGTGCACCGTCGAGGACGGCACCATTCGAGTGTCGACTCGGCTCGCGGCGTTTCAGTCGTGGGTGCTCGACTACGTGCTCGTGCACGAGCTGGCTCACTTGCAGGTGCCGTCGCACGGTCCGCTTCATGACGCGTTGGTGAATCGTTTTCCACTCGCGGAGCGCGCCCGCGGCTTCCTGATCGCCAAGGATCTCGATCCGGAAAATGATCCCGCTGATTTCGCGTCGTCGGCGCGCTGGTTGGCGCACGATGTGCGCCCCTGAACGCGGCTTCCGGCCCTAGCATTCCGGCGTGCCCTATCCGAAGAGGCTCCTCAACCCGGGGGAGGAGCTCGCGCTCGACCTGCGGCCACACTGGTGGTTCTTCTGGAAGCACATCGTCAGCGGCATCGTGCTGTTCGTGGTGCTGATCGTCATCTGGAGGACGCTGCACGGCACGGTGGAGACGGTCGCGTTGTGGCCGTGGGCGGTGCTGGCGCTGATCTGGGCGGTGTGGCTCGCGATCAAGTACCTCGACTGGAACTTCACCCACTTCGTGGTCACGAGCGACCGCGTCGTCTTCCGGACCGGGGTGCTGTCGAAGCGCGGTGTCGAGATCCCGATGGAGCGCATCAACAACATCAACTTCCGGCAGGGCATCTGGGAGCGAATCATCGGCGCCGGGGATCTCGAGATCGAGTCCGCGGGCAAGGACGGCCAGTCGACGTTCGAGGACACGTGGCATCCCGACGGCGTACAGCAGGAGATCTACCGTCAGATGGAAGCCAACGCGCGCAAGCGCGCGACGTGGTCCACAGGCGTACCCGTCGTGGGCGCGCCCGCGCCGGCGCCGCCGACCGTGCCGAATATCCCCGACCAGATACGGCAGCTCGCCGAGCTTCGCGACCGAGGTCTCATCAGCGTGCAGGAGTACGAGGCGAAGAAGGCGCAGCTGCTCGAGCGCATGTGATGCCGCCGGCTGCACGTGTCGTCTCGCTGGTGCCGTCCGCGTCGGAAACGCTCGTCGCGTTGGGCGTGCCGCCGATCGCGTGCACGCGTTACTGCGAGCTCGACGGCATCCAGACCGTCGGCGGCACCAAGCGGCCCGACATCGACGCGGTGGTCGCGCTCGCGCCCGACCTAGTCGTCATGAACGACGAGGAGAACCGAGTCGAGGACGCGCGCGCATTGACGGACGCGGGGTTGGAATTGCATTCGATGTCGCCGCGATCGGTGCATGACGTGGGCGGCGAGGTGCGGGCGCTCACCGCGCGTCTCGACGTGGCGGTTCCCGAGCCGTTCGGCGTGGATGAATGGGACGACTGGCTCGCCTCGATGTTGACGCCGCACTGGTACGACGCGTTCATTGCCGTGTGGCGCCGACCCTGGATGTCGCTGGCGAGTGATACCTACGGCGCGTCACTGCTCGATCTGCTCGGCGTCGACAACGTCTTCTCGGATTCGCTGGTGCGCTATCCGGAAGTAACGCTCGACGAGGTTGCGGCGCGGGCGCCCAACCTCATCCTGCTGCCGAGCGAGCCCTACGAATTCGGGCCGCGGCACGCGCGCGAGGTCGCAGCCGGCGTCCCGGGCGTGCCCGTCGTCTTCATCGACGGACGTGATCTTTTCTGGTGGGGGATACGAACGCCCGCGGCGGCCGCGCGTTTGCGTTCCGCGCTCCCGGCAGCTCGGTAGTGCCGCGTCGGTAGCCTCCCCGCGATGGCACGCGTCGAAGTGCTGGTCGACGATCTCGAGCGCGGCGACCTTCCCGCGGTGTGCGTCAAGAGCGGTGGGCCGTGCGCCAATCCCGTCGGTGTCACGCTGCGACCAGGCGGACACGCGTGGACGCCGTTCGCGCCACGCGTTCATGGGATCCTCCCGATGGACGCTCGGCGGGCGCGCCGCATTCGCGCGTCGCAGCGTGCGTCATGGGTCCTCCTCTTCGTCGCACTCGCCGGCTTCGTTGCATCCGTGACCGGAGGCGGCGCCATCGCCTTGACGATCGGCGTTGTCGCGCTCGTGCTCTACGCGGCGTTGGTCATTGTCGGCGACCGTTCGTCAGTCGGTGCGCGACCAGTACCTGGGACCGCCACCACAATCGTCCTGACTCGCGTGCATCCTGAGTTCGCGCGTGCCGTCGACGAACAGTACGGACGCGTCAATCGCTGACGGACGCGCACCCCATCGCATGTAGCTGTGCGCGCAAGCGAGCCGCCGCGTCGTCGAGCTCGGCAGGATTCGGCGACGGGTCGACGTGCGCGAACGACAGTTCACCCGGCTCGTTGATCGGCACGACGTGGAGATGGGTGTGCGGCACCTCCTCGCCCACGACCATGAGACCGATGCGCCTCGGGTTCCATTCGCGTTGTTGGGCGAGGCCGATCTGTTGGGCGACGACGAACATGTGCGCAGCAAGGTCCGCCGGGAGATCGATCCAGTGATCCACCTCGTCGCGAGGCACGACAAGCGTGTGCCCAGGCATCATCGGCGCGATCGACAGGAAGGCGACGACCTGGTCGTCCTTCCACACGAATCGAGCGGGCAGCTCGCCCGAGATGATGCGGCTGAAGATCGTCGGCATCCGCGCCCTCCGTCTATGCGACGAGTCCGGCGCCGTCGACCGCATGGACGAGGAACGCGGTCGGCGCGAGACCGGTGGCGGCAACGTACTCGGCGGCGACCGTCTCGGCGATCGCGTCGCCCGCCGCCGCGTCGGTCAGGGCCACGATGCAGCCGCCGAAGCCGGCACCTGTCAATCGGGCGCCCAGCGCGCCGTTGCGCATGGCCAACTCGACGAGCAGGTCGAGCTCCGGCGTCGAGACGCGAAAGTCGTCCCGCAAGGACGCGTGGCTTGCCAGCATGAGCCGGCCGCAGCCATCGAGATCGCCGCGCTGCAACGCGTCCACGAACGCAAGGACGCGCTCGTTCTCGGTGACGACGTGGCGCGCGATCGGAAGGTCGGCAACCTGCGTCGCGCTCGCGTCTCGCAGCATCGCGACACCAAGACGTGCGGCAGCATCCTCGCACGCGCGCCGGCGTTGCGCGTACTCGCTCGCCTCGAGCCGCCTGCTCAGCCCGCTGTGGACCACGAGCACTCCGGCGTCG
>JBKPCL010000120.1:0-12030 GCA_046727335.1 Actinomycetota bacterium
GCCAAAGGGTGTGACCGAGGGCAGCATCATCGCCGTCATCATCAGCAGCCAGATGCCGAGAAACGACAGCACACCGATATCCATGCTGCTCGCCATTGATCCCATGCGGGCGGCGAGCACGATGACGGCAGCCCAGGCGACTGCCGCGGCGAGGAGCACCACGGAAACTGGCGAAACACGCCGTCCCCACGCCGGCACGGCCAAGCTCATCAACTCCTCCCCGCGTGTTGCCCGCCGCGTCCTGAGACGACGCGGCGTGGGCGCGACGCGCGGCGAATCGAGGGTGGCGCTTGGCAGGGTCGCGACCACTCGCGAGGCTGTACCGATGAGGCGAAACCGAAATCCGGGCGGAACGCCGCGCGTTGCGGACGTTGTCGGAATCCCCGTGCTACCGCCGGCCGCACTCGTGCCAGTGGTCGACAGGCTCCGAGCGGCCGTCGCGGCTGTGCACCGGCGCATGGCCCCGCCACCCGTGCAGATCGTCGAAGGGCTGCTCGGCGCGCTCGACTACGCAGCCCTCGGCGCGCTGTGCTCGTTGGACGTTCCCGACAAGCTCCGTGGCGCGACCGAGGTGGACGAACTCGCGACTCGCGTCGGTATCGATGCCGCGACCCTCGGGCGTCTGGTTCGCTATGCAGTGGGTCGCGGATGGCTGCGAATGGACGGCCGTGGCCGGGTGCACGCGACGGCCATGATGCGATTCCTCCGTCGGAACCATCCGGGAGGGTGGCGAGCGTGGGTCGACTTCACCACCGGGCCCGAGGTTGCCGCCGCGATCGCTCGAGTTGCGACGGCGGTGGCCGCGAGCGACGGCGATCCCTTCGCCGCCGCCAACGGAGAGCCGTTCTTCGAGTGGTACTCGAAACGCGCCGACCGCCATGCGGCGTTCGATGCCGCGATGTCAGCCGGTGCGCGGCTGCATGGACTCGCTCTCGCGGCTGCGATCGACTGGACCGACGTGCGCACGGTGTGCGACGTCGGCGGCGGAACCGGAGCGGTGCTCCGAGCGCTGCTCGACCGGCACGAGCATCTTCACGGAGTCCTGTACGACCTCCCCGAAGTTGTCGACCGGGTCGAAGCATCCGAGCGACTCGAAGTCGTGAGCGGAGACGCGTTCGACCACGTACCCGGTGATTGTGACGTCTACCTGTTTGTCAACGTTCTGCACGACTGGAACGACGAGCGCTGCATCGCGTTGCTGAACAACGTCCGGGAGTCCGGCGTCGATGGTGCACGCGCGATCGTCGTCGAAGGCGAGCGCCGGCAACGTCCCGTCGACGGCATCGCGCTGCGGACCGACCTGCTGATGCTCGCCTTGACGCCCGGCGGCCGCGAACGGACGACCGACGAGTTCGCGGCACTGGCGTCACGCGCGGGCATGAGGCTGCGCGACTCGATCCGCCTCGCCTCCGGTGATCGCGCGCACGTCATACAGCCCGCACCTCGGACAACATCGGCTACAGCGAGAACGTTGTAGCGGCCGTATCGGCGGGAGCCACCATCCGTCCAACTCCATGGCGTTTTGGGCCACGCCGGAACTGAATCCATACTGACCGATCCCGTTCACCCGCGAGCCGACTGCCGGCAGTTCCGCGCGAGAAAGGCGGGGGCGTCCTTCTCGATGCGTTACCTCGACTTCGTCGCACGAACGAGGACACCGCGCTTGGTCAGCCTGAGCGGAAGTACCGCAGTTTCGGCCCGCTCTGCCGGGATGTAGTTGTGCCGGCAGTAGTTCCGAACGTCCTCGCGCGTTTCGAGCGGGAAGAACTGTGCGTCCCATCGTTGCGCCTCGGCACCCGTGAAGACCTCCTGCACAAGGTCGAGCGCCTCCTCCGCGTCGAACGTTCCACGCGGATACCCCTCGGGCATGATCTCGGGATCGTTGTCACGTGCGGAGGTGCAGGCGTAATAGCGGCCGCCCGGTCGTAACACGCGCTTCGCCTCAGCGATTGCCTCAAGCGGGTTTGCGATGTGGTACAGACACCACAGGTGCATCACCTCGGCGAAGCAGTCCCGGGGGAACGGCAACACCCGCATGTCGCCGCGAACAAGTGGGCGGTACGGACACTCCGCGAGCTGGTTTCGCGATGAGTCAACGCCGATCCAGGCGACGCTCGGCCGAAGCCGCTTAGCAAGGCGACCCTCGCCGCACGCGATATCAAGCGCGGGGCCACCGAGTTCCGCAGCAACGATGTCGTGAACATCTTGCGGTGCGGTCCACGCGCGACGCCGCTCGGGATCGGCCTCGTAGTCCGGTTCGAGAACGGTCATCAACCGCCTGCTTTCGTCCCAACCAGATTGGCCGATCGATCAGGTGTCCGTCAGCGCGGGCATAGCCGCCATACACGTGGCAGAGGTGAAGCCCGGGCTTAGGTAGCGGTGAGTGCGTCGAGAGTGGCGGTGTAGAGCTGTCGAAGCGGGCGGATCGCGTCGTGGAACTGTGCGTGCCATCGGTCGTCGGTCAACAGATCACTGATCACAAAGGCAGCTGCGATGTCGATCCGGCGGTACGAAGCGACGGCGAAGAGCGCGGCGGCTTCCATTTCGACGGCGAGAACGCCGTCGGATCGGTAGTGCTGAACCTCTGCGGTGGTCTCGCGATACGGAGCGTCGATCGTCCAACTTGGTCCCGTCACGAATCTCATATGAGTGCGGTGGAGGACGCGCTGCAGCGTCGTCGTCAGTGGCCGAGACGGACGCACGCGGTCTTGGGGCGCGAGGTAATGGTGGGAAACGCCTTCGTCTCGGACGGCTTCGCTACAGACGACGATGTCACCAACGGCGAGATCAGGGTTGAGGGCTCCCGCCAGTCCGATGCTGATAAAGCGACGCGCTCCCAAGGCGATCAGCTCCTCGAGCACCATCGTCGCGGCAGGGGCGCCGGCTCCGAAGCCACCGGCCACACCCACAGAACCAGCACCATGTGCAAGCGAGTAGTAGCGCCGATTCCGGTGCGCGACGGGCTCCAACGTCGCGCTGCGTTCGATCTCCTCGAACAGACTGCGCTCGTACAACAACACGAACGAGTCGGGCACGAGCCCGGGGTGCAACGCGCCCTGGTCGCGGAGGTATGCCAGAAACTCTTGCGGCTCGAACAGCGCCGCATGCTCATGCTTGCCAGGGAAGTTTGGATACGACACGTCACATATTGTCGCGGCAACACCAAGTCCGGGAACTGCCGTAGGTGGCGCCGCCGGTGGCCCCACGCGATTCGTTCGGACCACTTGACGACGATCCCAGCAGCTATGCGCGACTTCGTTCTGCTCACCGATACGCGCGCGCCTGCAAGCCGTACAGTTCGGCGTAGAGCCCACCGCGTGCAACGAGCTCATCGTGCGAGCCGGCTTCCGCGACGCGAGCGTCGTCGAGGACGACGATGAGGTCGGCCATGCGCACCGTCGAGAAGCGATGCGAGACCAGTACGGTCAGGCTGCCTCGCCCGGCGGTGCTCCGAGCCTCGGCGGCGAACCGTTCGAACAGCGCATGTTCGGTCTCGGCGTCGAGCGACGCCGTCGGTTCGTCGAGCACGCGCACGAGCGACACCTGTCGCATGAAGCCGCGCGCGAGCGCGACCTTCTGCCATTGCCCGATCGACAGCTCCACCCCACCGTTCCATGTCGGGCCGAGCTGTGTCTCGAGCCCGTGCGGCAGCCGTTCGAGAACATCCGTCGCGCCTCCCCGCGCCGCCGCGCTCGTCACGGCGTCGCGGTCGTCCATCTGCAGCGGCTCGCCGACGCCGATGCTGCGCTGGACCGCGTACTCGAAGCGGAAGAAGTCTTGGAACGCGCCCGAGAGCCGGTTGCGCCACTCGTCCGCAGGCAGCCGCGAGAGTTCGACGCCGTCGACGGTGATCCGGCCCTCGGTCGGCTCGTAGAAGCGGCAGAGCAACTTCACGAGCGTCGTCTTGCCCGCGCCGTTCTCGCCAACCAACGCGACCACCGAGCCCGCACTCAGTTCAAGGTTGACGTCTTGCAGCACATCGACATCGGTACCCGGGTAGCGGAACGACACGTCCTCGAAACGAATACCGTCGGTCAACCGGTCGGGAACGCGCGTGTCGGGAACATCGACCCGATCGGACGCGTAGTCCTCGAGCCACGCCAGTCGCTGGGCCGCGTCGACCGTCCAACGGAGGAACTCGGCCTCCCCCACGGTCTGCCCGAGGAATCGTGACAGGTTCGCGCCGGCCGCGAGCGCGAGCAGGACGTCACCGGCGGGCGCGTGCAAGCCCGACGCCACGTACACAATCGCGGCGACGTACGCGAGCCCGAAGAGCGTCCATGCGCCCGCGAACCACAACGCGCTCTGCCAACGCGTGCTCGACACGTCGGCATACCAGCGATCCCACTCTTCCCGTCGCCGGCGCATGACGAGCTCCTGCGTTCCGGCGATGCGAAGTTCCTTGCCCGGTCCGGCCGACGTGCACAGGTCGAAGAGATGGCGAGCCAGCCGCGCGTGCGGCGCTGCTCCTTCCTCGGCCGTCCGTTCGGCGCTCGCCCGCCGCGTCGCGATTGCGAGCGTCGGCAGCGCGAACACCGCGAGCAGCGCGAGCACCGGGCTCACCGACATCAGCAGCAAGATCGTGATGAGGAGCTGCCCGGCGGAACCGATGGCGTTGAACAACGAGCCGTACAGGTGATTGAGCAGGAAGACGTTGTCGCGCAGGAGCTGGAGACGGTTCAGGTACGCGGGCCGCTCGTGGTGCTCGACACTCGGGACGGTGGATTGCAATCGCGCGACGTGCGCTTCGAGCTCGATCGTCGCCCGGTCACGGAACAGCGTGTACACGCGGTTGCCGATTGTGCGCAGCAGCCAGCCCGCGACGGCGGTCGCGCCGAGACCGGCGACGGCCGTCCACACCTTGCTCGAGTCGTGGTCGATCACCCCGTTGGCCATGACCTTCAACCACCACGCGCCCAGCGCGGGCGGGATCCACGAGCTCACATTGAGCACGAACGCGAGAACGAGCAGCCCGTGCTCGGCGCGGTACGCGAACTTCATCGCCCGGAACAGCGACGATCGAACGGACGGCAGATCGTCGTCGGTGACGCCGGCTCGCAGCGCGTTCACGAGTCGAGGACCTCGTTGGCGGCTTCGTCGACGACGGAGGAATCGTCGAAGCGCGCGGCTTGCAGCTCGAACATCGTGCAGTAGCGGCCGCGGCGTGCGATGAGCTCGTCGTGCGAACCGAGCTCCACGACCCGACCGGCCTCGAGCACGCAGATGAGGTCGGCGCGCCGCACCGTCGAGAACCGGTGCGAAATCAGCACGGTGGTACAGCCGCGGGTCGCGTCGAGCAGGTTGTCGAAGATCTCGGCCTCGCCGCGCACGTCGAGTTGCGCGGTCGGCTCGTCGAGCACGACGACACCGGCGCCGAGCCGAACTGCGCACAACGCGCGCGCGAGCGCGACGCGCTGCCATTGACCTCCCGATAACTCGGTGCCGCCCTCATATCCACGCGACAACACGGTGTCCAGATCGGTCAGCTCGCCCGCGCGCGCGGCGGCCAGCGCCGCGCGAATGTCGTCGTCGTTCGCGCCCAGCGGTGCGACATTGTCCCGCAGCCGGAGCTCGTAGCGCACGAAATCCTGGAAGACGGCGGCGATCCGCGCCCGCCACACGTCGAGATCGAACTCGCGCAGGTCAACGCCGTCGACCGTCACGCTGCCGTCGTTCGGGTCATACATGCGGCACAGCAGCTTGGCGAGCGTCGTCTTGCCGGCGCCGTTCTGGCCGACGATCGCCAGTGAGCGTCCGGCCGGAATCGTGAGATCCAGGCCGTCGAACACGAGGTGGTCTGTCGTCGGATATGCGAACCGCACAGCCGAGAAGCGAATCTCGCGCGCCGGCATCCCTGCGGGCGACCGATCACCCGAAGCGAGCGCGCCCGCCGACGCCATACGGTCCACCAGCCCGAGCACCATCGGCACCGGCTGGGCGGCAGTGCGCAGCCACCAATCGAACTCACCGAACGCCAGCGTGCTCGTGCCGATCGCCGCCTCGGCGAACACCACGAGCGCTCCGAGTGAGACACGGCCGGCGATCGCGTCCCGCCCGAGGGACCAGAAGAAGAGCGCGTTCGCAACCGAGACGATGATCATCGCTCGCCGCGTCTTCGGCCACGTCAATTTTCGCTCACGCCACGATCGGTCCACGAGCGCGCGGCGAAGCGTGACGAATCCGCCGACCACCCAGTCCGCGAGCCCGAAGAGGCGCATCTCCTTGGCACCGGGCGCGTCGACCGACAGCCGGTACGCGTACTGAGCGCGCCGCTCTTGCTCGGCGACGTCGGGGTCGTGCCGCGCCCGCCAGATCGCGCCCGCGGCGAGCAGGCGATGGGTCGAGAGCCACGCACCGGCAAGGAGCGGAGGCGCCCACCATCGATAGCGGAAGAGCAGCAACGCCTGCGCGAGCCCGCCTGCGAACGACGAGAAGCCGGCAGCGATGTTGGGCATCGAGACGGTGATGTTGGGCCCGCCCATCCCGAACTCGAAGTCGCGCGCCGCGCCCAAGTCGTCGGCGAGCGCGGGCTGTTCGAGATGCGCGAGGCCGGGTGGCGACACGCACGCGCGCAACAGACGATCGTTCAACCACGCCGTCGTTTGCGCGCCGAGGTTGGCCGACAGCGCATCATGCAATGGGCCGATGGTCTGGAGCAGCACGAAGACGACACCCATCGCCGCGAGCGGCCATCCCAAGGAGTCGCCGTGCTGCACCGCCGCGACCAGCACACCCATGGTCACTGCGAACGCAGCCGGAAGGATCCCGCGGAACACGATGAGCGACCACCACGCGACCGTCAGCGCCCCGTTGGCGCGGTACAACACGCCGAAGAACTGCCACTCCGCCGACTGCCGCAGCCGCCTCATCGTCACCCCTCGAGAAACCGTACCGGCGAATTCATCGCTCGCGGGAGGCCACTCCGACGGGCTTCGGCCTCACCGTTTACGCTCGCCGTGATGGATCTGGTCATCCGTCAGGCCACCGTGTACGACGGCACCGGCGCGCCTCCGCGGATCGCAGACGTCGGAGTGACGTCGGGGACGATCGAGGCGATCGGCGATCTCTCGGCGCACCACGCCGGAACCGAGATCGCTGCCGCCGGCCTGGCGCTCGCTCCCGGTTTCATCGATGTGCACAGCCACGACGACTTCGCCGTGTTCTTGATGCCCGACATGGACTTCAAGGTGGGCCAGGGCGTCACGACGACGATCGTCGGCAACTGTGGGCTCGGCGCGGCACCGTTCGAGTCCGCTCGCGCGTATCTCGGGTTCTTCAGTGCCGAGCGCCACCGTGACGTGCTCCCACAGTGGAGCACGTACGCCGACTACCTCGACGCGATCGATGCGAATCCTCCGAGCGTCAACGTCGCGGTGCTCGTCGGGCACGGGACACTGCGTCTGCACGCGATGGGCAACGAGCGACGAGCCCCGACCGAGGCCGAACTCGCCGAGATGCTCGACACATTGACCGAGGCACTGGACGCGGGCTGCGTCGGATGTTCGACCGGCCTCATCTACGAACCGGGCCGCTACTCGACGACCTACGAACTCATCGCGCTCGCCCGCGACATGACGGACGCCGGTGGCGTCTACGCAAGCCATATGCGCAACGAAGCGCTCGGCCTGCTCGACGCGGTCACCGAAACGATTCGGGTCGGTGAAGAGGGCGGTGCGCCGGTGCAGATCTCGCACCACAAGGCCAGTGGCCGCGCGGCATGGGGACTCGTGCACCGATCGCTCCCTCTCATCGACGCGGCGCGGGCGCGCGGTGTCGACGTCACCGCCGACCAATATCCGTACACGGCCGGCAGCACGAGCCTGTTCGCGGTGCTGCAGAACTACGAGGAGGGCACCGCCGGTGTTGGTGAGGCCGAGTGGGACACGATCGTGCTCGCGTCCTCACCGCGACATCCGGAATGGGAAGGTCACTCGTTGACAGCCCTCGCCGCCGACTTCGGAGTCGAGCCGGTCGAAGCCGCGCGCGGCGTCGTCGATGCCGAGGGCTACGGCGCGGTCGTCGTGCTTCATTCGATGAGCGAGGACGACGTGCGCACCGTCATGGCCCACCCCACCACCATGATCGGCTCTGACGGCATCCCGACGATGGGCGGCAAGCCGCATCCTCGCCTGTACGGAACGTTCGCTCGCGTGCTCGGGCACTACACCCGCGACGCAGGAGTGCTCGAACTCGAGCAGGCAGTGCACCGGATGACGGGGATGCCGGCAGCCAAGTTCGGGCTCGTGGGGCGCGGCGCGATCGAACCGGGCGCGTCGGCGGACCTCGTGCTGTTCGATCCGGTCACGATCGATGACGTCGCGACCTACGAGTCGCCGCGTCAGCATCCCACCGGGATCGTCGACGTGTGGGTGAACGGCACTCGCGTCGTGCGCGACGGCGTGCACACCGGAGCGCGACCGGGACGGGCGCTGCGCCACTAACGTGCGGTCATGCCGAACGACATCACGTTGAAGACGATGAACGCCGTCCACAAGGGTCTGCTGACGGTGAGCGGTGGGCGCCTGGGCTGGAAGTTCTCCAACATGCCCGTGCTCGAACTGACGACGACGGGTCGCAAGACCGGCCATCGCCGCTCGGTGATGCTCACATCGCCGGTGCAAGAGGGCTCGACCTTCGTCGTCGTCGCTTCACGCGGCGGGGACGACAAACATCCGGCCTGGTTCCTCAACCTGCGCGACAACCCCGACGTCGAGGTCGCCGTGCAGGGCAAGCCCAAGCAGCGCATGCGCGCCCGAATCGCGACGCCCGACGAGCGCGCGGAGTTGTGGCCACGCGTGACGAAGACGTACAAGGGCTACGCGGGATATCAAACCAAGACGAGCCGCGAGATCCCGCTCGTCCTCCTCGAACCTGGCTCTTAGCAACACGCAGCCGTTCATGTAGCCGTCAATGCCCTCTACGGGTACTGAAGGTCGCATGAACGACGCGCACGAGAGCCGATGGCGCCGATCAACGGATGCTGTCGCAACTGACGACGGCGCTACCTTCGTGTGATGGACGTCCGCGAGGCGCGCGCCGCGGGCACCCGTTGCATCGCCTTGGCGACGGAGTTGTTGCACCGCGTTCGATTGGCGGACCCCACTGCAGGAGTGTGGGAAGCCGCTGATCTGCAATGGTGGTGGCGCAAGCCCCGAATGTCAGACGTATTCCAACAACTCTTCTGGCTCGATGACGACGGGCCGGTTGCGGCAGTGGTGCTCACGGACTGGGGCCCAAGATGGTCCTGCGACCCGATCGTGGTCCCGCACAGCACACCGACGATCACCGATGTCTGGTCCCGCGCGCTCGAGCTCATCGAAAGCCTGCAAGCCGCAAATGTCGAGGTGCACGTACGCGACGACGACGCGGAGCTGATCACGCTCTTGACGGCGGCGGGGTTCGTCGTTCCCAGGGAACAGTCGGGTGACACGTGGATGATGGCGGCGGACCGCCCGGCCGTCGCCGCACTCCCGGACGGCCTCCGCGTCGTCGATCGCTCCCAGTCGGCGGGGCGGCCGCACCCGATGCGCCATCGCAATGGTGACGAGGTCGAAGAGCGACTGCAACAGTGCTCGCTGTATGACCCCGAGCTCGATCTCGGTGTAGACGCGGCGAACGGCGACGTTGCCGCGTACGCGCTCTTCTGGAATGACCCTGTCACCGGAGTCGGACTCGTTGAGCCAATGCGAACCGAGGACGCGTATCAACGTCGCGGGATTGCTCGAATACTTCTCGCCGCTGGACTGGACCGACTCGCCATGCGTGGTGCGCAACGCCTCAAGGTCGGTTACTCAACCGAGGCTGCGAAATCCCTCTACATCAGCTCGGGCTTTCGTGTCGGAGCGACGACCACGTCCTACGAACGCGCAGAGCGGTAACGGTGGTTTACGGCAGTTCTTCGCTCGGGACGTCGAAGAATTCCTGGTAGCGGCGCGTTCGCTCGCGGAGCTCGCCCTCGTCGAGCTCGGTGTCGGCGAAGGTGTACCGATGGCGTCCGTAGCGGTCCTGCGGGTTCTCGGCGAGGAACGTCTGCATGCGGTGCAGCGCGTCGTCCGGTAGTTCGAGCCCCAGGTGGTCGTACACGCTCCGGATCGTCGCGAACGGATCAGCCATGAACTCGAAGAACTGGACGTCGACGACGCGCTTCGGGTCGACCGTGCCGTCTTCACGAGCGGTCACGGACCGGTCGAGCCCTTCGATCACGTAATCGGCGAACTCGCGCGCGGCTTCCGGAATCGAGGTGTCGTCGCTCGCGAGCGATCGCAGCTTCGCGACCAGAGAACCCAGCGACGCGATGATCCGCACCGGATCGCGGTGGGTCTGGATCAACAGCGCGTCGGGATACTCGGCGAGGAGAGCATCGAGACTCCAGATATGACCGGGCGACTTGAGCACCCAGCGGTCCGTCGGATGGTGCGACTGCAAGTGCTGCAAGAAGACGCGATGCCAGCGGTACGCGGGCCGCATGTCGGCCTCGAACAGCAACCAGTTCGCGTAGGTCGGCACGTGATACTGGGTCGGGAAGATCATGCTGCGGAATTCCGAGCCCGTGATACGTACGCACTCCTGCGCGAGCCGGGCGCCCATCGGATGCATCGCCCGAAAGCCGGGCAGGACGAGATCGATCCCCGCCGTCGTCGCGTCGACTTCGTCGATGCGCGGATCCGTCTCGTACGTCCCGGTCTCCGGCGGTGGACACGGCTGGTCCACTTCCCACGTCAGTGGCACGCGGCTCGCGGGATCCTGCGCGAGCAAGTCGTGCAAGATCGTCGTGCCGGTCCGTCCCTGACCGACGATCACGATCGGTGGCACGACGTCGGCACCACCGATCTCGGGATGGGCAAGTCGTTCGCGCGTGATGTACAAGCGGTTTACGAGATACGCGACGAGCTCGGGCTCGACGATTGCGTGTCCCAGCTCAGTGAGCGCGGCCTCGTGCTCGAGCGAGTCGACCAAGCGGTCGAGACCTTCGCGCCACGTCTCGCCGCCGAAGTCCTCGAGACCGGTGGTCGCGACCGCCTGCTCGACGACTCGGTCGGTGTCGAGCCGCTCACCCATGGAGCTCGGCCAGCCGCACGACCGTCGCCTCCGGCGTCTCGACGTCGCCCTCGGGGAGGAAGAACCTCCAGAACACCATGCCGAACGGCCGGCCCTCGGTGTCGATCCAGTTCGGCACACCAGGATCCTCGTGGGCGATCACGATGCGGAAGCTGCCGTCGTCCTCCAATGTCGTGTTGGCTCGGTTACGACCGACCGGCCGGTGTGCGTAGTCGTACGTCTGGAGATACCGGTTCCACAGTGAGACGTTGGCGAACTGACACACGGGCCACCGGCCGGTCATCACCAGCGCTTCGTCGGGCGCGAGCGCGTAGGGCGCCATCGAGTACGCAGCGTCGGCCGCCGCGAACGCGAAGCTCCCGGGAAGCTCGGGCTTCGGGAACACATTCGGCGTTGTCGAGACCCATGACGGTTGCTCACGCTCACCCGGCTTCGGCTGGTCGAGCGTTCTCCCGCGCACGAAGTTGACGACGCGCCGCAATCCAGTCGCGACCGACGCGTCGTCGGGCCGCGGAGGTGGAGGTGCCGGGTCGAGCGGTTCGATCGCGAGCGGAACGAGCCGGTTCGGGTCGGCGGCCGCCGGGGCCGGCTCTTCGAAATAGCAACGGACGATGAGCTCCGACGCGCCGTCGGCGAGCGCCAGCCAGTTTCGCTCCCGCGGCGCGCCGCCGAAGAAGATCTCGAAGCTGCCGTCCGGCTTGACGTCGAAGTCGCGGTCGCGCAACACGCCGGCGGTTTCGGTGCTGTAGCCGCCCTCTCCCGTGTCCTTCTCGACGGTGAACGACAGGTACGCCGAACCGGCGGTGTTGCCGGTGACACGGTACGTACGGTCCGACCGCACGGGCGCGGTGTAGTACAGCGCATCCGGGTTGTCGCCGAGCATCTTGCGCGTGCGCGACACGATCGGACGGAAGAAGGGGCGGTCCGCGTCGGTGTCGAACATCAGGAAGAGCCCGCCTTCCAACGTGTTCG
>JBKPCL010000121.1:0-5924 GCA_046727335.1 Actinomycetota bacterium
GGTGGTGATCGAGGCAACGTATGGCTGGTAGTGGGCGGTCGATCGGGTGCAGGAACCGGGCGCGGTCGTGCATCTCGCGAACCCGCGGGCGTTGAACTGGGGCGACCGACGCGTGTAGAACGACGTGAACGACGCGACCGACCTCGCCGACCTGTTGCGGCTGCACCGGCTCGCGGAGGCGTGGATCGCGCCGCCCGGGTTGCGGGAGTTGCGCGAGTTGGTGCGCGATCGGGCCACGCTGGTGCAGCTCCGCAGCGGTCTCAAAGCCCAGGTGCACGCGGTGATGGCCAACGCGGGTGCACTGCCGGCCGTCAGCGACCTGTTTGGATCCGCCGGCCCGCGTGAGCTCGATCAGGTCGAACTCGCCGCGCCGTTCGCGCGGCGGGTCCGGTCACTGCGGGACCTGATCGCCCGCGACGACCGTGAGATCGCCGGCCTCGAGCGTGACATCCACCAGCACCGCAACGGCCATCGCGGCTATCGGGCCGTCCAGGCGAGCAACGGCATCGGCCGGGTGAACGCAGCGGTGTTGGTCGCCGAGATCGGTGATGGGTCACGCTTCCCGACCGCCGCGCACCTGTGCTCCTGGGTCGGCTTGACCCCCAAGCACCGGGAATCGGATCGCAAGACGCGGCGCGGGCGGATCTCCAAGCAGGGATCACGGCTGGTGCGCGCGACGCTGATCGAGGGCATCAGCCGCGATCACGGCGGTACCGTCCTCGCCGGGCACTACCACCAGATCGCCAAACGCCGCGGCCGCAACAAGGCCCGCGTCGCGCTGGCCCGCAAGGTGCTCACGCTCGTCTACTACGGCCTGCGCGACGGCGAGATCCGATGTCTCGCGCACGCCGACGCCGCGTGAGGCTCGGACCCGACCAGGCTGCGAGCTCGACGATCGGCATGACCCACAACGCGGTCGATTAACTGATTGAGCCCAACCTGGCCGTGGCCAACGATCCCATCATGCGCAACAGCCGGCGCGAATACATGCCTCGGCAGCCGAGCCTGCCCGCCTTCACGGCACTCGCAACCGCGAGACCCTTGCCGGGAACACCGCCACGGACGGCAACACCACAACCCAACCCGGCGCACACCCCGTGCTCACACGCGTCCGCACGCCGACCACAACAACACGTTCACCCTTGACCCGGCCCCACTCCTTCATACATGCCGATCGGTGTTGGTCCGCCAGGTCGCGATCGGGCAGTCTGGCGCCCGTGAACGACCGAGTAGTACGGGGACCGAACGACGATCCGAACCTGACGGACGAGGAACTGCTTGCTCTACGGCGAGCGTGGTTTGAGACGTACACGCGGATGCGTAACGTGACCGCGCCGGTCGCTCATGGTCCTTACACCTGTCCGTGCTGCGGTCATCTCACTTTGCCTGAGCGCGGTGGATACGACATCTGTCGTGAGTGCGGTTGGGAGGACGACGGCCAGGACGACCCTGACAGCGCGGTAGTGCGGGGTGGCCCGAACGGGCGACTGAGTCTTGACGACGCACGGGCCGCGTACGTCGTACGGGGCGGCGTTCATGAGCCGCACACGCCGCCGTTCGAGCCGATGTAGACGCGCACAGATCTGCCGCTATGCGCTCGCCGACTGACGACTGATCGGTCATTATGAGCGGGTGGGCATGCGGGCGCGACGACAAGGTTATCGAGCCCAAGGTGATCTTCGCCGAGCAGGTACAGCGGCATGTCCAAGCTGATCTACATCGCGAACGTCTCCCTGGACAGCTACATCGAAGACTCGCACGGCAATTTCGACTGGACCACGCCCAACGACGAGCTCTTCGCGTTCATCACTGACCTCGTGCGCTCCTCCGGCACCTATCTCTACGGCCGCCGTATGTACGAAACGATGGCCGTCTGGGAGACAGACCCGGCTGTGGCCGCGCAGTCGGAACTCATGAGCGACTTCGCCCACGTCTGGCAGGCTGCGAACAAGGTCGTCTATTCCACGACCCTGCATGAGGTGTCGACCGCCAAGACGCAGCTCGAGCGCAACTTCGACCCCGACGCCATCCGTGACGTGAAGGCTTCCGCGGCCAAAGATCTCACCGTGGGAGGCCCGAACCTCGCCGCGCACGCTTTCAGGGCCGGGCTCGTCGATGAGTGTCAGTTGCTCATCCATCCTGTATTCGTCGGCGCGGGCAAGTCGTCGCTTCCTCGCGACACGCGCGCTGACCTTGAGCTCCTCGACGAGCGTAGGTTCAGCAATGGCGTCGTTTACGTCCGCTACCGCGTCGGTTCCTGACCGTCCCGCGTCTGCCGGTGGCGGCACGTGACCAGGCAACAGCGACCGTCGCGCAATCGGGTGGGACGACTGAGACGGCGCGGGTCACGCGACGGCTGGATCGCCCGAGCGCGGACCCTCGCCGTGTTCAACCGCCCGGACGCGTTGAGTCGTAGCTTCAGCGCGCTCGCTTTGGCGCAGAGATAGGGCCGAGACAGCACATTCCGATGCTGCTGCTCGCGGGGTGTTACGCAGTCCCGTGAGCGCCCACCCGCCCGGACGTTTCGGACTGCGCAGCCCCGTCAGCAAACGCCGGGCAAGAAGCGCGCGTTGCTGGAGGCTGGGCGAGTCTCGTCGGCTGCGATCCATTGCGGCGGCGCGTTGTAGATATGGACCCTGATTGGCTGAGGCTCGAGCATTCCAGAGGAGCTGTCACATGCGACTTTCTGCCCGGAACCAGATCACCGGAAGGATCCGCGACGTCAGCCTTGGGGGTGTTATGGCCAGAGTCGCGGTCGAGATTGTGGGCGGACACACGTTGGTCTCGACCATCACACGCGACGCCGCCACTGATCTTGACCTCAGCCCGGATGATCAAGTGACAGTCGTCATCAAGTCGACGGATGTCATGATCGCCAAGGAGTAGACGCGCACACGCCAAGAGATGTGCCGACTCAGCCTTCGCCGAGGTACGCCTGATCGAGCATGATGCCGACCGAGGTCGGATCGGGCAAGCTGATTCAGTGACGGATGGCGAGTCGTCGCGACTGCCCGAGTATCTGCTCGAGGGTGCCTCCGACGCCGAGCCGTCGCTTCGTCGCGAGCCGTCACCGCGGCCGCGATTGTCGACAGCTGCAATCGCGGCCAACCCGCAGCCTTCGACGGCTGGGTGCTTGTCGTCAAGCGCTTGCGAGTCGCGTCCGCGTTGAAGGGATATCCCTCGACACCGGGCCGTCGGTGGCTTGTCGTCGATGCGCGTCTCACGAACGCGACTAGCCACAAGCAAACATTTACGCCCGACATGATCGAGGCTCGGAGTCTGAACTACATGGGGTGGGACGGAGCGCTCGTCTCGGCGCTGGGCGGTGAGGTGTGGGAGCCGCCGCCGCACGCGACCCTTTCGGCAGAGTTCGTCTTCTCGGTGCCGGCGCCGGCACGGATCAAAAGCAGCGCGGTGACTCCGTCGAGATCGACCTCAACTGCTGTTGACGCAGAACGGTCACGCGAATACAGATCTGCCGTCCGTTCCGCGCTGATCAGCGTCGGCGCGGCTGTTCGTTGAAGTACACGGTGAGGCGCAGATCGTCTTCGCCGTCGGTGATGTCCGAACGAAAGGTGATGTCCCGTATCTGCACGTCGCCGAGGCGCTCGATCGAGTCGGCGACACGACGCAGAAGTGCGGCCACGTCACCCTGACCGGGCCCGCTCGGGTTCGATTGCGTGAGGTGCAGGACAGCCCCCTCGCTCGGCTTCGTCGGCTCCGTCACAGCAGCAGTATCGCGCTCGCCGAGTCGCACAGAACTGCTGAGAGCATCGTTCGCGCTGCGCTCACGGCGTCGGCCGACAAGCTGCTCTACGCTCGCCAGGGACGCCGTAGGTCGTCGAGCCCGGACAGTGAAGAGTGCCCATGACGCGCTCGGACTTCTACATGACGAGAGCCGAATGCGCTTCGCGGTGAACGCTCCGCCGTTCGCGGAGCCGGCCGAGCTGGTCGAGCTCGGCGTGCTAGCCGAACGCGCCGGATGGGACGCATTCCTGATGTGGGATCACATGGTCCTGGACCGGAAAGGGATGCCCATCGCCGACCCGTGGGTCACCCTCGGCGCCGTCGCGGCGAAGACCGAGCGCATTCGGCTCGGGACATGTGTGACACCGCTCGCGCGCCGCCGTCCGCAGAAGGTTGCGCGCGAGACCGTCACGCTCGACCGCCTCTCCGCGGGACGGCTCGTGTTGGGCGTCGGACTCGGGCATCCGGCCGAGGAGTACACGACCTTCGGCGAGGACGCCGACGTACACGCTCGCGCGGCGTGCACGGACGAAGCGCTCACCGTGCTCACCGGCCTGTGGTCGGGTGAGCCGTTCGAGTACGACGGAAAATGGTTCCACGTCGAGCGCGTCACGTTCCTTCCCACGCCCCTGCAGCGGCCTCGTCTGCCGGTATGGATCGCGTGCGCGCTTCCGTCGCGCCGTCCCATCGAGCGCGCCGCGCGCTGGGACGGCATCGTTCCGATCAAGGTCGGTGCCAAAGGCATCGAGTTCCTGACACCGCCCGAGATCCACGACATCGTCGACGACATTCGCCACCGGCGCGGCACGCTCGACAACTTCGACGTGGTCGTCAATGCCGGACCACCACCCACTGCATCAGTCACCGATTTCGAAGCTGCAGGAGCGAGCTGGTGGCTCGCATCGATGGACTACTTCCCTGGATGGTTCGACGAGCTTCGAGGCATCGTCGAAGCCGGGCCACCACGCGGCTGATCTTCGTCGCAGCGTTACGGCGTGATCGATTGCGCGGGAACCGCGGCGAGGCGCTCCTGAAAGACGTTGACGATCGCCGGCACGGACGTCTGACCTGCTACCGCCTCTTGCGCACCGCTGGGGTTCGAGAAGTAGAGGCCCAACAAGGCGCGACCGCGTCGCAAGTACACCGCGACTGAGTGCGTCGAGTTGCCGAACGCGTCGGTCGTGACGAAGTCGTACGCCTGTCGATCGACTCCAGCGACGCGGGGCCATGTGGTATCGGGCGGCTTGTTGAACTTCGTCGAGACGGTCGGTTCGCCGACCGGACTCACGACCGGAGTCGATGGGCAACGGGCCGCGACCGACCGCAATTCGACGAACGCTTGCGCGGTTGCCGCCGCATTGCGATAGAGCACCGCCTCGGTGCTGAACACCGGATCGCCAAGCGTGTCGTACAACGCAACTTGCAACCGCGCGGTCCGCAACGACTCGCTCGGGAACGTCCCGTTGCACAGGTCGAGGGTCGGTGCACCGGCAACCGAGCCGCCGCCCGTTGTCAGCGCGACCGAATCGGAGGCCCGGACGTCGGACTGGCGCACGATGAGTTGCTGCAAGATGGCTTCGCTCGGATCAACAGCACCCGACGACCCACCTGGCGACGAACCCGCGCCTGGCGTTCCCGTCCCGGAACTGCCGGTGCCGGGTGTTGACCCCGACGGTGACGACCCCGTGCCCGGCGTCGATCCCGTGCCGGGCGTGCTCCCCGTCGACGGCGTCGTCGTGGGGGAGGGGCCGACCGTGGGCGGTGGCAGTGTCGTCGGCGCGAGCGCGTTGGTCGATTTCGGCGATTCGTCAGCGGCGACGTACGCGATCGTGAAACCGAGGATCAAGCCGATCGCGGCGAGCGTGGCGATCAGCGCGATCATCCGCCGGCGCGTCAACACCGCGGCGCGCGGCGGCTGAGCGGGAGGCTCGGTCGGGGGCGGCGCCGGAATCCACTGGCGCTCCTGGGTCGCGCCCGTCAGGCCAGAGATCCACGGACCGTCGCCGCCGCGGGTCTCGCCCGTCCACGCCGTTCCGGTCCAACGGCGCTGCCGGCCCGATTCCCACGGGTCGGCGTACCAACCCTCGGGCCACCGATCGCCGGCCGACCACGGTTCCGGGCCCGCGGCGCGGGTCTGAGCGCGGCCGGCGCTGCCCGGCGCGGGCCACGTCGGCACC
>JBKPCL010000122.1:0-3322 GCA_046727335.1 Actinomycetota bacterium
ACCGATGTGAGCGCGAACACCGACGAGCCGGCAACCGACGTCGCGAACGGCACTGGGTGCGCCACGATGAACCGGCGCAAGGTCGCGACGCCTCGCCGCCACAGGCTGCGGTCGGTTGTGTCGTGCACTTGCGGCTACCTCGTCCGGACCACGGGCAGGCTACCGACCGAGCGGCGCGGCACCCGTGCTCGATCCGCGGTCAGAAGTCGCGCAGCAGGTCAGGTTGCTTGAACGCGGTCCAGCCCCGGTCGCAGTTGAGCACCGCGCCCGTCAGGCTGCGTGACGCGTCGGAGGCGAGGAAGACGACGAGTTCGGCAATCTCTTCGGGGTCTTGAAGCCCAGTGGCATGTCCGAGTTCGAAGGCGTGCTTGATCGTGTCGTCGGCCCAGATGAGCTCGTTCATCGGCGTGTCGACGTAGCCGGGGCTGATCGCGTTCACCCGGATCCCGCGACGGCCCGCGACTGGCGCCATCGACTTCGTGAGCAACGCGACACCACCCTTGCTCGCGGCGTAGCCGTCGAGCCCGCCGAGTGGGAGATGGGCCATCGACGACGCCGTGTTGATGATCGACCCGCCACCGGAGCGAACCATCTCGGGAATCGCGAAGTGGCAGCAGTAGAAGGTGCCGCTCAGGTTGATCGCGATCACGCGGTCCCATTGCGCCGGGTCGACGTCAGGCGCGAAACCGTCGCGTCCGGGCCACGCGACCCCGGCGTTGTTGTGCAGGATGTGCAATCCGCCATAGCGATCGACCGCCGCACGGATGAGATCGGCGCACTCGTCGGCCACCGCGACGTCGACGTGGTGGGCGAACGCGTCGCCTCCGGCATGGACGATCCCGGAGACGGTGGCCGCGGCGCCGGTGTCGTCGACGTCTCCGACAGCAACGCGCGCCCCAGAGGCGGCGAGCGCCTGTGCACTTGCGCGTCCGAGGCCCGAACCACCTCCGGTGACGACGGCGACCTTGCCCTGCAGCTCCATGACCCCTCACAGGTGATGCGATCTCCGCGAACCGCCAGCAGAATGACGGCAGTCGAGCATATGAGTCCGGCGACGAAACCTCGTAGCCATGGTCCGCAAGCCTGAACACGATGACGATCGCGCCTCGGTGACACTGTCGAGCGGCGCGGCGATGCCGCTGGTCGGATTCGGTACGTGGCGCCTGACGGGGCGCGACACTTACCGCGCCGTCCGCGCCGCGTTCGACGTGGGCTACCGGCTCATCGACACCGCAACGATGTACGGCAACGAAGCGCAGATAGGCGCGGCGATACGCGACAGCGAGATCGCGCGCAGCGAGCTCTTCATCACCACGAAGCTGCCGCCCGAGAACTCCGGAAGGGAACGGGCGACGATCGAGGCCAGCTTGGCGGCGCTCGGCCTCGACCGCGTCGACCTGTGGTTGGTGCACTGGCCGCCTCCGGAGCGGGCGCTCGTGCGCACCTGGGAGCACGTGCTCGCCGTGCGCGAGGACGGCCTCGCGACGAACGTCGGGGTCAGCAACTACAGCATCGGCCAGATCGACCGGCTCATCGCGGCGACAAGTGAAGCGCCCGCCGTCAATCAGATCCCGTGGGCGCCGACGCGCTTCGACGCCGAGTTGCTGCGCGCGACGCGCGATCGCGGCGTCGTCCTCGAGGGGTACTCGCCGTTCAAGAACACCAACTTGCGCGCGCCCGCGCTCGCCGACATTGCGCGCCGGCATGGCGTGTCGAGTACGCAGGTCATCGTGCGTTGGCACGTACAACACGAGATCGTCGTCATCCCGAAGTCAGCGTCACCGGATCGCATCGCCCAAAACTTCGACGTCTGGGACTTCGAACTCTCCGACGAAGACATCCACGCCCTCGACGACCTCCGCCGCTGACCGCGACGAGCGGAGAGCTGACCGAACACGTCTACTGACGCTTCTGCTTACCGCCGACCCGAGCGCGAGCGTGCCGTGTCGAGCGCTTGCAAGGTTGTCTCGAGGTCGTAGGCCCCGTCGTGGCGTACGCCATTGATGAAGAACGTCGGCGTCCCGTTGACGCCGCTGTGAGCTCCGCTCTCCAAGTCCTCGCGTATCCGTTCGAGATGACGGTGCTCCGTGAGGTCTGTGACGAAGCGTTCGAGGTCGTCGACACCAACGGCCCCGGCATGACGAACGAGGCTCCTGTCGTCGAGCAGGTCCTGATGCTCGAACAGTCGGTCGTGCATCGGCCAGAAGCGTTCCTGCGCGTCCGCCGCCTCGGCTGCCTCCGCGGCTAGCAGCGCGTGCGGATGGGCGTCAACAAGCGGGAAGTTCCGAAAGACGAAGGCGAGAACGCGGCCGAACTCGCGCTGGATCTGCTAGACGACGGCGCGCGCCGCTCCGCAGTACGGGCACTCGTAATCGCCGTACTCGACGAGCGTCAGGGGCGCGTCGAGAGCACCGGCGATGTGGTCGCGTTGCGACACCGGAACAGTGAGCTGCGGAGCGTTCGTACTCATGACTCGATTCCAGGGTTGCAGCGCCCTCGTCGGACGGCACCACGCGGTCGCGTAGTTTCGCTGCGTCGAGCGCGGTCCCCGCTTGTTGGTCAGCCGGTCAGCACCGCCACCTGGATGGGCGCAGCGCGGCCGCGCACGTCGACGAGCTCACTCCGGGCGCCGGGATGGTCCGCCTCCACGAGCACATAGAGCTCCGAAGCGAGCACGATCTCACCAGGTGATGCGTGCTCTTGCAGCCGCGCGCCCACGTTCACCGCGTCGCCGAGCGCGGTGAAGTCCATCACCGACCCCGAGCCGACATTGCCGACGAAGGCGATGCCCGCGTGAGCGGCCACCCCGATTGGAAGCTCGTCCACTGCGGCAGCGAGGTCGAGCGCAGCGGTGGCCGCCTTGCGGCGGTATTCAGTCCCCGCGAACCCTGGCAGGAACAGGGCCATCACCTCGTCGCCGATGAGCTTGTCGACCAACCCGTCGTGATGGATGAACACGTCGGTCGCGGTCGCGTAGAAGCGGTTGAGGCGCTCGGCGAATGCGCTCGCGCTGGACCGCTCGCCGATCAGCGTCGAACCCCGGACGTCTGCAAACACCACGCCGACGTCCATCTCGATGCCTCCCGGCGGCAGATGGTCGAAGCAGTACTGGCACAGATTCGGGTTCTTGCGCGACGGCTTCCGTCCGATCACCGCCGAAAGCCGACCGCCGATCCCCCCGAACGGGTTCTGGCACAGTTTGCAGCGGGGGTCGCGCGGAAGTCGCCGGAACACGCGCTGTGCCTTCTTCAGCGGTTCGTAGCCGTCGACGAGCAGCGCCTCCCAGTCCATCGGCTTGGGCATATTGCAATGATGGCTGTTG
>JBKPCL010000123.1:0-4798 GCA_046727335.1 Actinomycetota bacterium
CGTCTCGACGGTGCCGATCACGGTGTGCCGGTGCTCCTGATGGAAACCGACGTCATCGCGTTGGAGCATGCGATGCCTGACGCCGCCCTTCCCGACGTCGACGTCGCGGAAGACGATCCCGCGATCATCCTCTATACCTCGGGCACGACCGGTCGGCCGAAGGGCGCGATCAACACCCATCGCAATGTGTGCGCGCTGCTCGGGCTGACGACGTATCAGGGTGTGCGCGGCGTCATGTTGCAAGGCGCGCCGCCGGCGAACGCGGATCCGCCCTGTCAGTTCATGACCAGCCCGCTATTCCATGTGTCGGGCCTGCACACGGGTGCGGTCGCGATGCTCGCGAACGGGGTGAAGTCGGTGTGGCTGACCGGCCGCTTCGATCCGGTCAAGGCGATGCAGATCATCGAACGCGAACGCTGCACCGGTTGGGGCGTCACCGAAACGGTGTTGCACCGGATGGTCAATCATCCCGACGTCGGCAAGTACGACCTCTCGTCGTTGCGTCAGGTCGGCGGCGGCGGCTCGCCGTTCTCGCCGTCGCTGATAGACCGCACGCGCGCGATCTTTCCGAACGCGTCGCGCGCCGTTGGCGTCGGGTATGGGCAGACGGAGTGCGCGGCGCTCGCGACCGTCAACAACGGGCAGGAGCTCATGGACTTCCCCCGATCCGTGGGGCGGCCGCTGCCGACGGTCGAGCTCGAGATCCGTGATCCGTTCGACAAGCCGGTGCCTGAGGGTGAGGAGGGCGAGGTCTGTATCCGTGGCCCGATGGTGATGCCGGGCTATTGGCACCGGCCCGAGGAGACCGCGGCCACGATCGCTGAGGGCGGTTGGCTCCACACCGGCGATATCGGGCGCATGGAAGGCGGACGGCTCTACCTCGAGTCGAGGAAGCGGGATCTGATCCTGCGGGGCGGCGAGAACGTGTATCCCGTCGAGATCGAAAAGCGCGTCGAGGACCATCCCGACGTCGAGGAGTGCGCGGTCATCGGCGTCGACCATGCGGAGCTCGGTCAGACCGTCAAGGCGATCCTGGTGCCGCGCGCCGGTCACACTGTCGACATCGACGACCTGCGCCGATGGGTCGCGGCCGAGCTCGCGTACTTCAAGGTGCCGGAGCAGTGGGAGATCCGCACCGAGCCGCTGCCGCGCAACGCGGCCGGCAAGATCTTGAAGGAGCCGTTGCGCGACGCGGCGGCGGACACCGGCTTCGTCGAGGAATAGGCGTCGTATGGCGCTCCCTCTCGAGGAGCTGATCGCGCCCGCGCACACCGCGCTCGTACTGCAGGAAGTGCAAAACGGAGTGGTGGGATCGCCATCCGTGCTGCCCGCGCTCGCCGAGGCGGCGGCTGCGGTCGGTCTCGTCGGCCACTGCGCGCGGCTCGCACGCGCGGCCCGGGCGGTTGACGTTCCAGTGATCCATTGCACGGCCGAAACCCGTGACGACATGAAGGGCGCGAACAGGAACGCGCGCCTGTTCGCCGGTGTGTCGAAGTCAGGGTTGCGCCTTTCACCGGGCAGCGCGGCCGTGCAAGTTCCGGACGAGATCGGCCTCGACGACCGTGACCTCCTGCTGCCTCGGTTCCACGGCCTCGGGCCGATGACGGGAACGCAGCTCGATTCAATCCTGCGCAACTTGGGCGTGAGGACGATCATCGGTGTGGGTGTCTCGGTCAACGTCGGCATGACGAACTTCGCGTTCGACGCCGTCAACCGCGGCTATCAGATGGTGATGCCGCGCGACGCGATCGCGGGCGTCCCGACCGACTATGCCGATGCCGTCGTCGAGTACACGCTGTCGCTCGTCGCGACGCTGACCACGACCGACGCCGTGCTCGAGGCCTGGCAGCGGCCTTCGATCTGACGTTCCGTCAGATGTACCCTCTGCGGCATGCCCGAGACTTCCAAGGTCGTGATCCCGAAGATCGTGTCGGTCGACGATCACGTCATCGAGCCGCCCGAGGTGTGGCAGGACCGATTGCCCGCGAAGTTCAAAGCGGTCGGCCCGCGCCTCGAACGCCGCAAGGTGAAGAACATGAAGTTCGTGGGCGGCGTCTTCTCGTACGAAGCCGCGGGTGACAACGAGGACGGCATCTGGTGTGACTGGTGGCTCATCGAGGACTTGCAATACCCGTTGACGCGGCTGTCCGCGGCGGCCGGCTATCCGCGCGACGAGATCACCGTCAGCCCGATCACGATGGACGACATGCGCAAGGGCTGTTGGGAGCCGAAGGCGCGCCTCGAGGACATGGACGTCAACCATGTCGACGCGTCGCTCTCGTTCCCGAGCTTCCCGCGCTTTTGCGGCCAGACGTTCGCCGAGCGCAAGGACAAAGAGCTCGGCGACCTCTGTGTCAAGGCCTACAACGACTGGATGTTCGATGGCTGGTGCGCGGGTTCGAACGGACGGTTGATTCCGCTCATCATCGTGCAGCTGTGGGACTCCAAGTTGGCGGCCGACGAGATCCGCCGGAACGCCGCGCGCGGGTGTCACGCGGTGACGTTCTCGGAGATCCCGCCGTTCCTCGGCTTCCCGTCGATCCACGACCGCGACGGCTACTGGGATCCATTCTTGGCGGCCTGCGAGGAAACCGACACCGTTATCAACATGCACATCGGATCGTCGTCGAAGATGCCGTCCACGTCGACCGATGCACCTGCCGCGGTCGGTTCGACGCTCACTTACATGAACGCCGCGATGTCGCTCACCGACTGGCTGATGTCCGGCGTGTTCGAGCGCTTCCCGCGCCTGAAGATCGCATACAGCGAAGGCCAGATCGGCTGGATCCCATATGTGTTGGAGCGGGCGGACAAGGTCTGGGAAGACAACCGCGGCTGGGGTGGCGTCGCCGACAAGGTGAAGCGCCCACCGTCGGAGTACTACTTCGACCACGTGTACGGCTGCTTCTTCGACGACCCGCACGGTCTGAAGAACATCGATGCCGTCGGCCGCGACAACGTCACGTTCGAGACCGACTATCCGCACAGCGACTCCACGTGGCCGCACACCAAGAAGGTTGCCGAAGAGATCATGCAGGACCTCGACCAGGTGACCGTCGACAAGGTGTGCCGCGGCAACGCGATCAAGATGCTGTCGCTGGACCTCCCCGCCTAGCGCTGCGTTCGCCCGGTTCGTGCTTCACCTTCTGCCATCAAAGTCGAAAACGCCTCGGTTTCTGCAGGGTTTGCGACTCTGATGTCAAAATCCGACGCGCTCACTGCGTCAGACGGTGAGGACGGGGGCGAGGCGGCGCCATTCGTCCAGCGGGACAGCCGCGCGACCCTCGACCGAGAGCACCTGCACGCACACGTGGTCCGCGCCGGCGTCGAGATGTGCCTTCACGCGTTGCCGCACGGCGCCTTCGTTGCCCGACACGACCATCGCGTCGAGGAGCCGGTCACTCCCGCCGTCCGCGAAGTCGTTGTCGGTGAAGCCGAGCCGCTTCCAGTTGTTGACATAGTTCGGCAGGCTCAGGTACACGGCCATCGCCTTGCGCGCAACGCGGCGCGCCTCGTCCATCTCGGTCGTGAGGACCGCCTTCTGTTCGACGGCGAGCAGCTTGCCGACGCCGAGCACGCTTCGCGCTTGCGCGGTGTGCTCAGGTGTCACGTTGTATGGATGCGCACCGTCGGCATGGTCCTTCGCCAGCGCGAGCATGCGTGGGCCGAGCGCGGCGAGCACGCGTGTCGGCGTGGACGACGGCTTGACCGCGAAGAAGGGTGCGTTGTCCATTCGGTCGAGGTACGAACGCATCGTCTCTACCGGCGCTGCGTACGTCGTGCCTCGCACACCCTCGACCATTGGCTTGTGACTCACACCAATGCCGAGCACGAACCGCTCCGGAAACGCCTCTTCGATGGTCAGCCAGGCCGCGTTCAACGTCATCGGATCGCGCGCGTACAGCGGCACGATGCCGGTCGCGAGCACGAGGTGTTGCGTCGCGTCGAGGAACAGCGCCGCCGAGACGAGCGCGTCGCGTCCTACGGCTTCGGGCAGCCAGACGGCGCGGTAGTTGAGCTCCTCCAGCTCTTGGACGATCTCACGCGCCCGGCTCGACGGTTGCTGGTCGAGGTTGGGTATCCACAGGCCGGCGCCATGAAGGTCCATCGACCGAAACACTACGGCGTTGCGGCTTGGTAGAAGTCGCTGAGCCGCCGCGCGCGGTCGGCGAACGACAGCACGTCGGTCGAATCGACGAACTGGTCGATCGAGCCGACGAGCGGCAGCGATCGCAGCCATTCGTCATCGACCATTGCGAGGCACGCTTCCACGAAGCGCTCCGACGCGAGCACCTTGAACGGCCGTCCGTGGAAGTTGCGTACCGACGGGTCCACTTGTGCTGTGATGCCCGCTTCGTTGTGGAGCCTTGCGACGGTTTCGTATGCGCGGACGAGAGCGGCTTCCCGAGCGTCGATGTCCGCGGCCTCCGTCGCGGCCGCGAAGACGGGTACGAGTTCGTCGCTGCCCGCAACCGAGCGGTACGCGGTGCCGAACCACTTGGTGTAGGGCCAGTAGCTGCGCGCCAGCAAGAAGTGCAGCCGCATCAACTCTCGGCAGAGCCATGCCGCCACGAGCCGCGAGCCCAAGTCATCGCCCACATCGGCGGTTCGTCCGACGAACGGCTCCTCTTGTGCGATGCGCTGCCACTGGCACGCCAGCATCCAGAGCCAGACCTGTTCGGGAAACCAACGCAACTCGGCGCGCAGCGGCGCGACTTCACCGAGGCCGTCGTGGTACAAGGCACCGCGCACGACACCGAGCAGCTGCTGTTGTGGCGTGACCAACCAGTCGAGGAAC
>JBKPCL010000124.1:0-21933 GCA_046727335.1 Actinomycetota bacterium
CGCACCACCTTTCTTGCGTTCGGCGGCGCCTACCACGGCGACACGATCGGCGCCCTCTCGGTCGGCGACGGCGGCTTCGGCACCGACATCTTCGAGCCCCTGCGATTCCCCGTGCTGCGGGCGCCGCAGTTCGGCGATCCACAATGCTTCGACGTCGCCGCGCGAATAGTCGCCGAGCACGCGGCCGAGATCGCCGCGGTCATCATCGAACCGCTCGTGCAGGGCGCGGCCGGCATACAGCTCGCGGACGTGGACGGCTTGACCCGCTTCGCCGAGATCTGTCGGGCACACGACGTCTTGTTGATCTGCGACGAGGTCGCGACCGGCTTCGGTCGCACCGGCACGCTCTTCGCGTCGGAGCAATGCGACGTGCACCCCGATCTCCTCTGTCTGGGCAAGGGCCTGACTGCCGGCTATCTCGCCATGTCGGCGACCGTCGCCAGCGATCGAGTGTTCAAAGAGTTCCTCGGCGACGATCTCGGCCCTCGAACGCTGTACCACGGCCACTCGTACGGCGGGAACGCGCTCGCGGCCGCGGTCGCGCTTCGCCACCTCGAGCTCATCGACGCCTGGGATGTTCTCGCCAACGTCCGCGACCGCTCCGAAGAACTCAGCGCGCTGCTCCACGACCGCGTTGCGTCGAAGCCCTCGGTCCGCGAGGTACGACTGCGCGGCCTGATGGGCGGCGTCGAGCTCGCACCACCCCGCGACGGCCTGCGCTGGGGCCGGAAGGTCAGCGCCGCAGCCGTCGAGCGGGGCGTGCTGCTGCGCCCGCTGGGCGACGTCATCGTGCTCATGCCACCGCTGACGATCACCTCTCGTGAGGTGCATCACGTCGTCGACGTCCTCGCGGACTCGATCGACGAGGTCACGACCTCGTGACCTGGGCCCGCTGGGCCGACGACCAAGCGGCCGGGATCCGCGCTGCCGGTCGTTGGCGCCATCCCCGCGACCTCGACGCGCGCGGCGTTGCCGGACGCCTCGACGACGGCCGCGACGTCGTGTCCTTCGCGTCGAACGACTACCTCGGTCTCACCGCACACCCGGCAGTCATCGCCGCCGCGCACGACGCGCTCGACCGTTGGGGCGCCGGTAGCGGCTCCGCGCGGCTCATCGTCGGCGCCCGCCCGGTGCATCGCGCGCTGGAACACGAGCTCGCCGAATGGAAGTCGGCGCAACGCGCCGCGCTGTTCCCCACCGGTTTCGCGGCGAATCTCGGCGTGCTCTCGACGTTCGGCGGTCCCGAGGTGCTCATCTGCTCCGACGAGCTGAACCACGCGTCCATCATCGACGGCTGCCGCTTGTCGCGCGCACGCGTCGCCGTCTACCGGCACAACGACCTCGACCATCTCTCGTCGATCCTCGACGACGCGGATTCCGATCACGTAATCGTCGTGAGCGACTCGGTCTTCTCGATGGACGGCGACGTCGCCCACGTCGACGAACTCGTGGAGATCGCAGCACAAGCAGGTGCGCTGCTCATCCTCGACGAAGCGCACGCCGTGCTCGGACCCCACCCATCCGTTCCCGAGGATGCGGCGGTGCTGCGCGTCGGCACGCTCTCCAAGACGCTCGGCGCGCTCGGCGGCTTCGTCGCGGGCCCGGCGCGCTACGTCGAACTCATCGAGAACTGCAGCCGGCCGTACATCTTCACGACCGCGTCGACGCCGGCCGACGCCGCAGCGGCACTCACGGCTGTGAGCATCCTGCGCTCGTCCGAGGGTACGGCGCTTCTCCAGCGGCTCCGCGACCATGTCGAGCGGGTGCGGCCCGGCCATCGCTCCCCCATCGTCCCGTTCGTGTGCGGCGACGAGCACGTTGCTCTCGACGCCGCGGCGCGGCTGCTCGACGCGGGCCTCCTCGTCCCCGCGATTCGACCGCCCACGGTGCCGGCCGGAACGTCGCGACTGCGAGTCACGCTGTCGGCTGCGCACACGGACGCGCAGGTGGAACAGCTTCTCGACGCGCTCGCCAATTTATTCGACCGCACAGCCGCGCGCTGATGCCGCTCATCCTCGTTGCCGGCACCGGCACCGAAGTCGGCAAGACGTTCGTGAGCGCCGCGACCGCCCGGCACTTGCGCGAACAACACGTCCCCGTCGTCGCCCGCAAGCCGGTGCAATCGTTCGCGCCCGACGACGACATCACCGACGCCGACGTCCTCGCTCGAGCAACGGGCGAGCATCGACACACCGTCTGTCCGCCTCATCGTTGGCTGTGCACCCCGATGGCCCCGCCGATGGCGGCCCACGCACTCGGACTGCCGGCCTTCACCATCGACGACCTCGCTACGGAGCTCGAGGCATCGACCGCCACCGACCACCGCATCGTGCTCGTCGAATCAGCCGGGGGCGTTCGCTCACCACTCGCCGACGACGGCGACACCTCCGACTTCGCGAACCGGCTTCAACCAGACCTCATCGTGCTGGTTGCCGACGCCGACCTCGGTGCGATCAACTCCGTCCGCCTGAGCCGCGGTGCGCTCGCCGCGCACGACGTCGTCGTCTACCTGAATCGCTTCGACGACGGCGTCGAGGTCCATCGACGCAATCGGGAGTGGCTCACGACGCGAGAGGGCCTCGAGATCGTCACCGATCCCGAGGCCCTCGCCACTCGCATTGCCGACGTCTACTGAGACAGCAACGGCTTCGGTGACAGCTCGGCCGTCTTGCCGTCGTCCTTGGTCAGCGAGCCGACCGGCGTGGTGTGTCCCGCCTTCACGCTGTACTGGATGAGTTGGAAGTCTTCTCCGAGGAACCAGTCGGTCTTCGACGTGCTCCACGACGAGCCCGCAAGCTGCAGCCCCACGTTCTTCACATCCGGGAGCGTGCGCGCCGTCTCCATCACCGAGACACGATCGACCTTCGGCGATCGATGCAGGATCTCGGCAAAGAGCGCGCCCGTGGTCCAGCCGTAGGCGACGATGCCGTCGGTCACGTCCGCGTCCGATGCGTACTTCTTCACCGTCGTCTTGTAGAGCTGCATGGCCGGGTTGCTGTCATTCGCCGGATCCGCGGGGTCGATCAGCGGAGTGACACTCAAGACGCCGTCCGCGCCGGCACCCGCGGCGCCGAGCAGGATCTTGGAGACACACGTGCCGGACATATACGTGATCGGCTTCCATCCGGCTGAGTTCGCGGCCTGCAGCGCCGCCGGGCACGCGAGCAGGGTGGCACCGACGACGAAGGCGTCCGCGTGCGTCGCGGCCAGGCTGGTGACCTGCGACTTCACGTCAGCACCTTCGGGGTCGTAGCCCTGCGTCTGCACGATCCGAAGGCTCGTGCCCTTCACGAGCTCCTGCAGCGTGTCCGCGTACGACTGACCGAAGTCGTCGTTCGCCTTGAGGACGGCGATCGTCGCGTTCGGCTTCTTCTGCTCGAGATAGTTGACAAACGTCTGCATCTCGAGCGGATATGGCACGAGCTCCGAACCCAACATCCACGGGAACTTCATATTGCCCCACTGCACGGCACCCGACGCGATGAGCAGGTCCGGCACGCAGTTCGTGTTCACGAAGTTACGGATGGCGAGATTGTTCTTGGTGCCGACGACGTCGAAGAGCGCGAACACCTTCGTGTCGTTGACGAGTGACTGGACATTCGGCACGGTCTTGCTCGCGTCGTACTGGTCGTCCTTGTCGACGAGGTTGATCTTGTACTTGGTGCCGCCCACGTCGACGCCGCCTTGCGCGTTCACATAGTCGAAGTACGACTTCTCGCCCTTGAGAATGGCGGTGAACGCGGCATACAGCCCCGACTCGGGCATGCTCGTGCCGATCGTGATCGTCTTCGTGCTCGTGTTGACCCCGACCGTGTTCTGACCCGCGGGACAGTTCGCGGCGTCGACGACCGCGCCGCCGCCGCCCTGCGAGCCGCTTGCCGTCGTCGTGGAGCTCTTGCGGCTGCTCCCGCACGCGGCGACGAGCAGCGCGATGACCGTGAGGAGCGCGAAGAACCGAACGGGATGGGCCCTCGGCGAGTGCCCTCGGCTGCGAGCAGCGTTCATGGTCCAGTTCCTTTCATGTGGTTGCCGGTGCGGGACGCGGGCGCCGGAGCAGGCGACCGCTGCGGGCTCTGAGGCGACGCAAGCCGCCGATCAAGCCGTCGGGGAGTACGAGGACGAACACGATCAAGAGGATGCCGAAGACCGCCGGCGCGCTCGCCTTGTTGGTGAGGACGCGGCTGACGATGCCGGACGACGGTACGTGCTTCGGCAGCGTGTTCGAGATCCAGTTCTGCACGAACACGACGAGCCACGCGCCCACCAGCGGTCCGACCACCGTCGCGGTCCCACCGATGACGACCGCGACAAGGAACTCGATCGACAGCTGGAAGACCTGCACCTTGTCCGCGCTCGCTTGGGTGAGCACGAGCACCGAGCAGGACCCGGCGATGCCTGCGTACAGCGCGCTGAGCCCGAACGCGAGCACCTTCACTTGCGAGACGTTGATTCCGACGGTCTCGGCCGCGGGCTCGTGGTCGCGGACGGCGATGAGCGCGCGTCCGAATCGACTGCGCACCATCAGCAGCATCACGATCAACCCCACGACGACGAAGAACAGGCTGACGTAATAGGCCCACTGGTCGTCGCGGCCGATCGCGGACACGCTGGTCGGTACCCATGCGGGCGGCGAGAGCTTGTCGGCGTCGAGCGACACGAGGTTGGTTCCGCCCGTGACGTGCACGTAGTGCTTCGTCAGGTCGGGGAACAAGACCGCGAGACCGAGCGTGACCAACGCCAGGTACAGGCCCTTCACCCGCAGGGCCGGGAACCCCACGGCCACGCCGACCAAGAAGCACAGCGGTGCCGCGACCAGCAGTGTCGGCAGGAACTGCCACCCGTGCTGCTGCATCAACAGCGCCGTCGTGTAGGCGCCGACGCCGAAGAACGCGCCGTGACCGATCGACACCTGCCCGTTGTACCCCGTGAGCAGGTTCAATCCCATCGCGGCGATGCCGACGTACAGCGCCTGCGCCCACAACAGCGTGTTGGTGCGCCCGTAGATGTGCGGGATGAGCGACAGCACGACGACCGCGACGATCGAAGCGGCGAGACCTATCGCGAAACGAGGCGTCTTGACCATCACACCCGCTCCACGCGTGTCGTGCCGAACAGGCCGGACGGTCGGAACATGAGAACGATCAGAATCAGCGCGAAGGGCACGACGAGCACGATGTCGCTGAGCGACTTCAAGTACTGCGTCGTCAACGACTGGGCGACGCCGACGATGAGACCTCCGACGACGGCGCCGATCGGGCTGTCGAAGCCGCCGAGGGCAGCGGCCGCGAACGCGAACACGAGGATGGACTGCATCGACGCTGCCGTCAGTGCCGGTTGCGACGCGGCGACGGCGAGCGAGCCCGCGAGTGCGCCGAGCGCCGCCGAGAGGCCCCAACCGAACATGAGAATGCGCCCGACGGGAACGCCCAGCAGCCGGCTCGACTCGGTGTTCGACGCGACCGAGCGCACGGCGAGGCCGAGCTTGGTCCGCTGCAGGAGCAGGTACAGCAGACCACACTCGAGGGCGAGGACACCGACGAGCACCAACGTGTCCGCGGAAATCAGCACGTTGCCGGGATGCCACGTGGTGTCCGGGTACGCCCGCGGCAACTGCTTGGCCTCGGACCCGAACTGCACCTGGACGATCGAGTTGATGGCGAGGAACAGGCCGATGGTGACGATGACGAGCACGAGGGGCGACGCCTGCTCGACCGGACGGATGACGACCCGTTCGATGCCGGCGCCGAGCACGAACGAGATCGCCATCGACACGAGGATCGCCACCCATACCGCGAGGCCGCGGTCCGCGAAGTACCACGTGAGGTACGTCGAGTAGAGCGCCATCTCGCCCTGCGCGAAGTTCAAGATGCCGGTCGTCTTGAAGATCAACACGAGCGCGAGGGCGAGGGAGGCGTACACGGCACCGTTGCCGATCCCGTTCATCACCTGGGTGAGGAACAACGACACGCGTCACACTCCCAGATAGGCGCGCTGGACATCCTCGTTCTGTGCGAGCTCGTCGGCCGATCCCTCGACGACGATCGTGCCCGTCTCGAGCACGTAGCCCCGGTCGGCGATGTCGAGCGCAAGACCCACGTTCTGCTCCACGATCAACATGGACACACCTCGCTCGACGTTGAGCGTTCCGAGCGTGCGAAAGAGGTCCTCGGTGACGATCGGCGCCAGGCCGAGCGATGGCTCATCGAGCAACACGAGCTTCGGCCGGCCCATCAACGCGCGGGCGATCGCGAGCATCTGCTGTTCGCCGCCACTGAGGCCTCCTGCCGGCTGCTCGCGGCGCTGACCGAGCCGCGGGAATACCTCGTACCAGCTGTTGATGTCCCCGTCGATGTCGCGGTCGCGACGCGGATACGCACCCACCCGGAGGTTGTCCTCGACGGTCAGGTCGAGGATGGTTCCTCGCCCTTGCGGCACGTGCGCGATCCCCACGGCGGCCACCTGCTCGGGGCGGCGGCCGAGAATCCGCCGACCGTCGAAGACGATGTCGCCGCGTGCGTGGATCACGCCGGAGACGGCGCGCAAGGTCGTCGTCTTGCCGGCGCCGTTTGCTCCGAGGATGACGACCGCCTCACCTTGTTTGACCGTGAAGTTGATGCTGTGGAGGATCAGCCCCGCGCCGTAGCCGCCGGAAACGTCGACGACCTCGAGGAGCGCCATCAGCGCTTCGTCCCCAGGTAGGCCTCGATGACGCGGGGGTCGTTGCGCACCTCGGCGGGTGGACCCTCGGCAATCTTGCTCCCGAAGTCGAGGACAACGACGTTGTCCGAGATCGCCATCACCATCGCCATGTGGTGCTCGACGAGCAGCACGGTGAGATCGAACTCGTCTCGCAGCGACCGAATCAACACACCGAGCTCGTCGACCTCTGAATGCGTGAGGCCGGCCGCGGGTTCGTCGAGCATCAACAACTTCGGACGCGCGGCGAGCGCGCGTGCGATCTCGATCCGCTTCAGCGTGCCGTACGGCAATCCGGTCGCGGGCCGATCCGCGAGCTGCCTGAGCGAGAGCAGCTCGAGGATGTCGAGTGCTTCCCTCCGCCGCCGCGCGTTGGCGGGTCCGCGCGCATAGCCACCCACGAGCACGTTGTCGGCGATGGTGAGCGCCGGGAAGAGCGCGAGGTTCTGGAACGTTCGCGCGATCCCGAGCCGAACGATGCGATACGTCGGAAGCGCGAGGAGGTCATGACCGTCGAACCGAATGCGGCCACTGTCCGGGTGGTACAGCCGGCTGATGCAGTTGAACAACGTCGTCTTGCCGGCGCCGTTTGGCCCGATCAACGCGCAGATCTGTCCGTCGTCGATCGCGAACGACAGGTCCGAGAGGGCGACGATGCCGCCGAACTCGATTCGCACGTCTTCGACGGACAAGAGCGCCAAAGAGTCGTCCCCCCGGACCGTTCCACCGACCGGCCGGGGCAGAAGCTAGCCGCGTACTACAGCCCGAGCAGCCGCTCGAGCCCGAAGGTGAGGCCGGGGGTCTCGGCGATGTTCCGGATCGCCAACAGGACGCCGGGCATGAACGAATCCCGGTCGTACGTGTCGTGCCGGATCGACAAGGTCTGGCCGGTCGCGCCGAACAGCACCTCTTGATGGGCGACCAGCCCCCGAGCCCGGATCGAATGCACGCGGATGCCGTCGACATTTCCGCCCCGCGCGCCTTCGGCGACGAGCTTGGTGGTGGGATCGTCACTCCACTCTTTCGACGCGGCGGCGATCCGCTGCGCGGTTGTGATCGCGGTGCCGGACGGTGCGTCGATCTTCTGGTCGTGATGCAGCTCGATGATCTCGGCGCTATCGAAGTAGGGCGCCGCCAGCTCGGCGAAGCGCATCATGAGGACCGCGCCGATCGCGAAGTTGGGTGCGATCAGCGCGTTCGCCTTGGACTGGCTGAAGAGCCCGGCGTACTCGCCGACCTCGTCCTCGGAGAACCCGGTCGTCCCGACGACTGCGTGGATCCCCTGCTGCGCGCACCAGGCAAGGTTCTCCCGGGCCGCGTCGACCACGGTGAAGTCGACGGCGACCTCCGCGGCCGCGGCGTCGAGGGCGCCCGGTTTCGCGGAGACCTGGATCTGGGTGCCGTACACACCGAGCTGATGCAGGTCGATGCCCGAGTGATGGGGGTCCACGGCCGCCACCAGCTCCATGTCGGGTGCCTCGTGGACGGCGCGACAGACGGTCGAGCCCATCCGACCGCCGGCACCGAAGACGCCAACTCGGATCATTGCGCGAAGGGTACCGGGGCGATCACACGGTCAGACAGAGGTCAGACGGCGGTATAGCCCGCGAATTCCGCCTCATCGTGGGGCCCGACGACCGCCAGGGTGCTCGAGGTGTCGCCGAGGACGCGCTCGATGACGCGATCGACGTCGGCCGCCTCGACCGCGCTGATGCGCGCGACCAGGTCGTCCAGGCTCGGGATCTCACCCTCGACCAGCTCGCTGCGACCGATGCGGTGCATGCGGCTCGACGACGTCTCCAGCGACATCGCGAGCGATCCGGTGATGTGGCCCTTGGCCGCGTCGAGCTCACCCGCAGACAGCCCGTTGGTCACGAGGCGCCGAAGCTCCGTTGCGATCACGTCGAGGGTCTCCTGCACTCGCTCGGGCGCGGTCCCTGCATACACGGCAAGGAAGCCGGCGTCGGCAAAGGCCGCCCGATACGAGTAGACGGAGTACGCGAGCCCGCGCGCCTCGCGTACCTCTTGGAAGAGTCGGGACGACATGCCGCCGCCGAGCGCCTGGTTCACAACCGTGAGCGCGTACCGGTCGGGGTCGAGCGCGGGCACCGCACGCGTCCCGACGACGACGTGCGCTTGCTCGGTGTCACGACGTTCGAGCGCGAGAGGCGCGGGTGCCGGTAGCGCTCCGTTCCAGCGTCCGGGTCGCCCGGACGCGTCGCTCGGAAACCGGGCTTCAGCAAACGTCAACAGGTCGTCGTGCGTCAGGTCGCCGGCGCCGGCGAGCACGATGTTCGACGGGTGGTAGTGGGCGCGGTGATATGCCGCGATCCGCTCGCGCGTCATGCCGGTGATCGACGTTTCGCTGCCGAGTACCTCGAAGCCGAGAGGATGCTCGGGGAACATGGCGCGCGTGAAAAGGTCGTGCACCAAGTCGTCGGGCGTGTCGTCCCGCATCCCGATCTCTTCGAGGATGACCTGACGCTCCGAATCGATGTCACCCGGACGGAACGCCGGTGCCCACAGCACGTCGGCGAGGATGTCGAGACCGCGCTCGAGCTCGGCGTGCGGGAGGCGCACATAGAAGACCGTCTGCTCGTGCGTCGTGAACGCGTTCATCTCGCCGCCGACCGATTCGATGGCGTCGGCGATGTCGCGCGCGGAGCGCTCCTCGGTGCCTTTGAACAGCAAGTGTTCGAGGAAATGGCTCGCGCCTGATTCGATTGGATCTTCGTCGCGCGCGCCGCTCCCGACCCACGCGCCGATCGTCACCGAGCGCAGGCTCGGGAGCGACTCGGTGACGACCCGAAGGCCGGAACCGAGCCGCGTCCGTTCGATCGTGTCGGTGTTCAACGGCGCGGGCCGCTGCGCCGCCCGCGGCCGCCGCGCCCGCCCCGACCACGGTCACCTCGGTCACCGCCGCGATCCCGACCACTCGAGGGCGGTCCTTCTTCCGCGGGCCCGAGGTCACCGAATTCCTCGCGCGCCTGCTCGTCCCAGAACGCCTCGAACGACGCGCTCTCCCGAGATTGGCGTCCGTCGTTGGCGCGGGCGTCCCCGCTGGTCGCGGCGCGCTCGCCGCGGGACGAGTCGCCCGCCTCGCCGGTCGGGGGCTCGTCGCCCACGATCGACAGCGACAGCTTGCCGTTCTGGTCGATGTCGTCGACGCGCACCTCGAGCGCGTCTCCGAGCGACAGCACGTCCTCGACTCGATCAATGCGCTTGCCGCGCCCGAGCTTGGAGATGTGCACGAGACCGTCGCGACCCGGAAGGATGTTGACGAAAGCGCCGAACTTCGTGATGTTCACGACCCGGCCTTCGTACACCTCCCCGACCTCCGCCGTCGGCGGGTCGAGGATCAGGCGGATGCGCCGCTCGGCTTCCTTGACTGCGGCGCCATCCTTGGAGCCGATCGACACGAGACCAAGACCGTCCTCGTCACTCACCGAGATGTCGGCGCCGGTCTCTTGCTGGATCGTGTTGATGACCTTGCCCTTCGGGCCGATCACCTCACCGATCTTGTCGCTCGGGATCTCGAAGCTGATGATCTTCGGCGCCGAGTCACGCACTTCCGCGCGTGGCGACGCAATCGCTGCGTGCATCACTTCGAGGATTTGCAACCGGGCGTCCCTCGCCTGCCGCAGCGCCTGCGCGAGCACGTCGGCGGGAATGCCGTCGATCTTGGTGTCGAGCTGCAGCGCCGTCACGAAGTCTTCGGTGCCCGCGACCTTGAAGTCCATGTCACCGAACGCGTCTTCGGCGCCGAGGATGTCGGTGAGCGTCGTGTACTTGCCGTCGGCGTGCACGAGCCCCATCGCAATGCCCGCAACCGGCGCGTGGATCGGCACGCCCGCGTCCATCAACGAGAGCGTCGAGCCGCACACCGACGCCATGGACGTCGAGCCGTTCGATGCGAGCACGTCGGACACCACACGGATCGTGTAGGGCCATTCCTCCGCGCTCGGCACCACGGGCACCAACGCCCGCTCGGCCAATGCGCCGTGGCCGATCTCGCGCCGCTTCGGGCTGCCGACCCGGCCCGTCTCCCCCGTCGAGAACGGAGGGAAGTTGTAGTGATGCATGTAGCGCTTGCGGTCGTCGACCGTGATCGTGTCGAGCATCTGTTCCATGCGCGGCATGCCGAGTGTCGTCACCGACAGCACTTGCGTCTCGCCCCGCTGGAACAGACCCGTGCCGTGCGCGGTCGGCACGACGCCGACCTCGGCCGACAGCGGCCGGATGTCGGCGGTGCCGCGGCCGTCGATGCGAACGCCGTCGTTGACGATGCGGCTGCGCGTCACTTCCTTCTGCAGTGAACGGAACGCGCGCCGCACGGCCGTCGCCTCTTCCGGGTAGCGACCGGGCGCATCGATCGTGCCGACGAGCGAGGCGAGGAACTCAGCCTCGATCTCGGCCAGGCGCGTGTTGCGATCCACCTTGTCGGCGATCGCCATCGCTTCTGCGGTCTTGGCCTCGGCGTGCTGCTTCACCGCGGCGTAGATGTCGGGTGTGTAGTCGACAGCGGGGAGGTACTCGATCGGCGCGATCGGACCGTGCGCCTTCTCGTACGCCTCACGCAACTGCTTCTGCAGCTCGATCGACGCCTTGATCCACCGCTTGGACTCCTCGAGCCCCTCGGCGATGACCTCCTCGGTCACCTTCGGCGCACCCTCGTCGTACAGCTCCCACGTGGCTTCGGTGCCGCCGGCTTCGACCATCATGATCGCGACGTCGCCGTCCTCGAGCTCGCGTCCGGCGACAACCATCTCGAACGTCGAGCTGTCGCCCTCTTGGAAGGTCGGGTGCGCGATCCAGGCGCCGTCGCGTTGCGCGATGCGCACCGCGCCGATCGGACCGTTGAACGGAATACCCGAGACCGTGATCGCCGCCGATGCGCCGTTGATGGAGGCGATGTCGTGCGGGTTTTCGAGGTCGACACCGAGGATCGTCGCGATGACCTGTACCTCGTTGCGGAAGTCGTCCGGGAACGACGGACGCAACGGACGGTCGGTGAGTCGCGCGGTGAGCACCGCGAGCTCCCCGGGACGGCCTTCCCGCCGGAAGAACGAGCCGGGAATCTTGCCCGCCGCGTACATCCGCTCCTCGACGTCGACCGTCAGCGGGAAGAAGTCGATGCCTTCACGCGGCTTGGACGTGCAGACCGTCGACAGGATTGTCGTGCCGCCGACCTTGACGATGACGGCGCCGTCGGCGAGGCGAGCGAGCTTGCCCGTCTCGAGTGTCATCTCGAGGCCGGCTTCGTTGATCGGTCCGGAGACGCGGACTGTGCCCTCGTCGTTGTCAGGCTCGAGACCGGTGGACATTGGGTCGCCCATCGATGGGCTCCTCTCGGTTCAGCGCGAGAGGCCCCGGTTCCCAGTAGTCAGCGTCCGGACGCACACTGCGAAGAGCAGGTTCGGGCGCTCGCGACTGACAACCGACGTTGCTCTCACGAGGCTTGTGCGATGTCAAACGAAGACGCGGTCTCGTGCCGCGCTTCGTTCCTGCCTCGTTACCGCCGAATGCCGAGCTTGGCGATGATCGCTCGGTACCGCTCGACGTCGTTGCTCCGCAAGTAGTCGAGCATCCGCCGTCGGCGACCGACGAGCATGAGCAGCCCCCGCTGGCTGTGGAAGTCCTTCTTGTGGACCTTCATGTGCTCGGTCAGATGACGGATGCGATCCGTGAGGAGCGCGATCTGCACCTCGGCCGAGCCGGTGTCGGAGTCGTGCAGCTTGTGCTCGGTGATCGTGGCGGCCTTGTCGGGCATGCGCGCGTCTGTGCCTTCGTTTTCGACAAACGGTGTTTCGTGACAGGTTTCGGCCTGTCAGGCTATCAGAGGGCCCGATCCGGCCGGATCTGGCCCGTCAACCTGCCGCATCAGTGGCGAGGACGACGACGGGTTTGATCCCGGCGCCCCGTCGCTCGTACACGGCGAGCAAGACGTCTTCGTTGTTGGCGACCGCGAACGGCCCCGGCCCGGCATCCGGCGGCAGCAGCGCGTGAGCGGCGAAGGTGGCGCCGTGCGCAATCGCGCGCTCCTGCTCACCGTGCACGCCCACCCGTTCCAGACCGCGCATCGCGTCGAGCGGGGAGAGCACGACAGCATCAGGATCCGCTTCGATCGCCTCGAGCGAATGCGCTTCGTCGACCGTGAACGACCCGATGCGCAACCGGCGCAACGCGACGAGGTGCGCGCAGCCGCCGAGCGCGGTGCCCAGATCGGCAGCGAGCGAGCGTATGTAGGTACCGCTCGAGCACGCGACGCGCAGTGTCGCTTCGGGGTATTCGCCGCCGGCGAACTCCTCGATCTCGAGTTCGTCGATCCGGACATCACGCGGCTTGCGCTCGACCTCCTCGCCGGCGCGCGCGAGCTCATAGAGCCTTCGGCCTTTCACTTTGAGCGCCGACACCATCGGGGGAACCTGTTCGATGGTGCCGGTGAACGCTTCGGCGGCGCGCTCGAGCTGTGCGCGCGTCAGCGGCATTTCGGTTCGCTCGAGCACGGCGCCGGAGGCGTCGAGCGTGTCGGTCGCGACGCCGAACATCACGCGCGCCCGGTACTCCTTGGGGCTCTCCTGAAGGAACCGCAACAGCCTCGTCACGCGTCCGAGCCCGACGAGCAACAACCCGGTCGCGTCCGGGTCGAGCGTGCCGGCGTGGCCGACTCGGCGCTGCCCGAAGATCCGCCGCAAACGGGCCACGACGTCGTGCGACGTCCAACCCGCCGGCTTGTCGACGGCCACGAGTGCATGTTGTTGATTCGCGCGCGCTGCGCTCTCGCTCACGTGGTCCCCGGCCGCGTCAGAGAGCGGCGAGGACCTTGCGGATGACGTCGTCCGCGGGTTCGTCGCTCGTGAACCCGGCCGCGAAGCGGTGCCCGCCGCCACCGTTCTGTTCGGCGATGCGACGCACGTCGACGGTCCCGATCGATCGGAGGCTGACGCGCCAGGTGCCGTCCGGTGCTTCTTTGAGGACGCACGACACGTCGGCTTCTCGCGTCCGGCGAATGATGTCGATGAGGCCTTCGACTTCCTCGAACGTCACGCCGTGGCGCGCGAGATCGGCTTGGCTGACTTCGGTCCACACGAAGCGTTTGTCGGCGATGAGCACCGCGTGGGCGAGCGCGTCGGCGAGCAGTTGCAGGTACGCGAAGCGATGCTCTTCGAACAGTGTCCGAGAGAGCTCAGCGATCGGCAGCCGGAAGCACGAGAGCTCCCGCGCGAGCTCGAAGACCTCGGCGGTCGTCGACTCGTACTGGAAGCGGCCGGTGTCGCACACGAGCGCGGCGTACAGGCACACGGCGGCGTCGCGCGTGAGCGGCATGCCGAGCCGGTCGATGAGCCGGCGCACGAGCACGCCGCTCGCAGCCGCGTCCGGATCGATGACGTTGATCGTTCCGTACCGCTGGTTCGAGACGTGATGGTCGATGACGATGAGGTCGCCCGCGGCCTTCGCGCTCGGTTCCAAGTCACCGAGCCGTTCGAGCGAACCGGAGTCGAACGTGACCATGACCGGCGGCTCGGACGGGAAGCGATCGGGTCGAGTGAGCAGGTCGAGACCCGGGAGATCGCGGTAGTGCGGCGCGACGACGAACGGCTCCGAGAACGAGGCGGCGGACTCGATGCCCGCGGCTCGCAGCACGTGGTGCAGCGCCAGCATCGAACCGAGCGCGTCACCATCCGGGCTGACGTGGCAGGCGAGCCCAACCTGCGACGCATTGTTGATGGCGTCGGCGGCGCGTCCCAGCGCTTCGTCGACGGCGTCGGTGCTGGTAGTCACCAGCCCTCCTCTTCACCGCCCGCGCCATTAGCCTCGTCCGAAGTCGGGGCGCTCTGGCGGATACCCCGCAAGATTTCCTCGATCCGCTCGCCCGAGACGATAGCTGGATCGACCCGGAAGGCGAGTCGCGGCACCTGCCTGATGCGCATGGCGCGGCCGAGCACACCGCGAAGATGGGGCGCCGCGGACGCCAATCCGGCTCCGGCCTCGTGCTCGACCGACTCGGCCGCGTTGGGCGCGGTCTCGGCGCCGAGCGTCGAATAGAAGACCGTCGCGTGCGACAGATCGCGGCTGACGTCGACGCCCGTGAGCGTGACGAGCTCGAGGCGCGGATCCGAGAGCCGCTCGAGCTCGTCGGCGAGCACCTCGAGCATCGCCTCGTTGAGGCGCGCGGTGCGCGGATACCGGCGCGGCGAGCTCATGCTTGGTCGCTTTCGAGCCAGGCGGTCTCCACGTCGAGCAGCTCGACATCTGGAGCGTTCACCACGAACCGTTCCACAGAGGCAAGAACGTCACGAACTTGAGAATCGGTACCGGCGACGACCGCAACGGCGATTGCCGCCCGCTGCCACTGGTCGAGGTGGTCCACCTCCGCGACCGAGATGCGGAACCGGGTGCGAAGGCCGTCCACGATGGGACGGATGGCGGCGCGCTTCGCCTTCAACGACCGGCTCTGCGGCACATGCAGGTCGAAACAGACGGCGGCGGCGTGCACGCACCCCAGTCTCGCGCCGCGTTCCTGTTTGGCGCGAAGACGGTCGCATACGACCGTGTTTGCTCCAAACAGAGTCGGGTCAGGTTCGCGCGATCTCCCGCTCGTCGTAGGTCTCGATGATGTCGCCCTGCTTCAGGTCCTGGTAGTTCTCGAGCCCGATCCCGCACTCGAAGCCTTCCCGGACCTCGCGCACGTCGTCCTTGAACCGCCGCAGCGAGGAGATCTGGCCCTTCCAGATGATCGTGCCGTCGCGCAGGAACCGCACCTTCGAGCCGCGAGTGATGACGCCGTGGGTGACGTAGCAACCAGCGACTCGACCGACGCGCGGAATGCTGAAGACTTCGCGGACCTCGGCTTCGCCGGTGACGACCTCTTCGTATTCCGGCTTGAGCAGGCCGACGAGCGCGTTGTTGACGTCTTCGAGGACGTTGTAGATGACCTCGTAGAGGCGCAGCTCGACGTCTTCCCGCTCGGCGACCTCACGAGCCTTGCGGTCGGGCCGCACGTTGAACCCGATGACGGTCGCGTTCGAGACGACGGCGAGGTTGATGTCGGATTCGGTGATGCCGCCGACACCACGCAGCACGAACGACAGTCGCACTTCGTCGTGTTCCTGGTCGAGCTTGCGCAGCGCGTCGGTGAGTGCCTCGAGCGAGCCTTGGACGTCGGCTTTGACGATCAGGTTCAGCGTCGCGACCTCGCCGCGCTGGACCATTGCGAACACGTCTTCGAGTCGCGCGCCGCCCGACAGGATCATCGGGTTTCGCAACGCGGCGGCCTTGCGACGGTCCGCACGTGCTTCGGCGACGGTGCGCGCCACCTTGTCGCTCGGCGCAACGCGCAGCTCGTCACCGGCGAGCGGCACGTCGTCGAGCCCGAGCACTTCGACCGGAACCGATGGTCCCGCTTCGATGACCTGCTCGCCCCGCTCGTCGAACATCGCGCGCACGCGACCCCATGCCGGGCCGGCCACGATCGTGTCGCCGACATGGAGCGTGCCGTTTTGCACGAGTGAGGTCACCACCGGACCGCGCCCAGGATCGAGGTTGGCTTCGAGCACCGCGGCGACCGCGGGCCGCTTCGGGTCGGCGACGAGGTCCTCGGCGATCTCGGCGTCCGCGACGAGGAGCACCGAGTCGAGGAGGTCGTCGACGCCGACGCCGGTCGGCGCGGACACGTCGACGACGATCGTGTCGCCGCCCCACTCCTCGGGCACGAGCTCTTGCTCGGTGAGCTGTTGGCGAACGCGGGTCGGGTCCGCGTCCTCGCGGTCGACCTTCGTGACGGCAACCACGATCGGAACCTCCGCCACGCGCGCGTGGCTGATCGCCTCGACCGTTTGCGGCATCACACCGTCGTCGGCCGCGACGACGAGAATCGCGATGTCGGTGACGTTCGCACCGCGCGATCGCATCGCCGTGAACGCTTCGTGGCCCGGCGTGTCGATGAAGGTGATGCGGCGATCGTTGCGGTCCACCTGGTACGCGCCGATGTGCTGCGTGATGCCGCCCGCCTCACCCGCCACGACATTGGCGTGCCGGACCGCGTCGAGCAGCGTCGTCTTGCCGTGGTCCACGTGACCCATGACGGTGACCACCGGAGGACGCGGCAGGAGGTTCTCTTCGTCTTCGTCCTCGTCCGCGCCGAGCAACGCGAGCAGCTCGATCTCCTGCTCCGATCCCGGCTCGACGATCAAGACCTGCGCGCCGAGCGACTCGGCGATCAGCTCGATCATCTCGTCCGCGAGCGATGCCGTGGCGGTCACCATCTCGCCCGCTTCGAACAAAATGCGTACGAGGTCAGCCGGCGTGCGGTTCAGCCGCGGTGCGTACTCCTGGATGGTGACGCCTCGCGGGATGACGATCTCGCCTTCGGGAACCGGGGCATCCGCTGGCGTGAGCCGCTGCGCCGCGGGCTCGAGTTCCTCGCGGTCGCGACGACGCTTCTTCCGCCGGCGCTGCGGTGGACCTCCGGGACGGCCGCGACCGCCGGGGCCGCCGCCGTACCCGCCTGGTCCGCCGGGACCGCCGCCCGGTCGACCACGTCCCGGTGCGCCGGCGCGCTGGCTCGGACCGCCCGGGCCTCCGCCCGGACCACCGAAACCGCCTCCGCGCGGTCCACCGAATCCTCCGCCTCCGGGTCCGCCGCGTCCGCCGCTCGGACCACCACCGCCTGGTCCACCACTCGTGCGCGGACCGCCGGGCCGACTCCCGAATCCGCCGCGTGGCGATCCCGGGGGCGGGGGCGGCACTCGTTGCCCCGGCGGCGGCGGAATGGGCTTGCCCGATTGCGACATCGGACGCTGGGGTTGGGGCGGTTGCGACGGGACGGCACGCGCGGCCGGCCGTTCGGGCCGGTCTTGGGGCGCGCCGCCTGGCGTTCGCGGCGGTGATGCCGGCGGCGGTGCCACAGGTGGTGCCGCCGTTGCGGCGGCCGGGCGCGGCACTTCGAGCGGGGTCGTGGCCGGTCCCGGCGGCGCGGGCTGCGGGCCGCCGGATCGCACGACGCGATGGGTGCTGCGGACCACCGCGGGCGCCGGCTCGGGCTCGACCGGCGCCGGCGTCACCGGCTCGGCGACGGTCGGGGGAGGTGCGCTCGGAGCGGGTTCGGGCGCAGCGGGAGCGGGCTCGGGTTCCGGCTCGGGAGCGACCTCGCGCTTCAGACCCTTCGAGTCGGCGAGACGGCGGACGCGATCGGCCGAGGGCTCGTCGATGCTCGACGAGTGGCTCTTCACCCCGATCTTGAGCTCGTTGGCGAGGTCGACAACCAAGTGGTTGTCGATGCCCAGCTCACGGGCAAGCTCGTAGACCCGAATCTTCTTCGTGGCCAAAACGCAATCCGTCCCTTAGTAGTTCATGCCAGTTTCGCGCGAAGCGCCTGTATCTCGGCGCTCGGCAACTCTCTCCGCAACGCCCGTCCGAGCGCTCCCCGCCGTACCGCGAGGTCGAAGCACTCGACCGAGCAGACCCACGCGCCCCGGCCGGGCGCCGCTCGTCCCACCGCCAGTGTGCCGTCGCGGGCGGCGGCGATGCGTTGAAATTCGTCGGCCGCAGTTGTTCGCCGGCACCCCACACAGGTCCGCCGCGGACGGCGCTGCCCTGTCAGCGATCCTCTCCCGCGGTCTCCGCCGCGGCCTCCTCGATCTCCTCCTCGGCTTCTTCGCGCACATCCGGCTCTTCGGCGTCGAGGTCGGCGGCGGCGGCGACCTCGTCCGCCGCCAGGTCTTCCGTCTCGTCGTCGATGTGCACTGCTGCTTCCTCGGCCGACGGCCCGACGGTGTCGGTGGCGCCGCTGTCGAGCTCCGACGGGTCGTCGGTGTTCTCGCTCTGGACGTCGCGCTCAGGTGCTCCTTCAGCAACTTCACCGAGCGTCGCGTAGCCCGCTTCGGCTGCCGAGATCGCCTCGCCACCCTCGGCCGGCTGCCACATGAGCTCGCCTTCCGGCCCCTCGACCCACTCGCCCTCGGCGTACCCCTCGCCCGACTCTTCCTCTGCGAGCTGCGACTCGCTCTTGATGTCGACTCGCCATCCGGTGAGCCGCGCCGCGAGCCGCGCGTTCTGACCTTCCTTACCGATCGCGAGCGAGAGCTGGAAGTCGGGGACGATGACCTCGGCGATGCCGGTCGCGTCGTGGATCCGAACTTCTCGCACCTTCGCGGGCGCGAGCGCGCGCATGACGAACTCGGGCGAGTCGTCGCTGAACGGCACGATGTCGACCTTCTCGCCGCGCAGCTCGTTGACCACCTGACGGACGCGCATGCCCCGCGCGCCGACGCACGCGCCGACAGGGTCGACGTTGTTGTCGTTCGACGCGACCGCGATCTTCGTGCGATGGCCCGGTTCACGCGCGACGGCCTTGATCTCGACGACGCCGTCCACCAGCTCGGGAACTTCCAGCTCGAACAGGCGGCGCACGAGGCCCGGGTGCGTGCGCGACACGACGATCTGCGGCCCCTTCGCGGTCTTGCGCACCTCCACGATGTACGCCTTCATGCGGGCACCGTGGTCGTAGCGATCGCCCGGCACCTGCTCGGCCTGCGGCAGCAACGCTTCGACGCGGCCGAGGTCGAGCAGGGTGTAGCGCGCGTCGGTCTGCTGGATGATGCCGGTGACGATGTCGCCTTCGCGGCCGGCGTACTCCTCGTATTTCATTTCGCGCTCGGCTTCGCGAATGCGCTGCAGGATCACCTGCTTGGCCGTCTGCGCGGCGATGCGCCCGAAGTCAGCCGGCGTGTCGTCCCATTCCCTGACGACGTTGCCGTCTTCGTCGAGCTCTTGAGCAATGACGCGGATCTCACCGGTCTCGACGTCGATCTCGACGAGCGCTTCCTCCGCCGCTTCGGGCATGCGCTTGTACGCGGTGACGAGTGCATTCGCCAGCGCTTCGAGCATGATCTCTTCGGAAATGCCCTTCTCGGAGGCGAGCGCGGAGAGCGCGTCGAGCATGTCGGGGTTCTTCATGTCCGCTCCTTCGCGCGCGTCCGAGATTTGGACGGCGAGCCCGGACGCGGCTGCGGCTCCCAGTCGAAGACGGTGCGCGCGTGGGTGATGTCGGCGTACGACACGTGCTGCGGCGATCCGTCGACGTCGACGACGATGTCGTCGTCACCCGCGTCGACCAACGCGCCTTTCACGCGCCGGGGTCCGGCTTCGGTGTGGTACTTCACCGCGACCTGCTCGCCGACCGCGGCGTGGTAGTGCGCGGGGCGGCGCAGCGACCGTTCGACGCCCGGGCTGCTGACCTCGAGCAGGTACGGTCCGTGCAGGTCGGGCAGCGAGTCGAGCACGGGCGAGATCGCCTGGGTGGTCGCGGTGATCGCGTCGAGGTCGACACCGTCTGGCCCAGTGACGCTCACGCGCAGCGTGCGGGCGGCGCCGTGACCGAGGAGCTCGACGTCGTACAGCTCGAGTCCGAGCGCGTCGACGAGCGGTGCCACGGCCGCGCGGACGGCCTCGGCCTGCTCGTGCGCGCTCATCCTCTGCTCACTCCCGTTCACTGGCTCTCGACACGTTCTGCTGGCAAGTCGCCCACCGAGCGAAACTCGCCTCAAGAAAAAACGTGGGCCTCGGGCCCACGCTCCCAAGCCCCAAATGGGGCACGGCGGATACGACCCGGAAAGTGTACCGCAACAACCCTCGTCGCGGCAGCCCGGAATGGCCCTGCGACGCTCCTTCCGGGCGAGCGCGCCATCACCGGCTGGTACCGTCCGACCACCATGAAGGCCCGGTCACGGGCGGTGCCGGATTCATCGGCTCGCACGTCGTCGCACGCCTCAATACCGGCTTCCGCGAGAACGTGCACGCCGGTGCCCCGGCTGGTGGTCGCTGCTCGACATCCTGCGCATCCTCGGTGATCTGCTCGGGGTCTTTCCCGAACCGGAATTCACCGCTCCCCGACCCGGAGATGTGCGCCGCAGACAGGCCGATGCCTCGGCCGCGGCGCGCGAGCTCGGGTTCAAGTGCCGGGTGTCGATGGAGGAAGGTCTGCGCCTGACCGTCGACTGGCTTCGCTCGCTGGCGTGAGCACGACGCGCTCTTCGTATTTCGGTACGGATGCCGCGTCGCCCCTCCCGAATCGCCTGGTGACGTGTCACACTTCGTTGGGCTGCACGGCGGCATGGGGGAGCGGCGATGACTGACTTGCTGCGCGCGCTGCTGGAACACATCGACCACCGCGACGCGAAGGTTGTGATCATCGGCCAGGGCTACGTCGGGCTGCCCGTCGCGATCCGGGCCGCCGAGCTCGGCTTTCGAGTCGTGAGGTAGGACACGTCGCCCGAGCGGATAGCCGCGCTCCGAGACGCGAACTCCTATGTCGAGGACATCCCGACCGGCCAACTCGAGGCTGCGCTCGACGCCGGCTACTGGCCGACCCGCGACCCGCTCGACCTGCGGGCCTTCGACGTCGCGGTCATTACCGTCCCGACGCCCCTGCGTGAAGGCGTCCCCGATCTGACGTTCATCGAAGCCGCGGGCCGCGATCTCGTTCCCCGGCTGACGCGCGGCTCACTCGTCGTCCTCGAGTCGACGACGTATCCGGGCACCACCGAAGAGTTGTTGCGACCCATCCTCGAAGAGTCCGCACGGCCGCGCCGTGAAGGGCGCGCGTGTGCTCCTCCTCGGTCTCGCGTACAAGGCAGGCACGTCGGACTGGCGCGAGTCACCGGCGATGATCATCGGTGAGCGGCTCACGGCGTTGGGCGCCGAGGTGCGCGCGCACGACAGCCACGTACCGGCCGACGCAACGTTCGGACCCGAGATTCCTCGCGTCGACTACAGCGTCGCGGAGCTCGAGCAAGCCGACCTCGTCGTGCTCTTGGTCGACCACCCCGACGTCCCGTACGACCAAGTGGCCGCGCACGCCAAGCTCGTGCTCGACACGCGGGCCCGTCTCCGCGGCTCGAGCTTCCGCGGCGAGGTGCTCTAACTCTTGTTTGGAGCGAATGCGGTCGTTTGCGACCGCATTCGCGCCAAACACGGTGGGCACACTCAGCCGGCGAACATCTCGCGGAGCTCGGCGGGGGCGACGGTCTCGAACTGCGCGTAGGTGCAGTCGTCGGGGTCCTTGTCGTCACGCCATCGACGGAACCGCGCATTGTGACGGAAGCGGCCGTTGAGGAGGCCTTCGTATTCCGCCTCGCAGACACGCTCGATGCGAAGCGGCTCCCACGACAGGTCCTTGTTGGCGTTCCAACGGCTCGGACCTCCGGGCATGCGTTGCCCACGAGCAGCCGCTTCGTC
>JBKPCL010000125.1:0-8261 GCA_046727335.1 Actinomycetota bacterium
CGAGCGAAGTCGTAGGTGACGATCTTCTCGGCGATGGTGGCTTCGAGCGCGCGCACGATGTCAGAGGCGGCTTTGGTCCAGCCGAGGTACTCGAACATCATGACGCCCGACAGCAGGACCGAGCTCGGGTTCACCTTGTCCTGGCCGGCGTACTTGGGCGCGGTGCCGTGCGTCGCCTCGAAGACGCCATGGCCGGTCACATAGTTGATGTTGCCGCCCGGCGCGATGCCGATGCCGCCGACTTGCGCGGCCAACGCGTCTGAGAGGTAGTCGCCGTTCAGATTCGTCGTCGCGATGACGTCGAAGTCCTCGGCGCGCGTCAGCACCTGCTGCAGCGTGATGTCGGCGATGTTGTCCTTGACGAGGACCTTGTCACCGGGCTTTCCGCCGCAGTCGTCCCAGCCGACCGCGACGTCGGAGAACTCCTCGCGCACGAGCTCGTAGCCCCAGTTGCGGAACGCGCCTTCGGTGAACTTCTGGATGTTGCCCTTGTGCACGAGCGTCACGGACTCTCGCTTGTGCTCGACGGCGTATTTGATCGCGGCTCGGATCAGCCGCTTGGAGCCGGTCTCCGACACCGGCTTGATGCCGACGCCGGAGTCCTCTCGGATGTTCCAGCCGAAGTTGTCCTTCAAGAGCGCGATGAGCGTCTTCGCCTCGGGCGTGCCCTCTTCCACCTCGAGGCCGGCGTAGATGTCCTCGGTGTTCTCGCGAAAGATGACGACGTCGACGAGCTCGGGATGCTTCACGGGCGACGGCACGCCGGGGAACCAACGCACCGGACGCAGGCACACGTAGAGGTCGAGGATCTGCCGCAGCGCGACGTTGAGCGACCGGATACCGCCGCCGACCGGCGTCGTGAGCGGCCCCTTGATGCCGATCAGGTACTCGCGAAAGGCCTCGACGGTCTCGTCAGGAAGCCAGGAGCCGGTCGCCTTGAAGGCGCGCTCGCCGGCGAGGACTTCTTGCCATGCAATCTTCTTGCCGTGCTTGGCCGCGGCCGCGTCCATCACGAGCTGTGCCGCGGGCCAGATGTCGACGCCGGTGCCGTCGCCCTCGACGTACGGGATGATCGGCTCGTCGGGGACGCGCAGCGAGCCATCGGACTGCATCGTGATCTTCTCGGCCATGAGTCGAGAAGTTACCTGCTGCCTGCTCCCGCGCTTCACTCCAGCGCGGCGCGCAGGCTGCCGACGAACGCGGCCGCTTCGTTCGGACCGCCGCCTTCGAGAAGCCGCCTCACCAGCGCGCTCCCGACGATGACACCGTCGCCACTGGCCGCGGCTTGCGCGGCCTGCGCGGGTGTCGAGATGCCGACACCCAACAGCACCGGCCGATCCGTGACCGCCTTCAACCGTCGGCCCATCCGTTCGGCGTGGGCCGCGAGCTCCTCTCGTTCGCCGGTCACGCCCATGAGCGCGACGCCGTAGACGAACCCGCGTGATCGTTCGCAGATCGCCGCCAAGCGATCGTCCGGTGTCGTCGGCGCCGCGAGCAACACCGTCTCGACCTCGGCTCCAGCCGCGGCAGTTCCCCAACCGTCGAGTTCGTCGAGCGGAAGGTCTGGGACGATCGCGCCGTCGACGCCGACGCGCCGCAGCGCCCGCGCGCATCGTTCGTGCCCCATCCGCGCGACGAGGTTGTAGTACGTCATGACGACGAGCGGCACCGGCACGTCGACTTCGGCGAGCGCATCGATCACACCAATCGGAGTCGCGCCGAGGTCGAGGGCACGCTGGCTGGCTTCCTGGATCGTCCGGCCGTCCATGATCGGGTCGGAGAACGGGATTCCGACCTCCACCGCATCGGCACCGGCGTCCACGACCGCACGGACGACGTCACACCACTCGCGGCCGAGCCCGCCCGTGACGTATGGGACGAGAAGCTTGCGGCCCTCGTCGCGTCGTGCTCGAAGATGAGACTCGAGGTTCACGTCATCTCCCCGAGCAGCTCCGCGACTTGGGCGGCGTCCTTGTCGCCGCGGCCGGACAGTGTCACGAGGACCGTCGATCCGGAGGGAACCGCGCGTCCGGTCTCACGCGCCAACCATCCGATGGCGTGCGCGGGCTCGAGCGCCGGCACGATGCCTTCCGACGCGGCGAGCAGTTGGAAGCCCGCGAGCGCCTCGATGTCGATGGCGGCGTGGTACTCGGCACGACCCTGCGCGGCGAGCATGGCGTGCTCGGGGCCGACACCCGGATAGTCGAGTCCGGCGCTGATCGACGTCGCCTCCAGCACCTGCCCGTACTCGTCCTGCAAGAACAGTGAGCGCATGCCGTGCACGACGCCCGGCACGCCGCGATTGACCGCGGCACCGTGGTGTCCGCTTTCGAGACCGAGGCCGCCCGCTTCGACGCCGACGAGCCGGGCGTTCGTGTCGACGAAGCCCGCGAACGTGCCGATCGCGTTCGAGCCACCACCGACACACGCAATGACGATGTCAGGATCGGCGCCGTCGAGGATCGAGCGACACTGGGCGCGAGCCTCATCGCCGACGACGCGTTGGAACTCGCGCACGAGCCACGGGAACGGATGCGGACCCATCGCCGATCCAAGGCAGTAGTGCGTCGTCTCGACGCTCGCGACCCACTCACGCATCGCCTCGTTGACGGCGTCCTTGAGCGTCGCGCTTCCAGACTGCACCGACACGACCTCGGCGCCGAGCAGTCGCATGCGCCAGACGTTGAGCGCTTGTCGCTCGACATCGACCGCGCCCATGTACACCGTGCACTCGAGACCGAACAGCGCCGCCGCGGTGGCCGTCGCCACACCATGCTGACCGGCGCCGGTCTCCGCGATGAGCCGCCGCTTCCCCATACGGCGCGCGAGCAGCGCCTGTCCGAGCACATTGTTGATCTTGTGCGACCCAGTATGCGCAAGGTCCTCACGCTTCAGCAGGACACGCACGCCGAGGCGGTCGGACAGGCGATGACATTCGGTGACGGGCGTGGGCCGGCCGGCGTAGCTCGCGAGCAGCTCGGCGTATTCCGTCCTGAACGCGTCGTCATGCCAGGCGGCGCGGAATTCCTCTTCGAGCTGCACGAGAGCAGGCACGAGAGTTTCCGGCGCGTAGCGGCCGCCGTACTCGCCGAAACGCCCCAATCCCTCAGGTTCGGGTCCGGGCGGTTCGAGGTGGACAGCGGCGCCGCGGGCAGGCGCGGGCATGGCACGCTCCTCGTCGTCGCAGGGGCTTCGGAGTCACCCGAAGATGGGGCAGCGTAGCGAGAACCACCCCGTACGGTGAGCCAGAGTTACTGATCCAGTTGCCAGTCCCAGGGCCGGTCGACGCCCGGCACGCCGTTGCCGTCGTCGACCGCGGTGAGATCAATGGCCCGATCGGCGAGGGCATCGCCGGCCTCGCGCGCCGCCTCGATGAACCGGTGCAACTTGCGCGCATCTTTGCGTCCCGGACTCGCCTCGACGCCGGTCGACACGTCCACGCCCCACGGTCGCACGAGGCGGATCGCGTCGCCCACGTTGTCGGCCGTGAGACCGCCGGCGAGAAGCACACGAACCCCACCCGGCGCGCCTTCCGCGAGCCGCCAGTCGAACACCTTGCCCGAACCCGGATTCGGCGAGTCGACGAGGATGACGTCGGCGGGACTGTTCGCGGCCAAAGCCAGCGCGGGATCGCCGGCGGTGAAGCCTTGTACGACGAACTGCACGCGTTCCCGGATCCAGCGAACCTCGGAGAGCGGCTCCTCCCCGTGCAGCTGGACGCCGTGGAGTCCGACGCGTGCTGCGACGTCGACGACGCGTTCACGACGCTCGTTCCTGAACACGCCGACGGTGATCACCTCACGGGGCAGCCGCTTCACGATGTCACGCACGGTCTCGCTGTTGACTTGCCGTCGACTCGGCGCGAACAGGAAGCCGAGCGCGTCCGCACCGAGCGCGGTCGCGAGCAACGCGTCGTCCTCGTTCGTGACCCCGCAGATCTTGACGAACATCGACGCTCCTCAGGCCCGACGCGTGACGGTCGGCATCCCGAGCTCGCGCACGAGCGCGGTGGCGTCATCGGCGCGCACGAGCGCCTCGCCGACGAGCAGGGCGTCGAACCCGGCCGCGGCCATACGAACGGCATCCGCGGGCGTACGAATCGCGGACTCGGCCACGGCGATCACATCGGCAGGCAGCAACGACGACAGAGACTCCGCAACTCCCAGGTCTTCCGCGAAGGTGCCGAGATCGCGACTGTTGATACCGACGATGCGCGCGCCCGCCCGAAGCGCCCGGTCAGCTTCGACCGCGTCATGCACCTCCACCAACACCGCGAGCCCGAGATCGGTCGCGAGCCCGTGAAGGTCGGAAAGCAGCGAGTCGTCGCTGAGCGCGGCAACGATCAAGAGGACGGCGTCGGCGCCGATCGCGCGCGCTTCGTACACCTGGACTTCGTCGATCGTGAAGTCCTTCCGCAGCACCGGGATGCGTGTCGTTTCGCGAGCGGTCTGCAGGTCGGCGACCGAACCGCCGAAGTATGGGAGGTCTGTGAGGATCGACAAGGCGGCGGCACCACCGCTTTCGTACGCCTTGGCGGTTGTCGCCGGGTCGAGATCGGGCGCGAGATCGCCCTTCGACGGAGATCGACGCTTGAGCTCGGCGATCACGGCGACGTGTCCATCGGCGCGTCGTAACGCTCCCGCGAAATCGCGCGCGGGTGGTGCATCGAGCGCGCACCGCTGCAGCAGGTCACGTGTGCGCGGCTGGCGCAACACGGTGACCTCGTCGCGTTTCGTCGCGAGGATGCGATCGAGGACGTTCACTGGACGCCAAGTCTACGAGGGCTAGCCTGCGCGCCCATGCCTACGAGCTTCCCGGACGGATTCCTGTGGGGCGTCGCCTCGGCCGCGCATCAGATCGAGGGCGGCAATTGGAACAACGACTGGTGGGCGTTCGAGCACCAGGCGAACACGCCGTGCAAGGAACCATCCGGCGACTGTTGCGACAGCTATCACCGGTACGCGGACGACATCGCCCTCGTGCACGACCTCGGGCTCGGCGCATACCGCTTCTCGATCGAGTGGTCGCGTATCGAGCCCGAAGACGGCGAGTTCTCCAACGCGGCGCTCGACTACTACCGCCGCGTGCTCGCGGAATGCCGGGAGCGCGACGTCGCGCCCGTCGTCACCTTCCACCACTTCTCGACACCACGCTGGATGGCGGAACACGGCGGATGGGAATCCTCCGAAGTCGTCGACCGGTTCACACGGTTCTGCGAACGCGCCGTCGCGCGCCTCGGCGACCTCATCGAGATCGCATGCACGATCAACGAGCCGAACATCGTTTCGTTGATGGGCTACATGGTCGGCGCGTTTCCGCCCGGTAGGCGTGACATCGCGGCCTACTCGACCGTGAACGAGAACTTGAAAGCTGCGCACCGGCGCGCGTACGACGCGTTGAAAGCGGGTCCCGGTGATTTCCCCGTTGGCTCGTGCATCGCGATGGGCGATTGGTGGGCCGAGGAAGGAGGCGAGGAAGCGCTCGAGCGGACTCGCTACATGCACGAAGGCCAGCATCTCGAGGCGGCTCGGGGTGACGACTTCGTCGGCGTGCAGGCGTACTCACGAACCCGGCTCACCGCGAAGGGCCTCCCCCTCGGGCCCGAAGAAGGCGTCGAGGCAGTGCCGTCGATGGGCTACGAGTACTGGCCCCAGGCCCTCGAGGTCGCGATCCGTCACGCCGCGGACGTCGCCCAGGTTCCCATCTACGTGACGGAGAACGGCCTCGGGCACGACGACGACGCCAAGCGGATCGCCTACGTGGAAGACGCGCTCAAGGGTGTCGGCCGCTGCCTCGACGACGGCCTCGACGTCCGCGGATACTTCTATTGGTCGCTGCTCGACAACTTCGAATGGGTGCTCGGCTACGTCCCCCGGTTCGGGCTGGTCTCGGTCGACCGACAGACGTTCGTCCGTACTCCCAAGCACAGCGCCGCCTGGCTGGGCGGCATCGCGAAGGCGAATCAGCTCGACTAAGCCCTTCATATGGGTCGACTCCGCGCTCCGCTCCCCTCCGGTCGCTGCGCGCTGCGTCTCCTTCGCGGAGTCCTCACAATGTGATCACGTTCATGCGCGGCGGTGGCGCGACGATGAGGAGCCATGGAACGAGGAACGATCCTCGTGGTGGACGACGAGCCGAACATCGCCGACCTCGTCGAGCTCTACCTCCGCCGCGACGGATACCGGGTGGTGAAAGCTGGTACCGGCGACGACGGCCTCCGCGCGATCAACGACCACCGGCCCCGACTCGTCGTCCTCGACGTCGGCCTGCCCGACCTCGACGGACTCGAGGTGTGTCGCCGCCTCCGACAAAACTCGGCGATCCCCGTCATCTTCCTGACCGCCCGCGACACAGAGGTCGACCGCGTGCTCGGTCTCGAACTCGGTGCCGACGACTACGTCACCAAGCCGTTCTCCCCGGCGGAGCTCGTCGCCCGCGTGAAGGCGGTGCTGCGCCGAGCCGAAGGCGGAGGCGCGCCCGCCGAGATCGTGCAAGTCGGTGGCGTCGCGATCGACGTCGGACGCCGCGAAGTGCGTGTGCACGGTGAACCCGTCGGCTTCACGACCAAGGAGTTCGAGCTGCTCCGTTTCCTGGCCGAGCGTCCCGGGCTGGCCCTGAGCCGTCAACAGATCCTCGACGGCGTGTGGGGATACGACTGGTTCGGCGACGCGCGCACGGTCGACGTGCACATCGCGCAGGTGCGGCGCAAGATCGACGGCGCCGTACGGATCGACACGGTGCGCGGTCTCGGATACCGGCTGGATCCCCGATGAGGTGTCGCGCGTGTCGCGCGTGACGCGCCGCCGCCTCTCACTCCGGACGCGTCTCGTTGCCGCGTTCGTGCTCGTCGCGCTGACCGTCCTGACGTTATCCGGTCTGGCGACTTATGGGCTCGTGCGTCGATCGTTGCAGGAGAACGCGCTCTCGAACCTGCGCGCGCGCTCCGCGGATCTCAGTGCGGTCGTCACCGGGCTCGGCGACACCGACGCGTCGACGAGCGGCACGATCGCGCAGCGACTCGCTCGCCTCCGTCGCCAGGTTCGCCTCGGCTTGCGCTTTTCCGACATGCGTGTCGTCGCCGTCTCGCCGGACGGCAGCGTGCACCCGGCCGGCGCCGCCGAAACGCTGACGTTGCCGCCGCCGTTGACCTCCGGCGACCTCGACGGCCGCGCCCTGCTCGCAGGCGACGAGGTCAGCGGCCGCAAAGGCAACACGGTCTACCTCGCGCAGCCGACCCAGCGGATCGGCAGGCAGACACTCGCAGTCGTCGCGACCGACACCGTCGACACGAAGGCGCTGCGACGAGCGACGCCGCTGCTGATCGCCGCCGCGCTCGTCGTGCTCGCGATCGCGATCCTGGTGTCGATCTGGCTGGCGCGCCGGTTGACCCGACCGATCAACGAGATCGAGCGCGCCGCGTCACAACTGGCGAGCGGAGACTTGAGCGCGCGTGCGGATGTGCCCGAGACGACGGACGACGAGCTCGCGGCGCTCGCGACGACGCTGAACGAGATGGCCGCCCAGCTCGAGCAAGCACGCGGCGGAGAGCGCGCGTTCCTCCTGTCGATCTCGCACGACCTGCGCACGCCGCTCACGTCGATTCGCGGCTACGCCGAAGCGCTCGCCGACGGTGTCGTCGACCCTGACGATGCCGGTGCGCGCCGACGAGCCGCGGAGGTGATCGCGGCGGAAGCGCGCCGGCTCGAGCGTCTCGTCAGCGACCTGCTCGATCTCTCGCGTCTCGACTCGCGGCAATTCTCGTTGCGGTCACGGCCGGGCGACGCGACCGCGATCGTGCGCGACGCGGCCGAGGCGTTCGTGCCCAAGGCGCGCGACCTCGGCATCACGCTCGCGATCGCGTCGGGCGCGCCGATTCCTGTGGACCTCGATCCGGAGCGGCTCGGTCAGATCGTCGCCAACCTCGTCGAGAACGCGTTGAAGTACGCGACGTCGAGGGTCGAGGTCTACGCCACACCGCACGAGCACGCGCATGTCGCGATCGTCGTCACCGACGATGGGCCCGGTATCCCGACTGACGAGCTCGGCCGCGTCTTCGACCGGCTCTACACCGTGCGGAGCGCTCCCGGTCGTGCCGTCGGCACCGGTCTCGGGCTCGCGATCGTGCGGGAGCTGACAGCTGCGATGGGCGGTCAGGCCTGGGCCGACGCCGCGCCCAGCGGCGGGAGCCGTTTCGTCGTCTCGCTGCCGACCCGCGTTGCGACGCCGGAAGCGCTCCACCCCTCCGAACTGGCGTGAGCAGC
>JBKPCL010000126.1:0-10542 GCA_046727335.1 Actinomycetota bacterium
CCACTGCCTCGGCTCCAACCTCGCGCGCATGGAGATCCGCGTGCTGCTCGAGGAGATGGCACGCCGCATGCCGGAGATCGAACTCGACGGCGACGCGCTACCGCTGCGCTCGAACTTCATCGGCGGCATCAAGCACATGCCCGTGAAGTTCCCGGCGACCGCAAAGGAGGCCTAGCCCAACTGGCGTGAGCGACGGCCCTCACAGGCCTGTCAGTCACGCCAGTTCGGATTGGTGCGCGCCGCGCTGGGATGTTGAAATCCCGGGATGGCCTGGAACATCGCCGACCTGATCGAGCACACCGCTGACGCCGTCCCGGACCGCGTCGCGTTGATCGTCGGTGAGCGGGAAGAGACGTACGCGCAGCTCGAGGAGCGGGCGAACCGACTGGCGCACCACCTGGCCGCCAACGGCGTCCGCCCGGGCGACCACGTCGGCGTGTACGGCTTCAACAGCCTCGAGTTCGTCGAGACGATGCTCGCGGCGTACAAGCTGCGAGCCGTCCCCATCAACGTCAACTATCGCTACGTCGAAGCCGAGCTGCGCTACCTCTTCGACAACGCCGACCTCGTCGCGCTCGTGCACGACGCCCAGTTCGCGCCGCGCGTCGCGGCGGCGCGGGACGCGCTGTCGATGCTGCGCCACTCCGTGGTCATCGACGACGGTAGCGGCGTCGATGCCTCTCCGATCGGCTCGGTGCCGTACGACGAAGCGATCGCCGCCGCGTCGCCCGAGCGCGACTTCCCGCCGCGCCGCGACGATGACATCTACATCCTCTACACCGGCGGCACGACGGGGATGCCCAAGGGGGTCGTCTGGCGGCAAGAGGACGTGTTGCGGGTGCTCGGCGGGGGTGTCGACTTCGAGACCGGTGAGGTGATCGAGGACGAGTACCGGTTCAGCAGGGCCGCGGCCGAGCGCGCCGAGGGTGAGAAGGGCATCGTGATCGCGCCGCTGATGCACGGCGCCGCGCAGTGGGGTGTGCTGAACGGTCTGTTCAACGGACGGACGACCGTCCTGATGCCGAAGTTCGACGCGCACGAAGTGTGGAAGGCCGTCGAGCGCCACCGGATCACAACGCTCGGTATCACCGGCGATGCCATGGGTCGCCCACTCATCGAGACACTCGACGAGCGCGAGTACGAGACGTCATCGCTCGTCACCGTCGCCAGCACCGCCGCGGTGTTCTCCGCGACGGTCAAGCAGCGCTACCTCGAACGCTTCCCGAACCTCATCATCGCCGACGCGGTCGGCTCGACGGAGACCGGTTACAACGGCGTGCGCGTGATCGCCAAGGGCACAGACGAGAAGCCGGGACTGCCGACAGTTCGGATGGGACCCGATACCGTCGTCCTCGACGACGACATGAACATCGTCGAGCCCGGTTCGGGCGTGGTCGGACGCATGGCCCGCGGGGGCAACGTCCCGCTCCGCTACCACAAGGATCCGGAGAAGTCCGCCGCCACGTTCGTGACGGTCAACGGTCGGCGGTACGCGGTGTCCGGCGATCACGCCGTCGTGGAGTCTGACGGCACGATGACGCTGCTCGGTCGCGGCTCGGTGTGCATCAACTCCGGCGGCGAGAAGATCTTCCCCGAAGAAGTGGAAGCCGCGTTGAAAGCGCATCCGTCCGTGTTCGACGTGGTCGTCGTCGGCGTTCCCGATGAGCGATGGGGTGAGCGCGTCACCGCGGTCGTGCAGACTCGGCCGGGCCGCACCGCGACGCTCGAGGAGCTCGACGCGCACTGCCGCGGCTACATCGCCGGTTACAAGGTCCCGCGCGAGCTTCACGTCGTCGACCGCATCGAGCGGTCACCGAGTGGGAAGCCGGATTACCCGTGGGCGAAGAAGGTGGCGACCGGCTCCTGACACACGCCTGTCTGCTGAAAGGTGCTGAATGAAGTTCGCGATGTTCTACGAGATCCCGGTCGCCAAGCCGTGGGGTCCGCGCTCTGAGTACGAGGCGTACAAAAACACCATCGAGCAGGTGAAGCTCGGCGATCGCATGGGCTTCCACTCCTTCTGGACGGTCGAGCACCACTTCCTCGACGAGTACTCGCATTGTTCGAATCCGGAAGTGCTCTACGGCCACATTGCCGCCGTCACGCAGAACCTCCGTATCGGCTACGGAGTTCGGCTCCTCCCTCGGCCGTACAACCATCCGGTGCGGACCGCGGAGAGCGTCGCCGTTCTCGACCTCGTGAGCGACGGTCGCGTCGAGTTCGGGACCGGCCGCTCGTCGACGCGCGCGGAGATCGAGGGATTCGGTATCGATCCGCGTGTGACCCGACAAATGTGGGACGAAGCGCTGCGGCACATCGTGGGCATCTGGACGAACGACGAATACGAGTTCGACGGCCAGTACTGGTCCATGGCGCGGCGGCGTGTGCATCCGAAGCCATTGCAGGACCCTCATCCGCCGATCTGGGGCGCGACGTCGAGCGTCGACGGGCACTACGAGATCGGAGCGCGCGGACTCGGACTGCTGTCGTTCACGGTCGGGCTCCCGCCCGAGAATCTCGAAGAGCGCATCGTGAACTACCGCAAGGGCCAAGCCGACTGCCCGGAACCCGTCGGGAAGTTCCGCAACGCGACCGCGGCGACCTTCACGATGGTGCACTGCGCGGACACGAACGCGCAGGCGCGCGCGGTCGCCGAGGAGTCGTTCGTCTGGTACCCGCAGACCGCGGGCCGGCACATCGCGTCACTCGCCGAGTGGATGGAGAGCGGCGGCCAGGAGCTCGGGAACTACACCTACGCCGGCGAAGCCTTGAAGGGCCGCGACGCCGGCTTCTTCGACAAGCTCGACATGGATTACATCTACGACAGCGGCGCGGGCGTGGTCGGCGATCCCGACCGCTGCATCGAGATCTGCAAGCGCTACGAGGCAGTCGGTTGCGAGCTGCTCTTCTGCTTGCTCAACCCGTACAAGATCCCGCACGACGACGTCATGCGCTCGATCGAGCTGCTCGGCAAGTACGTGATCCCGGAGTTCGCCGACTAGCCCCTCCGAACTGGCGTGAGCAGCAGCCCTACCACCGGTCGACTCTGGCTCCGCCTCCCCTCCGGTCGGCTCCGCCGGCGTCTCCTGTGAGGGCCGTCAGTCACGCCAGTTCGAGCATTCAGTCGGCGTGCAGGACCTCGGCCGGTCGCTGGTGCGTTGCGAGCCAGGCCGGGGTGACGGCCGCGAGCAGTCCGACCAACGCCGCGCCGACGATCGCGAGCAACACGGGCTTCCCGGGCAGCATCGGGTCGGCGACGAGGCCGAGCCGGGTCGCGAACGCGGCCCACGTCCAGCGCCCGGCGAGCAGCCCGAGCGGCAGGCCGATGACGAGCGCGGCCGAGACCAACGCGGCCATATGGCAGGCGACGGTTCCGCACACCTGGGGGCGCGCCATTCCGAGCGAGCGCAGCACGGCAAAGTCGCGCCGCCGGCTCGTCACCGCGGTCACGAGAACGTGGGCGAGCATGACGAACGCGAGCACGGCCAGCAGCAACCCGAGCAGGACCAACAGGCCGTCACCGCGTGCGAGGTTGACGAGATCGCCCGGGCGGGCATCGGCACGGCTCGGCATCGGTTCGACGGCGTGTGCGAGGAGCGCCCGCTCGCGGCTGACGTTGTCGCCGATCTTGAAGCGCAACAGGAACGTGTTGCGCGGCGCGTTGGGCAAGAGCCGGTTCACGCCCTCATACGTCATTAACGCTCCGGTGCCCAGCTGGGCCGCGTCGCCGAACTCAGGAAAGATCGCGGTGCCCACGATTCGTAGCGTCGCGTTCCGCAGGCCGATGCGCGCGGTCACGAAGTCGCCGAGGTGCACGCGCAGCGCGCGCATCGAGCGCGCTCCCAGCGCGACCTCGTCGGCTGCCTGCGGGGCACGGCCGTGGACGATCGTCGGAATGACGACACCCGACGTGTACTGCACACCGATGACATCGATGCGCTTTCCCGAGATGTCGAGCTGGGTGACGGTCGCGGTCGACAGCGCCGCGACATCGGGATCGGACTTCAGCACGGGCGCGAACACGGGCGACAGGTCCGGAAGGGCCGGCGCGCCGAGCTTCACGTCCCAGTTCCAGCCGAAGCGGTGCGGTTGGCTCAACTCCCGATGCAGGTTGGCGACGAACGTGAACGCGAAGCCCAGCATCGCCACCGTCAACGCCGTGCCGACGACGGCCGTCCAGGCCGGCGCGGCACGGGGTGGCCGCCCGCGCTGCAGCGCGAAGCGAACGCCGAGCGACGGTACGAGCGGAAGCTCGCGTGTCGCGCTGCCCGCCAATCGAGGACCGCGAAGCGACTCGGGACCGCGGTCGACGCCGCCGACGTTGCGACGCGTTTCCCGTCGGGCGACGCGCGCGGCTGCCAGTCCCACGATCGCGCCGACGGCGATGATGATCGCGGACCCGAGGATCAGGACGGGCAGGTCGACGTGCGGGCCGATGTGGAGATCGGCCCTGCGCGCGAGGCCGAGCAATGCGAGCTCGGAACCGAAGACCGCGACGACGCACGCGAGCACTGATCCGGCGGCCGCGATGATCAGCGAGCGCCGCAAGGCGACCGCGCGGAGCTGTCGGTCGTTCATTCCCAGCGTGCGGAGCAGCGGGTCCTCCGAGGCTTCGACGAGCGTCTGCCGGGTGAGGGACTGCGCCACCGTGACGAGACCGGCGAACGCGGCGACGATCGCCAACGCGATCGCTTCCGCGTGCACTGATCGCTGCACCTTCTCGTTCTGGTTCTCCCGGGTGATGATGAACGACACGGGTTTGCCCGCGGCCATTCGCTCCACCGCGAGCTGGAACGAGTGCAGCTCGTAGCCGCGCGCCAAGCGCAAATACGCGATCGGACTACCGACGACCTTGCCGTGAAGGCGATGCTCGAGCGCGGGCGTCAGATGCAGGATCGGCGCAAGATCCGTAATCAGCGGCGGGAACTCGAGCGGCGACGCCTCGATGCCGACGATACGAACGTGAACCGACGGTCCGTCGGCGCGCTGGGCGGCGAGGTCGTTCGGCTGATGGCGCTGCTGGATCCGTTTCGGCCATTCTTGGATGAGCCGTATCGCGACCTGGCTGAACGTTCGTTCGCTGTAGAACTGGAGATCGATCTCGCTCCCGACATGAAGGTGCAGTCGTTCGGCGAGCACGAAGCTGGCGGTCGCCTCGTTGGGGCGGTTGGGATTCGCGGCCCGGCCCGAGAGCATCTTCCACTTCTCGACCACGTCGCCGAGATGCGTGTCGGTGGACGCGACCGGAAAGAGGTCGGCAAGACCCAGCTCCCGGCCGTCGTCGGTGCGTCCGGTGAACGGCAGCATCGCGAACGCCCGCGCGCTGCTCTCGATGTACGGCGTCTTCTCGACGTCGTCGAGATCGACCGCGCCGGCGAGACCGAATCCGCTTGCACCTGCGAGCACCACGTCCGCGGATCTCTGGGCGGCAGCGAACTGAGGCCAGGCGCGCTGGGTGCGGCGCACGCCGATCGTCAGCGCCATCGCGGCGCCGCCGGCGATGCCGAACACGACAGCGAGGACGATCCAGGCGCGCCAATGCTGACGCCACAATGACCGCAGCCGCAGGCCGACGGCGGTCATGCGATCACCCCAACGCGAACACGTGGCCCCCCATGCGTCGAAAGCATCGCAGAGACTTGAGCGCAAGCGGACGCGTGACCCAGGATCGGGCCCGATGGATGTTTATGAAGCTCTCTACACGACTCGCGCGATGCGCCGGGTGCGGACCGACCCGATCCCAGCCGACGCGCAAGCTCGGATTCTCGACGCCGCGATCCGCGCCCCGAGCGGCGGCAACACGCAGAACTGGCGGTTCATGCTCGTCGACGATCCGGCCGTCAAGGGCGAGCTCGGTCCGATCTATCGCAGCTGCCTCGGCCAGCTCTGGGAGACGATCTACCGGGACCGTCTGGAGACCGCCCGGGCGGCACCCGCGGACCCCGAACACTCCCAGCTCCTGCGCATCCAGCGGTCGGCGCAACACCTGGCCGACCACTTCGAGGACTACCCGCTGCTGCTGTTCAGCTTCGTCCAGTTCGATCCGACCGGTGGCTCGATCTTTCCCGCAACCTGGTCGGCCATGCTGGCCGCGCGTGCGGAGGCCATCGGCGCCGCGCTCACGACGGTGTTCATCTTGCGCGTCGACGACGTGCTGAAGATCCTTGGTGTCCCCGACGGCGAGGGTTGGCTGTTCTCGTCGTGCGTGTGTTTCGGATACCCCACCGGTCGGTGGGGCGTCGCCCCCCGCCGGCCCGTTCACGAGGTCTCGTTTCGCAATCAATGGGGCGAACCACTTGGCTTCGAGGTGCCGGAATCACTGTGGCCGAACCGCGCCCGCTGAAACGTCGCGCTCGGCGCGTCAGCTGAAGATACTGACGCCACCCGGCCCGACAAGGAGGCCGACGACGATGAGGACGAGGCCGTAGAGGATCGCGCCACGTACCAATGCGACGATGCCGGCGATGACCAGGATCACGGCGATCAGCCAGAGTACGAATGCCACGACTTCCTCCGTTCCGGCCCTCGTCACCGAAGGCGCAGGCTGGTCAGAATGCAGTTCCCCTGAGCGCGTGTGCGTAAACGCGCTTGGTGAGCGCGACCGTCGGCAACGTGCAGCGGCAGGGGTGCGCTGCACAGGCATGCCGATTCGTAGTAGAGATTGCCGCCGACACTCGCCGCTGTAGGTCCTGGGAGAGCGGTTCCGGGCAAAGGGGGACGGCATGAGACCGCGACGGTACGCCCTCGCTCTCGCACTCGTACTTGCGCTCGCTGCATGCGGCGGGGGCAAGAAGGTCAACGAAGCAGGACCGGGCGCAACCGCGGCTCCGGCGGCAACGTCGACCGGGAAGGACGTCTGCAAAGGCGTCACGCTCCAGGCTTCCGACGTCGGCATCACGCCGACGACGATCACGATCACGGTTGCCGCGGACATCGGCTCCTCGATACGCCCGGGCCTGTTCCTCGGATCGATCAACGCGGTGAAGGGCTGGGCCGCCGCGCAGAACAAGCTGGGTGGCCTCGCGTGCCGGCAAGTCGTGGTCAAGGCCGCGGACTCCAAGCTCAGTCCCGACGACACGAAGAACGCGCTGACTGCGGCATGCGGCGACTCGTTCGCGCTCGTTGGCACGACCGCGTTGTTCCTCAACGACGTGACACCGATGGAGCAGTGCAAGGACAAGGCGGGCGCGGTGACCGGACTTCCGGACCTCGCGGTGCTGCAGACGGAGTCAGCACAGCAGTGCTCGCGGGTGTCGTTCGCGATGCTCCCGAGTGGCGCGTCCTGTCCGTACAGCGGGTCAGGACCCCGCACTTTCCCGTACATCAATACACCCGTCGAGTACTACTTCTCGAAGTACGGCAAGAACGCCTTGCACGGCATCTACGTCGTCCCGAAGGACCTGCCGTCGACGATTGCGGCATCGATTCCGCTGTTCCGGGCGGCCCAGCAGCTCGGGATCAAGTCCGACGGGGAATTCGGCGCCAGCGGTCTCGCGGTGCAGTCCGACTACACGCCGTTCGTCATCCAGATGAAGAAGGCAAACTCGACGTTCGCCCAGGTCGGCCTCGATTACAAGGGCACTGTGTACCTCCGCAAGGAGGCCGCGGCGCAAGGCGTGAGCACGGTGAAGGTCTGGCACTGCACGACGCAGTGCTACGACTCGCGGCTCATCACCGAGGGTCAGTCGGCTGTCGAAGGTCAATACGTCTGGATCAATGTCCTGCCGTTCGAAGACCGAGGATCGAACGCGACACTCGACGCGTACCTCAACGCGGTCAGCAAGCCGGACAGCTTCGGGGCGCAAGCCTGGATGGCCGGCGAGATGTTCAAGAAGGCGGTGAACGACGTCGTCGAGAAGAGCGGCCCGAACGGTCTGACGCGCGCCGCCCTGCTCGACGCGATTCGCAACACGCATGACTTCGACGCGGGTGGGATGGCCCCGAAGACCGACATCGGCGGCAAGAAGGGCAGCCCCTGCGTCGTCGGGCTGCAGGTGAAGAACGGCAAGTTCGTTCGGGTCGACCCCGTCGACAAGGGCAAGTTCGACTGCAGCGGCAAGCCGTACAGCATCACGCTCGACCCCAACACCGCGTTCAAAGGTTGATCAGTGGCGCGGCGGTCCAACCTGGTCGTGTGGCTCGGGACCGCCGCGTTCATCGTCTTCGTGAACGTGGCAGCGTGGGCCGGGACACCGGTGACCGCGTCGAACCTGGTGCACGTGCTGGTCTTCGCGCTCCCGCTCGCCGGCATCTACGCCATGTCGGCGTCGGGCCTCGTCGTCGTGTACACGACGACCGGGATCTTCAACTTCGCGCAGGGCGCGATCGGCATGTTCATGGCGTACGTGTACTGGGAGCTGAGCGTCAACCGCGGCCTTCCCGTCTTGCTCGCCTTCGTGCTCACGGTGTTCATCGCCGCACCGGTGCTCGGAGTCGGACTCGATCGCGTGATCATGCGAAAGCTCCAGGGCAAGCCGTTGGTCGTGCAGTTGATGGTGACGGTGGGGCTGCTCTTCGCGTTCGTCGGCGTCGCGAACATGATCTGGGACCAGAACCTGGGCCACTCGGTGCCTTCGCTCTTCAACGACCGAGGCTTCCACATCGGCGACGTCATCATGACGTGGCATCGTCTGATCACGCTCCTCGTCGCGATCGCGCTCGCCATCGGCCTGCGCATCCTGCTGTATCGCACCCGTCTGGGGATTTCGATGCGCGCGGTCGTCGACAACCGAGGCTTGGCCGCGCTCGCCGGCGCGCGGTCTGAGCTCCTCTCGAGCTTCTCGTGGGCACTCGGCTGCTCCGTCGCCGCGCTCGCGGGCATCCTGCTCGCGCCAGAGACGGATATGTCGACGAGTGGGTCGCTCACGCTCCTGATCATCACGTCGTTCGCGGCGGCGGTCGTCGGCCGGCTGCGCAGCCTTCCGCTCACGTATGTCGGCGCGCTCATCCTGGGACTCGCCATCACGTGGTCGAACACCTTCCTCGCGTTCGGAGGACGGTGGAGCGGCGTGTCGCTCGCGATTCCCACGATCATGCTCTTCATCGTGTTGCTGCTGCTTCCCGAGGCGCAGCTGCAATACGCGCGTATCCGTTCGGTCCGGCGTCTCGAACGAGTCGCGTCGGTGCGAGACACGGTGTTGGGCATGATCGTCCTGCTCGGCATCATCGGGATCCTGAGCGTGTTCTTGTCGACGACCAACCTGAACCGCTTCGCCCTTGGGATGTGCACCGCGTTGGTCGCGCTGTCGCTCGTTCCACTCATTGGCTGGGCCGGACAGGTCTCACTCGCGCCGCTCGCGTTCGCAGGTATCGGCGCGGTCGCATACACGCGCCTGGGCGGGAACCACGGCAACATCTGGTCGATCTTCGTCGCGGCGCTCATCGTCGCCCCGATCGGCGCGTTGCTCGCCCTTCCCGCCTTGCGGCTCCAGGGGCTCTATCTCGCGCTGGCAACGCTCGCCTTCGCCGCGCTGGTCGAGGATGTCTTCTTCAGCCAGCCGTTCGCGCTCGGCGGTGCTCCGCGACATGCGCAGCGGATCAGCCTCTTCGGCATCGACTTCGCGTCGAGCCGCTCCTTCTTGATGCTCGTGACGGTCGTCTTCGGGCTCCTCGGCATCGGCGTCGTCGCGCTCCGACATGGCGCCTTCGGCCGCCGGCTGATCGCGCTGCGCGACAGCGAGGCGGCGTCCGTCACCGTCGGCGTCAACGTGCTCGCGACGAAGGTCTTGGTGTTCACGCTCTCCGCGGCCATGGCGGGGTTCGCAGGCGCGTTCCTCGCCCAGTACTACGGAACCCTCGACGTGTCCGAGTTCAAGATGCTCGTCGGCCTCCCGATCGTGCTCGCGCTGGTGATCGGCGGCGTCGGACTCGTGGCGGGCGCACTGTTCGCCGGGATGTTCGGCCTCGCCACGATCCTGATCAAAGAGAACTGGCATCTGTCCCTCTGGCGCGCCCTCGAGTTCCTCGCGCCCGGGCTGGCCGCGTTGGGCATCATCAACAATCCGTCGGGTGCAGTGGTGCCGATCGGCGAAGGCTTCGCGCCGCTGCTCCCGTGGCGCAAGGACGCCAAGCGGGAGGCCGCGCAGCTGAAGGCCGCCAACGCCGAACCGGAGGTCGGCGACCTCGGGCTCGACCGGCCGTTCACCGAAGCCGACGTCCTGCTGGTCGACCGCAACCTCGGCATCACGAACGACGTACCTCGTTCCAGCGCTCCGCCGGCCGACGAGAGCGCGCCTGCACTCCCCGCCCGGTCCGGCTGACGATGGTGCTCCTCCGGGTCGAGGAGGTGTCGGTCCGGTTCGGCGGACTGCTCGCACTCGACAACGCGTCGATCGACGTCGAAGCCGCGCAGATCACCGGGCTCATCGGACCCAATGGCGCCGGGAAGACGACGCTCTTCAACATTGTGACGGGCCTCCAAGCGCCCGCACTGGGAAGGGTGACCCTCGAGGACCGCGACATCACGCGCCGGCGACCGCACCAGCGGGCGCGGCTCGGCATCGCGCGGACGTTCCAACGACTCGAGGCGTTCGGCAGCCTGAC
>JBKPCL010000127.1:0-11729 GCA_046727335.1 Actinomycetota bacterium
ATCCAGTACATCACCGTCCCTGCCATCTGCCATCGGCGCGGGCGGCCCTCGAGTGACTCGAAGTCGACCTGCTGACGCGGGGCGTAGACGCCCCACGTTCGCAGCACGCGCACGGTCATGACCTTGGGCAGTGCGCCGAGATGATGGCGCGCGTACGCGAGGCCGTCGTCTAGATGGGTCCGCGCCGCCTTCGCTTCCTGGAAATGTGGATCGCGGATGTCGAAGCCCTCGAAGCACGCTTGGGCTTGTCCACGCGGCGCGGCGACAGAGCCCGCGAACGTCGCTCTCCACAGCCCAAGCTCCGGACCGTGATATACGAGGTTGCAGTTAGCGCCGTCGACCAGCGTCGCCGCATTCGTCGAGACCGGAACGAACGCGTCGAGACGCACCGCGTTGCGGACGGTCCACGGGGCCACGACGACGAGAGTCACGCCGAGGGTCGTCGCGGCAAGCCCCACTCGGTGAAGCACGACGACATCGCGCAACCGCCAGCACAACGGGACGACGAGGACGACCGCGAGCAACAGCCCCTCGGCGCGGGTCAGGGTCGCGAGTCCGAGGACGGCGCCGAGCGCCGCGAAGCGGCCCGGAGTCGGGCGGTCGATGGCGCGGTACGCGAGCAACAGCGCGGCCGTGATCAACGGCACGAACAGCGCTTCGGACATGAGCGTTGCCTCGCTCAGGAAGAGCATCGGATACAACGCGGCGAATCCCGCCGCGACCAACCCGGCTGTCGGACCGCCGACCCGCCGCCCGAGCAGCCCTATGAGGACGACCGTGATCGTGCCGACGACGCAGAGGAACAGTCGTTGCGACTCGACGCTGTGCGCGCCCAGTTTCGTGGCCGCGGCGAGCACGCCTGGGAAGAGCGGCGGATACTCGGCGGTCGGGCGTGTTCGACCGAGCAACTGATAGTCGAACGGCCGGATGTAGCCCCGCCCCCCGGCGAGGTTCTGCGCGAGCAGGTGGTATGCGGACGCATCGCCGAGCCGGGGCACGTGTGGATTCGCGATCGTCACGAACGCGACACGTACAGCGATCGCGACGAGCGCGATCGCCGTCAGGCCGGCGCCGAACGACACCTTGTGCGCGCGGCTCAACGTGCGCGTGCGACGGTCGAACGACGGAACGGTACGCGATCCTTCAGGCGAAGCACCGGACGCTCCAGCACGTAATAACTGATCGCGGCGGCGACGAGCGTGAGCGCGAGCACGGCCAAGAGGGTCTTCGCGAATGGCGAGGCGAACAGCTTGGCGTCCGACCAGTCGTAGTACTTCTCGATGAGCGTCTCGTTCCAGAGATACATGCCATACGACACGAGCCCGAGCCAGACCGCGAGCGGGTTCCGCAACAGGGCTCGTATCGCGCCGCGCTCCTGCGGTCCGAAGATCGCCGGCAACACGAGGCTCGCCGCGACCACGAGGTAGAGATAGTGGATCGCCAGCTTCTCCCCCGCGCTGTACATCACGATCCCGGGCGGTGGCTTGCCGACCACGAGCGACACGACGACGAAGGCGCATGCCGCGGTCGCCCACGCCGCGGCCGGTGCCCACGGTCGCGCCAGCCCGGCCGGTGGTTCGACCCGTCGGTGCGCGACCCATGCACTCAGCACCGCGAGCGCCATGCCGACCGCGAAGACGTCGATCCACCCGGGCAGCATGTTGCTGAGTTGCGCGTCACGCGCCGGTGGCGGGCTCAGGAACGTGATCGTCAGTCGGTACGCCACACCCGCGGCGAACAGCCCGCCGACGGCGAGCACCTCCCTTCGCAGGTGCTGCTCCGGAGTCCCCGCCCGACGGCCGACCGCCAACGCGAACAAGGGAAGGAAGAGATAGAAGGCAACCTCAGTAACGAGGGTGTACGACGAGAGAATCGGTCCGACGAAGTGCGCGGCCGTGTACGAGTGGAGCAGCGTGTAGTCGAGGAAGAGCGTCGTCGCATCCGGCCTGTGCGGCGGCACATCGAGCACGAACACCGTGATCGTGAGCGCGAGCCAGTACGCGGGGAGAATGCGTAGCGCTCGTCGCCAGAAAAATGCTGGTGACCGTGGTGTCGGTGCTCCGGCGAAGCGCGCGGCGACGAACGGCCGGTACAGCAGGAATCCGGAGATGACGAAGAACACGACCACTCCGGCGTCGAGGCGCGCAGTGAGGGCGCCGAGGGACGACCGGAAGTCGACGCCGGTGATGAATGCGACGTGCGTGACGAGGACCGCGAGCGCGGCGACCGCGCGCAAGCCGTCGAAGCACGGGAAGCGGGTTGAAGCGGCCCCGACGCGCGCCGCGCTCTCCAGGCTGGCCGCCTCGGTCACGGGCGCGGATCGTAGTGCCGCGCCCCGAGCGGCGGGACAACGGCTACCGCGTGTCTCTCACGGACGCGTCAGCGTGAACGCTCGTCGGTGGCACGCGGTCGCGGGTGCCTCGCGATCGCGAACAGTCCGGGAGTCTGTGGCGTAATCGTTTCCGAGATCGAGAAATTCGTTTCGGTGATGCCCGACCCGATCCCGGTCCGTTTGGAGCCGAGCACGCGATAGACGGCTGGCAGCATGTGCTCGTACGACCACACGTACCACGAGCGCGGCATTCGTTGGCGCAGGCCGAAGACGTCGAGGCGGAGGAGGCGTTCGCCGCTGGCCCGGCGGCTCGCGAAGTCGGCTTTGAGTGCGTCGTCTCCTTCCAGGCCCAGGCAGGTCACGTCGGAGAAGAACAGTCGCAGCATCGAGACGAGATGCTCGGGTTCGAACAAGTAGACGTGGAAGGGGTTCTCGAAGTCGGCAGGCGCGTTCGGCGTGATGACGAACGCGGTGCCGTCGGCACGAAGGACGCGCGCGAGCTCGGCGACGTGGCTCGTGGGATTCGTGAAGTGCTCGATGATGTGTGATGAGACCACCGCGTCGACGCTCGCGTCACGGACGCCGAGGGCGGCGCCGTCGCTCGCGACGAAACGGAGCGACTCCGCGGGGGAGTGCGCCCGCGCGGCTTCCTGCATGGTCGGCCCGCTGTAGTCGGCTCCCACCACGAGGCGATCCGCCGCCGCAAGGCGTTGCGTTTCGTCGCCGACGCCGCATCCGACGTCGAGCACGACGCCGCTGCTCAGCCGCTCGCGCACTTCGCGGTATCCGGCGTCGTGGAACGCGAGCAGCGAGTCGGGCGTCGCGCCCTGCATGGGACGCTCGCCAGTGAGCTTCACGCGACCTCCTTCTTTATGGGTCGACTCCGCACTCCGCTCCCATCCGGTCGCTTCGCTGTCGTCTCCATGTTCATGGGTCGACTCCGCACTCCGCTCCCATCCGGTCGCTTCGCTGTCGTCTCCTGGTGTGGCAGTTGGCGGAGCGTACTGCCGCCGTCGCGTCTGCTCTCGGCCAGTACGCAGCCGCACCCGACGTACCGGCGTACACTCCCGCGGCACGCCGTCGCCGTTTCGGAGGGTTCCCGCCGAGTGACCGAACCTCGACACGTCCCCGACTCGGACGTGGTTGCGAAGCTCGGCGACATCGCGGCCACCGCAGGGTTGCGCCGCGTCGCGATCCTGGCCTGGCGGGATCTGGACGATCCTGAAGCCGGGGGTTCCGAGCTCCATGTCTCGCACGTCGCAGCGCTGTGGGCGCAAGCCGGCATCGAAGTCACGATGCGGACGTCGTTCGCCCCCGGCCATCCGCAGGTCAGCTGGAGAGAGGGCTACCGCGTCATCCGCAAGGCGGGCCGGTACATGGTGTTCCCGCGCGCGGCGTTCAGCGAGATGATGGGCTGGCATGGCGCGAGCGATGCGCTGGTCGAGATCTGGAACGGCATTCCCTTCTTTTCGCCGTTGTGGGCGCGTCGTCCGCGCGTCGTGTGGCTGCACCACGTGCACGACACGATGTGGAAGATGACATTGCCGCCCCGGCTGGCACGTCTCGGCCGCGCGATCGAGTTCCAGGTCGCGCCCCGTATCTACAGCGGCGCGTCGATCGTGACGCTCTCGGAGTCATCGAAGCAGGAAATCGTCGAGAAGCTTCGGCTCTCGGCGGCTCGTATCTCGGTCGTGCCGCCGGGCATCGATCCGTCGTTCGCACCTGGCGGGTCTCACGATCCGGAGCCGCTCGTCGTCGCGGTCGGACGGCTCGTGCCGGTCAAGCGTTTCGATCTGCTCATCGACGCGCTCGCCGCGATCAAGCCGTCAGTGCCCGGACTTCGCGCCGTGATCGTCGGTGAGGGGTACGAACGCGAGAACCTCGAGCGCCAGATCGAGGAGTTGCGTGCGACCGACTGGATCGCGTTGCCCGGACACATCGAGGATGCCGAGCTGCTCGACCTCTACCGGCGCGCGTGGGTGCTGGCCAGCGCCTCGGCGCACGAGGGTTGGGGCATGACGATCACAGAAGCGGGCGCGTGCGGCACTCCGTCGGTCGCAACTCGCATCGCCGGCCATGAGGACGCAATCGTCGACGGCAAGACCGGCCTGCTCGTCGATGATGTGGTCGGTCTCGCCGCAGGTATCCAGCACCTGATCACCGACGACCAGCTGCGCTCACGTCTCTCCGACGGAGCGCGCGAGTACGCGGCGCGGTTCACCTGGGGCGCGACGGCGTGCGGCACGCTGCAAGCCCTCGCCGACGAGGCACTGCGTCACCGCTCCGCGTGAGCGCCGTCGCCGCACCCGTTGCACGCGCGCGCGCTCGTAAGGTCGAAGGCCGGCGGCGCGGGGCCGAACTCCTGGGATATGCCGGTCTCGCCGTCGTCGCGTACGTGCCGGTCATCCTCTCGTCGCGCGGCAAGGTCGCCGCCGACACCAAGCAATACCTCTACCTCGATCCCGGCCGCCTGATCTCACGCGCGGTCTCGATGTGGGATCCGCACGTCGGCATGGGGACGGTCACGCACCAGACGATCGGCTACCTGTTCCCGATGGGGCCGTACTACTGGGTGCTCGACAAGCTCGGTTCGCCCGACTGGTTCGCCCAGCGGCTCTGGCTGGGCTCGCTGCTCGTCGGCGCGGCGCTCGGCGTCCTCTACCTGTTCCGAACGTTCGGTGTGCGCGGGCCCGGAGTCGTGGTCGCTGCGCTCGCCTACATGTTGTCGCCGTACGTCCTCGACTACTCCGCGCGCATCTCCGTGCTGCTCATGCCGTGGGCGGCGCTGCCGTGGCTGATCGGCGTGGTCCGTAAGGGCTTGCGCGACGGCGGCTGGCGCTATCCGGCGATCTTCGCCTTGGTCGTGCAGCTGGTCGGCGGTGTCAACGCGACGGCGTTGCTCTTCGCAATCATCGGCCCCGCGTTGTGGATCGCGTACGCGTGGCTGATCGCCCGCGAGGTCGACGGTCGGCGCGCGCTGTCCGTGTCGCTGCGGACGGCGGGGCTCACGATCGTGACATCGCTGTGGTGGATCGCCGGCTTGCGCATGCAAGGCGCGTACGGGCTCGACGTCTTGAAGTTCACCGAGACGGTGGAGGCCGTCGCCCGAACCTCGACGCCGAACGAGGTGTTGCGCGGCCTCGGCTATTGGTTCTTCTACGGGCAAGATCGTCTCGGCCCGTGGATCGAGGCGTCGAGCGACTACACGCAACACGGCGTCGTCATCCTCGCCGGGTACGTGCTGGCCGCCCTCTCGCTGTTGTTCGCCGGTCTCGTCCGCTGGCGCCATCGCGTCTTCTTCATCATCCTCACTCTGGTCGGCGTCGTGATCGCCGTCGGCGCGTACCCCTACGGCCATCCGTCGCCGATCGGCGCGCTGTTCAAAGCGTTCGCGACCGGATCGACAGCCGGGCTCGCGCTGCGCAGCACGGCGCGAGCGGTGCCGCTCATCGCGCTCGGCTTGGCGATGCTCCTCGGAATTGGTCTCAACGCCTTGTGGCAACGATTGCGGGCCGGCGGACGACCGTTGCTCGCGACCGCGTCGATCGCGGCCGCGGTGGTGCTCATCGTCGTCAACTTCCCGGCGCTGTGGAACGGGAACTACTACGGCAAGAACCTGCAACGCCCCGAGCACATCCCGTCGTACTGGCTGCAAGCCGCCCACTACCTCGACGGCGGCAGCCATCAGACCAGAGTCCTCGAACTCCCGGGCTCTGACTTCGCGTCGTACCGCTGGGGCAACACGGTCGACCCGATCACTCCCGGTCTCATGGATCGTCCCTATGTCGCGCGCGAGCTCATCCCGTACGGCACTGCGGCCTCCGCCGATCTCTTGAACGCGCTCGACCGTCGCGTGCAGGAGGGCATCACCGATCCGCGCGGCGTCGCGCCACTGCTGCGACGAATGAGCGTCGGTGACGCCGTCCTTCGTAACGACATCCAGTACGAGCGCTACGCCCTGGTCCCGCCGCGTGAAGTCGACCGGTTGTTCGCCGGCGTTCCCGGGCTCGGCGCGTCGACGTCGTTCGGGACGCCGACCGCGCCCGCGCTCGCGAAGCCGCATCAGGACGAGATCAGCCTCGAGGACCCCGCCAACGAGAGGCCGTCGGCGCCCGTCGTCGTCTACCCCGTGTCGGACTCGACAGCGATCGTTCGCGCCGAGTCGGCGTCGCACGCCCTGATGGTGTCGGGCGACGGCGAGGGGCTGGTCGACGTGGCAGACGTCGGCCTGCTCGACGGCGCCGGCGCGGTCCAGTACTCGGCGTCGTATCGATCCGACCGGGCGCTGCGCGCCGCCATTCGTCCCGACACCGTCCTCGTCGTCACCGATCAGAACCGCCTGCGCGCCCGGCGCTGGACGTCGGTGCGCGACAACGTCGGCGCGACCGACGGTCCGGGGCTCGCGCCGCTCCAGCAAGACACGGGTGACGCCCGCCTCGACCTGTTTCCCGGCGAGCGGCCCACGGCACTGACGATCACCGAACAGCGCGGTGTCCGATCGGTGACCGCGACGTCGTACGGCAATCGCATCACGCTGACGCCCGAGGATCGTCCATCCCAAGCGCTCGACGGCGATACCTACACGGCGTGGCGGGCGGCGGCCTACGGCGACGCCGTGGGCGAGCGCATTCGCATCGAGCTCGACGGGCCCATCACGACCGACCACGTCAATCTCGTCCAGCCCCTCAACCGCGGAACGGCGCGGTTCATCACCGGGGTCACCTTGACGTTCGACGGCCACGCTGCGGTGCACGCGGCGCTGGGTCCGTCGTCGCGTGTCGCCGGCGGGCAGACGGTCGCGTTTCCGCGGCGCCGGTTCCGAACGCTCGAGATCCGAATCGACCGTGTGAACCCACCCGGCTTGTTCGGTGCTACGGATGCGGTGGGCTTCGCCGAGATCCGTATGCGCGACGAGCACGCGCGCCACGACGTCCGCGTCGACGAGGTCGTGCGCATGCCGCGAGACCTGCTGGACGCGACGCGCTCCGACCAGGCGAGTCATCCGCTGGTGCTCGTCATGAGCCGCGACCGCCTTCGTCCGGCGCCTCCCCGTATCGATCCCGAGGCCGCGATCGTGCGCGAGTTCTCGCTTCCCGCCGCTCGTAGCTTCACGCTCACGGGAAGCGCGAGCGTGAGCCCGTACGCGCCCGCCGCCGCGATCGACCGCGTCTTGGGCATGCGCGACGCGACGCATGGCGGCGTCACCACCGACGCGAGCGCGTTCCTGTCCGGTTGCACCGAATGCCGGTCGGCGAGCGCGATCGACGGCGCGCCGGGCACCGCCTGGCAGACGCCGTTCGGGCAGGTACGGGGTCAGTGGGCGCAGTTCCGAGTCGCCCGTCCGATCAGCTTCGACCACATGGACGTGCGCGTCATCGCCGACGACCGTCACTCGGTACCGACGAGATTGCGGCTGCAGGTCGACGGCGCGACTCGCGTGCTCACGCTTCCCGCGATCCCCGACCAGCCCGGTGAGAACGCATCCACCGTCGTCCGCCTCACGTTCCCGCCCGTCAAGGGAGCGTCCCTCCGATTGACGATTGACGACGTACGCGACGAGGTCTCCGACAACTTCGGCTCCGGCGGGACAACACTCGAACCGGCGGCGATCGCCGAGCTCGGTATTCCTGGTTTGGCGCTCGCGAGCGCTCCGGCCCATGTCGAGACATCGTGCCGAGCCGATCTGCTGACGATCGACGGCCACCCGGTGCCTGTGCGCGTCACCGGAGCAGCGCGAGACGCGAGCGCGTCAGCCGGGCTGGGCGTCACACCGTGCGGCGTCGCGAAAGGCGCGGCGACGCGTTCGATTCGTCTCGGTCCCGGGCAACACATCGTCGCGACCGCGGATGGACGGCGCACCGGCGTGGCGTTCGATCGGCTCGTCTTCGCGTCGGGCGCGAGTGGCACCGCGTTCCCGGCGTCGAACGGCCAGGTCACCGCGCTCGGACCGACGGTGCCGCGCAGTCCGGCCGTCCGACTGCTCAGCAACGGCGCAACGAAGATGCGCGTCCGCGTCAGCGGCGCCACGTCGGGGACGCCGTTCTGGCTCGTGCTCGGCGAGTCGCACAGCGCGGGTTGGAAGGCCCACGTCGTCGGCGGACGCTCGCTCGGCATGCCACGTCTCGTCGACGGTTACGCCAACGGCTGGATGGTGACGCCGTCCACATCGACCTTCGACGTGACGCTCGAGTGGACACCGCAACGCACCGTGTGGGCTTCGCTGGCCCTGTCAGTCGCTGCAGTGCTGGCGTGCATCGCGATCGTCGCGGCGACATGGTGGCGCCGGCGCGATGTGCTCACCGTCATGACCGCGCCACCGGCCTCGGACGCCGACGTGGCCCTCGGATGGCCACGGGGCGCTCGCGCGCGCGTCGGTCGACGCGCCCGGTGGATCGCGCCGGTGCTCGTCGGCTTGCTCGTGGCGCTGGTCGCGGGACTGCCGATCGGATTGTTGGCAGCGGCAGCGGTCGGCGTGGTCGCGTTCCAGCCGTCGTGGCGCGTCATCCTCGTGGTCCTGCCGGCCGCGTTGCTCCTCGCATGCGGTGCGTACATCGCCATCCAACAGCACCGCTATCACTTCCCGCCGGTGTTCGAGTGGCCGACGCTCTTCCCGCATGCCGCGCCGCTCGCGTGGATCGCCCTCGCGCTGCTCTTCGGAGACGCCGTCCTCGAAGTCTTCTCCCGCCGACGCGAGTACAGCTCGTCCACTACTGTCGACCCATAGCCCGGTGCGCGAAGATCTGGATATGGCGACGATCATCATCACGGACGAGGGCGCACTCGAAGTCAACCCCGATGGAGGCGCGCTGCTCGTCGACGCCGACGCGCTCGCATCGGTCACGGGCTGGAAGCTCGAGCCACAAGGGCTCTGCCGCGGCGACGTCTGCGTCCCCACTCGCGCCCGACCTGAGATCCGAGTCGGCGATCAGGTCGACGCGCGCGTGTTCGCCGATCTGCTTCGCCGCCCGCTCGCGTTCGACGACGACGCCGGTGTCGGCGTCCTCGGCGAGTCGGCGGCGACCCGCGCCGAGCAGCTGGCATCGATGCGAGTCGACGACTTCGCGCTCGCAGATGTCGACGGCCGCCCGTTCCGATGGTCGTCGATCGGGCGGCGCAAGAAGGTGTTGGTCGCCTGGGCCTCCTGGTGAGGATGCCGCTACGACCTGCCCGGGTGGCAGGCACTGCACAGCGAGCTCGAGCCCTTGGGATGCACGATCGTCACGATCGCGCTCGACGAACCTGAACCCGCGCGTGAGTGGATCCTCGCGTCCGCCCAGACGCACCCCAGCCTCGTGGATCCCCACCACCTCGTTGCCGAGCGCCTCGGCATCGTCAACGTGCCGAGCACGGTTTGGATCGACGAGGACGATCGCGTCGTGCGCCCGCCGGTGATCGCGCCGGTGGACGATCTGTTCAAGGACTTCACCAACATCGACTCGTCGGTGCATCACGAGCAGTTGCGGCAGTGGGTGCGTGACGGCGTCGTCCCGCCCCAACGCGACGTCGTCGGTCCGACGCCCGACGAAGTACAGGCGCGCGCGGAACGCCGGCTCGGCGCACACCTGCATCGAATCGGTCGCGACGACCGGGCGGCGATGCATCTCGCCGCGGCCGCCGAGTTGGCGCCGATGGACTGGACGATCCGGCGGGGAACGATGCCGATGCGCGGAGCAGATCCGTTCGGGCAAGAGTTCTTCGACTTCTACACCGAGTGGGAAGGCGCTGGGCGTCCCGGTTACGGCGCCGCCGAAGGAACGCCTTAAAGTCGAGGATCAGCGGCGAATGGCCGCCCACAAATTGATCGGAGGGCTCGCGGTCAGGGGCGCGACAATGATCGGATGCTCCAGGTCCGCGATCTCGAGGTCGAAGTGGGCGGTCGCGTCACGCTGACCGGCGCGTCCTTTTCCCTTCACGCGGGCGACAAGGTCGGCCTCGTCGGCCGCAACGGGGCGGGCAAGACCTCCATGCTCAAGGTTCTCGCCGGTGAGGCCGCGCCCGCGCACGGCGTCGTGTTGCGGCCCAACGGGCTTGGCTATCTGCCGCAGGACCCGCGCGCTCGCGGCGAGGACTTCGATGCGACCGCGCTCTCGCATGTGTTGTCGGGACGCCAGCTCGATCTGGCTGCGCGCCGCCTCGACGAGCTGCATCAGCGAGTTGCCGCCGATCCGTCGCCGCGCAACCTCAAGGCGTACGGGAATGCCGAAGACGCGTTCCGCACCGCGGGCGGCTACGCCGCCGAAGCGGAGGTGCGTCGCATCGCGGCCGGGCTCGGCCTCGGCTCCGACCGGCTCGACCTGCCGATCCGCGCGCTCTCCGGCGGGGAACGGCGTCGCGTCGAGCTCGCGCGCATCTTGTTCGCCGGCGACGATCTGTTGCTGCTCGACGAGCCGACGAACCACCTCGACGTCGACGCCAAACAGTGGCTCATGTCGTTCTTGCGCGCCTTCCGTGGTGCGTTGCTGGTCATCAGCCACGACCTCGCATTGCTGGACCAGGCGATCACGCGCGTGCTGCACCTCGACGACGGCGAGCTCGTGGAGTACCGCGGCACGTATACGCAGTATCTCGTCGCCCGTAAGGCCGACGAAGAACGCCGCGCCAAACTCGCGTCACGACAGGACGCCGAGATCCGGCGTCTGCGCGCGCTGGCCGACTCCATGCGGCACCAGACCGAGAAACGCGCGCGCATCGCCAAGACCCTCGATCATCGCATCGAAAAGCTCGACGCGCAGCGAGTCGAAACCAAGCGAGGTGAGCGCAACCTCAGCGTCAAGTTGCCGGAACCACCGCGCGCCGGACGCGTCGTGCTGGAGGTCGACTCCCTTGCCAAGGCGTTCGGCCCCAAGACCGTCTTCGAGGACGTGTCATTCGACGTCGGCCGCGGCGAGCGCGTGCTCGTCCTCGGTCTGAACGGAGCCGGCAAGACGACGCTGCTACGCACGATCGTGGGCGAACTCGAGCCGGATCTCGGTGAGGTGCACCTCGGCCACCAGGTCTCCACCGGCTACTACGCGCAGGAACACGAAGGCATCACGCCCGGCCGCAGCGTGCTCGCGCACGTTCGCGACGTGTCGAACCTCGCCGACCAGTCCCTGCGCGGGCTCCTCGGGATGTTCGGCCTGCGCGGCGATCTTGCGTTCCAGGACGCCGGCACCCTGTCGGGCGGCGAGAAAACGAAGCTCGCACTGGCGACGCTCGTCGCCGGTCGCCACAACCTGCTCGTTCTCGACGAGCCGACGAACAATCTCGATCCGCCGTCGCGCGCCGCGGTCGGGGCCGCGTTGCGGACGTGGCGCGGCGCGATGTTGCTGGTCAGCCACGACACCGAGTTCGTCGCCGAGCTCGCGCCCGATCGTGCCGTGCTGATGCCCGACGGCGTCGTCGACTACTGGTCGGA
>JBKPCL010000128.1:0-7603 GCA_046727335.1 Actinomycetota bacterium
CCCAAATGACGGCGGGCAGCGTTGACGGCAATGAGATGAAAACGCCACCCGAGCTCGACGACGCTGTGGCCGAGGCCCTGATTTCCGGGGCCGGGATTTCCGGGGCCGGGATTTCCGGGGCCGGGAGCACGGGGACCGGGAACGCCACCCTCGACGGCCACCTCGTCGACGTGATCGGCGAGATGCGCGCTGCATTCTCGTCACCGCCTCCGGTTCCGACGCCGGCACTCGCCGCGTTCATCTCCGGTGCACCCGCAGTCGTCGTGGAGCGGCGCTTCCAGCACCTCCGTGGCCGGGCGGTCGCGAAAGCCGCAGCGGCGATCGCGGCGGCGATGGCGGCAACGGGCGGACTCGCGGTCGCCGGTGCACTTCCGGCGCCGGCGCAAAACGCAGTTGCCGACGCCGCGTCGAGCGTGGGCGTCACGCTGCCCCACCACGACACGCACGGCGGCAAGCATCACAAGCCGTTCAAACACCAGCCGTCCGCGACGCCGGGTTCGGGCTCGACGTCGCCGCATGGCAAGAAGTCGCACACGCCGGGATCGACGTCAGGCCCCCAGGCCGGGAACCACGGGACCGACGTCTCGACGGTTGCAAAGGACAAGAGCACACAAGGTTGCGAACACGGGCGGGCGGTCTCGGCGGTCGCGTCAGGCACGGCGAACGACAAGCCGTGCCCGACTGCTTCGTCGACCCCGACGACCGAAGCCCCTTCTCCGCCGTCGAGCACGGCACATGGGAGCGGCGGGAACAGCGGTGACGAGCGAGGCGACTCGTCCCCGCCGGTGGATGCCCCGACGGACACGCACGCACCCTCCCCGACTCCGGGCGGCAACGGCGCCGGTACGGGCCACGGAGGGAGCGACGGCCAAGGAGGCGCCGCCAAGTCGGGTGGCAGCGACTAAGTCTTTGCCGTTCGGCCATCCGAGCGTTCGGCGGCCCGCATCCCTCAGGGAGGTGCGGGCCGCAGCGCGCGGAGACGAAGGCGGAGCCGACCGGAGGGGAGGCGGAGCCGGAGTCGACCAATGAACAGTGTCCGTGCGCGCGAGCCCAAAAAACCTAGGAAATTTGGGCGAGATCCACGCATCCGCAGGGCGATCATGTCACGATGCACCCCGCACTTCCCCGGACATCTCCCCGCTGTCGATGGAGGACATGTGAATCGCAGCCAGCTGTTGAACGAGTTCGCCTCCGCCAATGACATGAGCCGCAAGGAGGCCGACGCCGCGTTGACGTCGCTCGTCGACATCATCACCGGCACGGTCGCGGGCGGTGAGGACGTCGCGATCTCGGGCTTCGCGAAGTTCCGGCGCATCGACCGTCCGGCCCGTATGGCTCGGAACCCGGCCACCGGCGAGATGGTGCGAGTGGCGGCGAAGCGCGTCGCACGGATCACGCCGCTCAAGAGCTTCAAGGACGCGGTCCTCTCGGGCAAGGCGCCGCGCAAGACGACGGCCAAGAAGACAACGACGAAGAAGGCCACGGCCAAGAAGTCGACGGCCAAGAAGTCGACCGCGAAGAAGACCACGAAGCGTCGCTGACGCGCGCGCTTTTCCTGCGAACCGGCCGGGCATGGTCCCGGGCCGCTTCGCGTACGCTCCTCCCGTGCAGGCCCGTGTTCGCTTGGTCGAACTGTTGCGCGTGCGCCTGCCGCTCGTGCGCACGTTCCGTACCGCGACGTCGACGACGAACACCAAAGACGCGTTGCTCGTCCACGTCGTGACCGACAACGCCGAAGGTTGGGGCGAGTGCAGCGCGCAAACCACGGCGTCCTATCTTCCCGAGACGCTCGACACTGCGCGCCTGAGCCTGCGCGACGAGTTGTTGCCGCGGGTGTTCGCGGGCAGTTCACTCGACGACGTACGTGGGAGCACGGCGGCCAAGGCCGCGGTCGAGTGTGCATTGCTCGATGCCCAGCTGCGGGTCGAGGACCGGTCGTTTGCCGACTGGCTCGGGGCGTCCCACGCCGATGTCGAGGCGGGCGTCGCCATCGGCATGGTCGACGACGTCGCAGAACTACGAAAGGTCGCGGCGGGCTACGCGGCGCAGGGATACCGACGCATCAAACTGAAGGTGGCGCCCGGCCACGACGTCGACGCGGTGCGCGGCGTCCGCGCCGAACTCGGCGACGATGTTGCCCTGCAAGTCGACGCCAACGGCACGTACGCGTTGCGCACGGACATGGAACGCCTTCGCGAGCTCGACGCGTGCTCGCTGCAATGCATCGAACAGCCGCTCGCACCCGACGCGCTCCTCGACCACGCGGCACTGGCCGAGCGCCTGACCACTCCGATCTGCTTGGACGAAGCGATCACCAGCGCCAACGTGGCGTCGGACGCCATCGCGCTGAAGGCATGTCGCATCGTCGCGGTCAAAGCGGCGCGCCTCGGAGGGTGGAGCGCCGCCAAAGAGCTGCACGACCGCTGCGCGACGGCGGGTGTTCCGTGCTCGGCGGGCGGCATGCTCGAAACGGGCATCGGTCGCGCCGCGCTCGTGGCGCTCGCCGCACTGCCCAACTTCACGATCCCCGGCGACGTGTCAGCGTCGGACCGCTACTTCGCCGAAGATGTGACGGAGCCGTTCGTCTTGGACGGCGGCCGCTTACGAGTGCCGGCCGGCCCCGGGCTCGGCGTCACCGTTCGGCTCGACGTGCTCGATCGCGTCACCGTCGCTCGCGAGCGGATCGGTCTGCCGTAGCCACGGACGGACCATCACGATCGAGTCCTCCGGGTGGTCGGGGTCGAGGCGCAACACGTACGGGTCGGTGAAGGGCGGCGCACCCGACCAATCGACCACGATGGCCGGCTCTTCGTCCTTGGGCGGCTCGAGGACGTCGCGCAAGCCCAAGAGGCCGGCGGCCATCACGCTGCCGACGGCCGTGGAACGGAACCGGTCGATGGGGCGCGGCTCGGCGTGCGGGTCACCCTCGTCGTCGACTTCGACGCCGTCCTCATCAGGCTCGAGCACACCACTCCATTGGTCGACTCCGGCTCCGCCTCCCCTTCGGTCGGCTGCGCCTGCATCTCCGCCCTCACGGTACCCCTGCTCGAGCCGGGGACCGTCGCGTTTGGCGGGCTGGGTACATTGGCGCACATGGCGAACAGACGTTCGCTCACCGAGCAGTACCGGACCCGGCCGGGTCGCTCCGTCGAGGCGCGCGACCAGCGCGTCACGTGGCAGCCCATGCTCCTCGACGCCGCACCGGGCGGCGCCGACATCGATCAGCAGTTCACCTCGGCGCGGCGGATCAAGCTCGACGCAACCGCATGGGTCGAGCACGTCACGGACTGGGTCAGCGCGCCGGGCGCGTTGTTCGAACTGCTCGTAGAGGTCGCGCCGTGGAATCGCCGCACGGTGCCGATGTACGGGCGGATGGTCGAAGAGCCCCGGCTCACCGCGTGGTACGGCTCGGGTCCGCACGACCCCAGCGCACCGCCGATCCTCGGCCAGATGGCCGACTCGTTGTCAGCGCGGTTCGGTCGCGAGTTCGACAGCGTCGGTGCCGCGCTCTATCGCGACGGGCGCGACAGCGTCGCCTGGCACGGCGATCGCATCGATCCCGAGATCGTCGAGCCCATCGTCGCCATCGTGTCGCTCGGCTCGCGGCGCGCGTTGCGAATGCGGCCGAAAGGCACCTCTGCGAGGGGCGCTGCGCGCGCGTTCACGCTCCTGCCTGGCGACCTGTTCGTGATGGGCGGGATGTCGCAGCGCACGTGGGAGCACAGCGTGCCGAAGGTTGCTTCCGCCGGCCCGCGGCTCAGCCTCCAGTTCCGCCACTCCCGCTGATCCTCGGCTTACAGCGACGGCTGCCACTCGGCGACGCGCAACTCCGCGTCGCGATCGACGGCGACATGAGCGACCCACTCGCTGCTGTGCAGCGGGAGCATCTTCCATCCGTCCGAATCAGCATTGACTGCTCGCAGCGGTCCGTCGATGCCACGTCCGGTGGCCTTGAGGAACGCTTCCTTCGCAGTCCACAGCTCGACGAAGAGCACGAACCGCGCGGCAGGGGGCGTCGCTCTCCACTGCGCCAGCTCGGACTCGCTCAGCACCCGCTCGGCGAGCTGCTCGAGCCGGCGGCGCGCTCGTATCACTTCGAGGTCAGCGCCTACGAGGGCGTCGCGCGCGACTGCCACGACGGCCCAGCGACCGGAATGGCTCAGGCTGAACGACAGCTCGGGGGCATCGACGACCCAGGGCTTGCCGTGCGTGGCGTGTCCACAATGCTGACACTCACGCGAGAGACGCACGTAGCCAGGCCGAGTGCCGAGCTCGTGCGCGAGCACGTGACGCAGGGCGGCGCGTGCCACGACGCGCCGCCGCGCCGCATCGCGCTCGCCCTCGGGCACGGAGACCGTGAGCAGGTCGACGACCGCGTCGCGCTGATCCAGTTCGACGACCCACGCTGTCACCGCGGTGACCACACGTCCGAGCGTATCTACCCAAGAGGTGCTACACGTGCGGGATGCTTCTCGTCGCGTCGGACGCTCATCGCCCGCATCATCCGCGCCGGCCCTTTCTCGATCGCGGGCGACTGGTGTCGCCACCCGAGGTCCCTGAGCGTGCCGAGCGGATTCGCGCCGCGGTCGACGAGGCGGGCATCGGCAGTATCCGCGAACCCGACGAGTTCGGGATCGACGCCGTGCTCCGGGTGCACTCCGCCGAGTACGTCGACTTCCTCGCCAACGCGCACGAACGGTGGCGCGCGGCGACGGGCTTGGACGAAGACTCAGAAGCGGCTGCCTACGCGCGGCCCATCCGCGACCAGCCGTTCCGCGACCCGCAGCACGTCATCGCCCAGCTCGGTTGGTACTCGCACGACAGCGACCCCGTGCTCGCGGGGACGTGGGCGGCGGCGACCGCGGCCGTCGACGTGACACTCACCGCATGGAGAGCGGTCGCCGAAGGAGGCGAACGGGCCGCATACGCACTGGCGCGCCCGCCGGGACACCATGCCGCAGCCGATTCGTTCGCGGGCTACTGCTATCTCAACAACGCTGCGATCGCGGCCGCGGCGTGGTCGGCGCTCGGCGCCCGTGTCGGGATCGTCGACGTCGACTACCACCACGGCAACGGCACCCAACAGATCTTCTACGACCGCGACGACGTGTTGTTCGTGTCGCTGCACGCAGATCCCGCCGGCGAGTATCCCTTCTTCCTCGGCTTCGCCGACGAGCGTGGCTGGGCTGGGGGTGAGGGGTACACGCGCAACTTCCCGCTGCCCATGGCGACGGCGTGGGACGGCTACGGCCCTGCCCTCGAACGCGCAGTGGAAGTCGTTCGTCGCTTCTCGCCCGACGGCGTCGTCCTCTCGCTCGGCGTCGACACCGCGCTCGAAGATGACGACAGCTTCCGGCTCGTCGGCGATGACTTCACGCGTATTGGAGAAGCAGTCGCGGCACTGGACGCCCCGACCGTCATCGTCCAGGAAGGCGGCTACTGCCTCGACGTGATCGGTCGCAACGTCGTCAACGCATTGCGGCCGTTCAGCTGAGCGGCGGCCTCACTCCGCGAGCGGTTGTTCGCGGAGGCGAAAGATGGGTGCGGCGATCAGCAAATCTGGGTTCGGCTCGCGATCCCAGCCGTACTGCGCGATCTCCGAAGCGGACCGACGGCCGGTCATCGCGCGTAGCAGGTCGAACCGTGACGCCTCGATGCGCGCGAGCAGGTCCCCGGTCCCCGAGCGTTCTTCACCTTCCTCGGTCGCGAAGCAGAGCGCCGGTCCACCCCCTCGGGTCCGCGTGTCGAGCATCCACGTCCACCCGATCACCATCGCGTCGCTGTCTCGCGCGCCGGCGCTGCGCAGCGCGCACCGGATGTCGTGTTCGTGTGTCGCGGCGTCGAAGAGGGCCTGCCCCGAGATCTCGGGAGGCGCGTTGTCGAGCAACGTCTCGAACTGGGGTGCGTGCTCGTCCCATTCCGCGAGCAGCTCGGCGGCCGAACGGTCGCGTCGCGGCGCGACCTGGGCTGCGGTCCACGAGCCGGTTGCGACGCCATCGAGCCGTCCGTGCACTACGTCGTCGCTCACGCCGACGAGATGCGAGAGCACGTCATGCACGCGCCAGTCGGGCGTGGCGGGCGACGGTTCGTCGAACTGGTCCGGATCGATCGAGCTGATCAAGGCCGCGACTCGGGCGCGAAGGTCGCGGTAGGCCTGCCCGTGCGAGACCGACGTGGGGTCAGACATCAGCACTCCGTTTCCTCAAGATCTTGGGATTTGACCACAACGCCAGCACCACCGCCCAGACCGCGCCGGCGAGGATCACCGCCGTGATGGAGGTGAGGTTCTCCACCCCGCCGGCGATCAGCACGCCCACCGGCACCAAGCCGCCGAAGCCCATGATCCACAGCGCCATCACGCGCCCGCGTTCACTGTTGTCCAGGTGCTCCTGCAACACCGTCGACAACGACGTGATGACGATGAAGTACGCATAACCGAGCACGGCACCGACGGGATAGGCCGGGCCGGCGCTCCGCAGGAGCCCAAACGCCGCCAGCACCAGCGCGAAGGCGAGAAAGCCGGGCCGCAGCAATCTCGCTTTCGAGCGGCTCGCGAACAACGTGCCGACGGTCACTGCACCCAGCGCAGCTCCCAATCCGAAGCACGCGTACAGCACGCCGTACTCGAACGACTTGGGATCGATGCCGAGATTTTGGTCGGCGATCACCGGCATCAAGCCGACGAAGGGGAGGGAGATCACCGAGAACGATGCCAGCGTGAGCAACACATGGCCGAGCAATGGTTTCCGTCGGGCGATCTCGACGCCGGACAACAGTCGCCGCACACCACGTTCCTCGACGACTGCTTCCGCATAGCGCGGATAGCTCGCCCACAACAGTCCTGCGATCGCGAACAAGTACGTCAGCGCGTTGATCGCGAAGACCGGCGCGGCATCGAAGGTGGCGTACAACAGGCCGCCGATCGCGGGGCCGATGACGCGTGAGAGGTTCATCTGCACGGATTGCAGCGCGACCGCACCCGGCAATTCTTCTTTCGGCACGAGTGTCGGGAGGATCGCGCTCAGTCCCGGCGCACCGAGCGCGTTCGCGATACCGATCGCGAACACCAAGCCCACAAGCGCGGCCTTTGGTGGATGGGAAGAGATCGCAAGCGCGGCGAGCCCGAAGGACAGGACCAGTTGTGCGCCTTGCAGTCCGACGAGGAGCCGGCGGCGATCCTTGATGTCCGCGAGCAGCCCGCCGGTGGTGGAAAGGAACAGCAGCGGACCGAGCTGCGCGAAGTAGATGAGCCCGACGAAGCCGGGTGAGCCGGTGAGCTTCAGCACATACGCGCCGAGGATGACGTTCTGCATCCACGTCCCGATGTTGGATGCGAACGTCCCGAGGAAGACGATGCGGAAGTTGCGGTAGCGGAGGGCGGCCTGCGCCGTGCCGCGCTGGAAGGCGACGTCGCCGTCGACCAGCGCGTCCTCGATCTGTTCGAGGTCGCTCTGGTCGCCGCGCGGGAGCACGGCGACACCCTACCGACGCGCTCCTCAGCTGCCGGGAGGCAGCGGTGTCGTGCCGATCACGTGCGCGTCGCGCAGGCGCGCGAGGTCGTCGTCGGTGAGGGCGAACTCGTCGCGCAATACCTCGTCGGTGT
>JBKPCL010000129.1:0-10256 GCA_046727335.1 Actinomycetota bacterium
CGGTGCGCGAGCCGCCTCGAACCGGCGGCGGGTGGCGTTGCGACGAAATCGGCCGCGCACCTGATTGACGACCGCGCGCCGCAGGTAGCGCTCGGGTTCCTCGACCCCGCCGGCCCGCCAGCGCGCGTACATGGAGGCGAAGGCGTCGGCCACGACCTCCTCGGCCAACTGGAGATCGCCGGTGAGCAGGTACGCAAAACGGAGCAGAGGACCGCGTTCGGACGCGAACAGCCCGGCAAAGGTGTCGTCGCGTCCCCGCGCTCCGCGCTCCGCTGTTTCCCTTATCGCCACCCGGCCCCCCGTCGTCACCGTTGCGGCGTCCACACCATGATGGACGCGCGGGACGGGGAAAAGGTTGGCTTCTCCCGCTCAGCTCAGGACGTTTGCGCTCGCCCCGGAGCGAGGTCAGACAGCCAGCAGATCCCGCGCGCCGGTGTCGGCGCTCGGATGGCGCAGCTTCGACATCGCACGCGCTTCGATCTGGCGGATGCGCTCGCGCGTCAGGTTGAAGTACTCGCCGACCTCTTCGAGCGTGCGCGGCTCACCCCGGTCGAGGCCGAAACGCAACGCGAGGATCTGACGCTCGCGTTCGTCGAGCGGCGACAGCAGTTTCTCGATCTCGGCGGGCAGCAACGCGGTCGCCGCGACTTCGAACGGGGATTCCGCCGAGCGGTCCTCGACGATGTCACCGAGCTCGGCGTCGCCGTCCTCGCGCAACGGCTCCGACAACGACAGCGGCTCGGCCGCGAAGCGCAAAGCCTCGGTGACCTTGTCCTCCGGCATCTCCACTTCCGCCGAGAGCTCGGCCAGCGTCGCCGGACGTCCCAGCTTCAGCTCGAGCCGGGAGCGCGCCTTCTGCAACCGCGCCAACGTGTCGCCCGCGTGCACGGGCAACCGGATCGTGCGGCCCGTGTTCGCGATACCGCGGGTGATGGCCTGGCGGATCCACCACGTCGCGTACGTCGAGAACTTGAAGCCCTTGCGCCAGTCGAACTTCTCGACGGCATGCATGAGGCCGAGGTTGCCCTCTTGGATCAGGTCCAGCAGTGGCAGACCCGACGCCTGGTACTTCTTCGCGATCGAGACGACCAGCCGCAGGTTCGACTGGACGAAGGTGCGCTGCGCCTCGTCGCCGTGACGCGCCAGCCGCCGCAGCTCCCGCTTCTTGGCCGGCGTCAGGCCCTTCGCCGTGGCGAGGGCTTCGCGCGCAGCGTTGCCATTTTCGATGTTCTGCGCCAGCCGGACTTCGTCATCTTTGGTCAGCAGTGGATACTGACCGATGTCCGTGAGATAGAGCCGGACCAGATCTTCTTCGTCCCGCTCGACTCGCTCTTTGGCCACCGATCAAATCCTTCGTCCCGGCGGTGCGACCCTGTTCAAAACGCGGATCTGAAAGCTGCTGCTCCCGCCAGCCAGCGCTCCGCCGATCCGCGTATGTACGATACCGACCTCGTCAAGCCGCCTTTTTCGGGCCATCCTGCCTGCGTCGTGCCCTTCCGCGTGCGCAATGCTGATGCGAACCGATGCGCGCGAGGAGGCCGTGTCGATGCCAGACGACGTCGAGGTCGCGATGTTCACCGCCGTCTTCGACGCGCGTCAGGGTCGCGAAGAGACCCTCGCCGCGCTTCTGGCCAGGTACGTCGTGATGACACGCCGCGAACCGGCATGTCGCAATGTCGATCTCGTGCTCTCGACCACGCACGGTGGTCGGTTCCTAGTCGTCGAGAAGTGGGACGATGCCGCGGCCGTACAGGCTCATCTCGACTCGCCGCTGATGGCCGAGATGGCGCGGGAGGCATTGCCGCTGCTCGCCGACAAACCTTCTCTCGATCTCTACGACACGATCAGCGCGCACGACCTCGCGTGACGTTCGCGCGCGTCTGCGTTACTTCTGCCGAAGGAGATCGACCGGGATCTTCGAAGGGTGCCGCTCGTTGGCGCCGGTTTCCGCGCACACCTCCTGGACGCCTGCCCACGTCATGCGCGGCGTGTTCCAGAGCCGGTCGAACGCGGCATCGGCGACATCGGTGAAGCCGTGCTGTAAGCGGAAGTCGTAGAGCTGCCGGGGACGGCGCATCGGGAGACCCAATCGTTCGAGACGGCCGACGGTGTACACGTCCCACGCGGCCCGTTCACCGCGGCTCAGCTCCGCGTCGGGCGGCGCGTCGGCGAAGTCCTCGGACAGTCGATCACGGGCGCGCAGCAACGCGAACGTGAGATCGCGTCGAGCCTGCGCTTCCGAGAAGTGCAGCGGGAGTTTCTTGTCCTCGAAGTTGGCACCCGAGATCCAGAGCTCGACCCGACCGTCGACGACGTCGGACATGTGACCGGTGAGCGGCGCGAACAGCTCTTCGTCGACGACGACGTTGATGTCGACGTCAGTCGGAAGCTCGACGACCGCGGCGACGTCTTCGACGATGGCCCGGATCTGAGCCGCGTCGTACGCGATCAGCGTGAACGGATCGGGCGAGACCTGGACGCGTGATCCCACTGCTACGACTGGCCGTGCGCCGACGCGTCGAGCACGGCCGTGGCCATCTCGGCCATCTCTCGCGCTTCTTCGGTCGAACGCCGGGCGAGCTCGGCGAGCGAGTCGTTCTCTTCGTCGGTGAACCCTGCGAGCTCACGGAACCGGCGCGCGAGCTGGATCGGGTTCTCGTCGTCTTCGCCGCGGAAGCCGCCGAGGTTGAAGATCGCGTCGACGGTGCGCTGGAACTCGAGCGCGCGCTCACGTCGGGCGGGATCGGTCTCGGTGAGGCGGCGCAGCCAATCCGAGCCCATCTTCACGTGGGTCACCTCGTCGGCGAGCATCCAGTCCTCGCAGAACTCGAGCACCGGGTCGTCCGACTCGTTGCCGAACTCCTTCATGGAGTTGAAGACGTCGATCGCCAAACCTTCGAGCGCCCGGTTGACGCCGCAGAGCCGCAGCACGGGATCGGGGTTGCAGGCTGCCGCGAAGAGGAAGGTCGATTCGGTGTACTCGCCGATCTCGCTGCCCATGTGATCGCCGAGCTTCACGGAGATCTCGCAGTGGCGGGACTCGTCCCAGCACTGGCGCGCCATGTCGAGTTTCAACGCGAACGGCGCGTCGTCGAGGTCGAAGTCGTAACACGTGCGCCCCGCGCCTTCGAGCGCTTGGATCTCACCGACGAAGATGCCGTGCATCAACGAGCGCGACCGTTCGGCTGCGGCGGGACGATCGACGGCCATCTTGGCCGGGCCCGTGTTGCGCAAGGCGACCTTCGCACCACGCGGATCGAAGATTCGGTCTTCGATCTTCGTGCGCACGAAGCGCTCGTCACGCGCCAACTCGGATTCTGCGAGGAACTTCTTCATACGACCGAAACCTCCTCGGCTTGCTGACCAAGGGTACCCGGGCCGGCGATGCCGCCCGACGCGATGTACAACGTCTCGAGCTCCGCTTGACGACACGCGGCGCGCTCGGCTTTTTCGGGAGTGTCGATCAGCGACTGGAGCAGCATCTCGCCGTCGCGCCACGTCTCGAACTCGTCCTGGAGGATGAACTTCAACGCCCGTATGGTCGGCGCGTCCGTGATCGAACTCGTGCCGTTGAGGTGGTACGTGTACGCGCCGATGAACCGCGGAATCAGCACGCGGTACGGGCCGACCAACTTCTCGATCGTCAGCTCGGGTGCCTCGGGCTCGCGGAGCGCCTCGATGAATGCCTCGAACTCGGGATTCGGCGGCTCGCTGAGCCGCTCCCGGTTCATCTCACGCAGCTCGGGCAGCCGGTCGTCCCAGCGCTTGGAGTGCTCGGCGTGGAACCAGGTGTGCCGGCCGAGCACCATCTTCACGTCGAGCTCAGGGACGGTCGCCACCCAGCCACCCAGCGTCTCGAAGAGGCGCATTTCCGCCCACTTGTAATTCCCGACTCGGCGGGCGGACTCCTCGACCGAGAAGATGCCGGGGAGCTCGCGCCGGTCCCAGGGCGCGAAAGGGGCGCGGGCGGTCGTGTGGTCGCTCATCGCCCGCATTGTCGCCGTCTCTTGACCAATCGGTCAAGGAGACGAAGGCGGAGCCGAGAGTCGACCAGTTAAGGAGACTCTGCGGCCACGGATCGGCGGTCGTGGTACCACGAGCGCGATTCCGCGACGAGGATGCCGACCAGGATGACCAGGGCGCCGAGGTACCCGGTCACACCGAGCCGCTCGCCGACGGCGAAGCCCACGATTCCGGCGACGACCGGCTCGAATTCGAGGATCACGGCCGCTCGGCTGGGCTCGACCGAGCGCTGGCCCCACAGCTGCAGGCTGAACGCGATCGCGCTGCAGCACACGCCGGTGACCAGCACTGCGAGCACGACCTCGCCGGTCATGTGGCCGAGACCGTTGACGGCGACGACGGGGACCGCGAGCAGTGCGAACACCGTGAGCTGCCCGGCCGTCAGCGCGATCGGGTCGAACCGCTGTGCCAGCTCCCCGCCGAGGAAGATCCAGATGCCGAACATGAAGGCGCAGCCGAGCGTGAGCGCGTCGCCGGCGTGCATGGTGAACGAGCCGCCCTCGAGGAGGAACAGCCCGAGGACCGACAACGCCACCGCGAAGAGCACGTTGCGCGCCGGGGCGCGCCGCGTGACGACCGTCTCCACCAACGGCGTGAAGACGACGAACAGGCCGGTGATGAACGCGGAGTTGGACGTCGTCGTCCGCTGGAGGCCTTCGTTCTGGAACCAGTATCCGGCGAAGCCGACTGCACCGAAGACGAGGACCGCGATGCCGAAGTCGCGGACGCGCAAGTCGGAGGCGTCCGCGCGCCGCCACCCCCGCCGCAACGCGAACGGGATCAGCACGAGCGCGCCGACCGAGAACCGCAGCAGGATGAACCCGACCGGCGTCACATGCTCGAGCGCGTTCTGCACGATCTTGAACGTCGCGCCGTACGAGACGGTCGCGGCGATGAGCGCCAGCTCCGGGAGCAGCGGGCGGCGCGTTTCCCAGCTACGCGGCGCGACTTCGACCGTCAACGCGATCGTCAGCCGAGCCAGCGGTTGGTGATCGGCAGCCGCCGATCCTTCCCGAACGCCTTCGGCGAGACTCGCACGCCGGGAGGCGCCTGCCGGCGCTTGTATTCGTTGCGGTCGATCATGCGCGCGACGCGTCGTACGAGCTCGTCGTCGTTGCCTTGGGCGACGAGCTCGCCTACCGAGAGATCGTTTTCGACGTAGCCCTCGATGATCGGGTCGAGGACCTCGTATGGCGGCAACGAGTCCGTGTCCCGCTGATCGGGACGCAGCTCGGCCGACGGCGGCTTCTCGAGCACCGCGGCGGGGATGACCTCCCGTCCGGCGCGTTCGTTGAGGTTGTGGCAGAGCGCGTACACCAACGTCTTCGGCACGTCCTTGATCACCGCGAAGCCGCCGGCCATGTCGCCGTACAACGTCGCGTAGCCGGTGGCCATCTCGCTCTTGTTGCCGGTCGTCAGTACGAGCCAGCCGAACTTGTTCGAGATCGACATGAGGACGTTGCCCCGGATGCGCGACTGCACGTTCTCCTCGGCGAGCCCCGGCACCGTGTTCTCGAACACGGGTGCGAGCATGCGCTCGAACGCCTCGTGTGCCGGTTCGATGGGCACCGTGTACGTGCGGATGTCCAACCGCTTTGCCAGCGTGTGTGCGTCGTTCAGGCTTCCCGGGCTCGAGTAGCGCGACGGCATCAGGACCGCGTTCACGTGCTGAGGACCCAGCGCCTCGGCCGCGATCGCGGCGACGAGCGACGAATCGACCCCTCCCGACAACCCGATCAACACGTCGGTGAAACCGTTCTTGTACACGTAGTCGCGCGTGCCGAGGACGAGCGCTCGATAGACCTCCTCGACGGGTGCCGCGACCGGTTCGATGCGTGGCGGGAGCGGGCTCTCGGTCGGGTTTGCGTCGCTGATCGCGACGGTCGCGAGCTCCGGCGCGCGTGCCCGCCCGCGCGGATCGAGCAGGCGCTTCCGGAACGTGGGTCGGACATCGAGGTCGACGATCAGCAGGTCCTCGACGAACTGCTTGGCGCGCGCGACCAGATGGCCCTGCTCGTCGAACACGAGCGACGCGCCGTCGAAGACGAGCTCGTCCTGGCCACCGACGAGGTTCGCGTAGACGATTGGCACCGACGCGTCGGCGGCGCGGGTCGCGAGCATCGTCTCTCGCTCCAGCAACCGGCCGGCGTAGTACGGCGACGCGTTCAGGTTGACGACGAGCTCCGCGCCACCCGCCGCCTGGGTGAGGATGGGGCCGTCGGGACTCCACGCGTCCTCACAGATGGAAACGCCGACCTTGACTCCACCGATCGTGAAGAGCGGACCGGCATCCGCCCCCGGGACGAAGTAACGCTGTTCGTCGAAGACCGCGTAGTTCGGCAACAAGTGCTTGCGGTAGACGCCGAACACAGTGCCGTTCGCGCACACCGCCGCGGCGTTGGAGAGGTCGCGTCCGGGTGCCGGAAAGCCGACGATGGCAACGCACCGGCCGGTGCGCGCCGCGATCTTGTCGAGCGTCTCGAGCGCCTCGGCGACGAACGCGGGCCGCAGCAGGAGGTCTTCGGGCGGATAACCAGGGACGGTCAACTCGGGGAACACGACGAGATCACACCCGGCTTCCTCGGCGCGCTCGTACGCCGCGAGGATCCGACGGGCGTTGCCGTCGAGGTCGCCGACGACGACGTCGAGTTGAGCAGCGGCGACACGCAGACGGGCCACGACCCAAGGATACGTGCGCCTGCCCGGACGGCCGTCGGGACGCGCGACACTCGCCGGGGATGACCGCCGTCGACAGCCCACGTGTCCGCGACGCGCTCGAGCGTTCCGCCGATCCTCTCGCCGCTCGGGCGTCGTTGGCGCGCCTGGTCGAGGCTCACCCGTGGTTGGTCGAGGAATTCGCGACCGACGAGGTGCTGGTCGAAGCCATCGTCGCGGTGACGTCGGCGTCGCGTTCGCTCTTCGTGGCCCTCGAACGCGATCCGGTCGCGGTCACGATGTTGCGGGCGAGCGCGCTCGAGGCGTCGATGTCGGCGGACGCGTACGTGTGCGAAGCGCGGGAGCTGCTCGCCGGCGAGGATCCGGCGCGCGCGCTTCGGCGCTGGAAACGGCAACGCATCGTGCGGATCGCGGCGCGGGATTTGCTCGGGACCGCCGACCTGCGCGCGACTGCCCGCGAGCTCGCGACGTTGGCACAGGCGTGCCTCGAGGTGGCAGTTGCGCTGGCCGCGCCGCCGTTTCCGTTTGCAGTCATCGGGATGGGCAAGCTCGGCGGCGACGAGCTCAACTACGCCAGCGACGTTGACGTCTTGTTCGTGCACGACGGCGATCAGGCCGTCGCCGAACACGTCGCCCGGAACGTCCTGCGGACGATGAGTGCTCCCAGTGCCGACGGCATCGTCTTCCGTACCGACGCCGATCTGCGCCCCGAAGGAAGGGCCGGCGCCCTCAGCCGCTCGCTCGCCGCGTACGAGGGGTACTGGCAGGACTGGGCGCAGACGTGGGAACTGCAAGCACTCGTGAAGGCACGGCCGGTTGCCGGCGACTCGCCACTCGGCAGCCAGTTCGTTGCGGCGGCGGAGCGTTTCGTCTGGCGGGACCTGCTCGATCCTGACGCGGTTCGCGACGTTCGGGCGATGAAGGCGCGCACCGAGGGAATGCTGGCACGCAAAGGCGTCGCGACGCGCGAGATCAAACGCGGGTACGGCGGCATACGCGACATTGAGTTCGCCGTCCAACTGCTGCAGCTCGTCCATGGGCGTCACGACCACTCGATTCGGGCGCGCGGCACGCTCGACGCGTTGGAGCAACTGGCGACGGGTGGCTATGTGAGCACCGCCGACGCCCAGCAGCTCGACGACGCGTACGTGTGGCTGCGGACGGTCGAACACCGGCTGCAGTTGGTCGACGAACGCCAGACCCACACGATTCCCGAGTCACTCGCGGCGCGCACACATCTCGCGCGCGTGCTCGGGTTCCGCGACGGTCCCGGCGGCTCGGCGCTCGAAGCGTTCGATCGCACGCACCAACGGCATCAGCTCGCGGTGCGCGCGATCCACGAGAAGCTCTTCTTCGCGCCCGTCCTCGACACGCTCGCCGGGGTTGGACCGCTCCCGCCCGGTGCCGTCGAGGAACGTCTCGTCGCGTTTGGATTCCAGGACGTCGCGCAGACGCGCGCCGCCCTCAACGAGCTGACCGCGGGGTTGACGCGCCGGTCGCGTGTGATGCAACAGCTGCTGCCGGCCATCCTGGAATGGCTCTCGGAGTCGCCGGATCCTGATCTGGGGCTGTTGCAACTACGCCGGCTCACGGAGGGGTACACGCGGTCGTCGATGGTGGCGCGCCGGTTCCGAGACGCGCCCGATACCGCGGAGCGCACGTGCCGCATTCTGGGTTCGTCGCGCGTCCTCGGCTTGGCATTGCATCGGCAACCCGAGTTCGTCGACACCCTCGCGGACGACGCCGCGTTGGCCGCGGCCCCGAAGCGCGACGCGCTCGTCGACGAAGCCGTCGGCGCGCTCGACTGGCGCGACGACGAGGCAGGTCGCCGGGCCGGGCTTCGGCGCTTCAAGCGGCGTCATCTGCTGCGAATCGGCGCACGCGACCTCCTCGAGTTCGCGTCGCTTGCCGACGTCGGCCTCGAGCTGTCGAACCTCGCCGACGCGTGTGTCGACGCCGCGCTCCGTTCGCTCGAGCCCCGGGTTCCGTTCGCGGTGGTGGGCCTCGGCCGGCTCGGCGGCTGCGAGCTCTCGTACGCGTCGGACATCGACGTCGTGTTCGTGTATGACGGTTCGTCGGCGAGTGACTTCGAGCTGGCGGAGCAGACGGCGACCGAGCTCGTCCGCGCGATCGGTGAGACGACGACGGAAGGCTCGACGTTCCGCGTCGACACGCGCCTGCGTCCTGAAGGGAAGCAAGGTCCCCTCGCGAGATCGCTCGCCGGCTTCCGTTCGTACTACGAGCGGTGGGCGCAGACGTGGGAGTTCCAAACCCTGACCAAGGCGCGCGTCGTCGCCGGCGATCCTGCCGTCGGCGCGCGGTTCATCGATATCGCGCACGAGTTCGCGTATCGCGATCCGTTCCCGCAAGAGTGGCGACGCGACATCAGGCGGATGAAGGCGCGCATCGAACGCGAGCGAGTGCAACCCGGTGAAGATCCGCGCTTCCACCTGAAGTTGGGACGGGGGTCGCTGTCGGACATCGAGTTCACGGTGCAGCTCGAACAACTGGCGCACGGGAGCGCTCGGCCAGAGCTGCGCGAACCGTCGACCCTCGCAGCGATCCCGCCGCTCGTCGACGACGGCGTCCTCAGCGCCGACGACGCCGACGTGCTCGTTGCCGCATACGAGTTCTGCGAGCGCGCCCGCAACTACCGCTATCTGCTCACCGGATCGCCGAGCGACGCGCTGCCCGTCGACGGCGACGAGGCGCAAAAGCTCGGACGCATGCTCGGCTACACCCGCCGTCCGCAGCAGCAACTCCGCGACGACTACAGGCGCCTGACGCGTCGAGCGCGCGCGGTCGTCGAACGAGTGTTTTACGGTGCCGAACGATGAAGTGGCACGGCGACGACTACCAACGACGCTTCGACGACCTCGCCGCGTCCGGAATGAACGTGCACGGCGAAGCCGACTTCGTCAGCACACTCGAGCCGTCGTCGGTCCTCGACGCGGGATGCGGAACCGGTCGCGTCGCCATCGAGCTCGCTCGTCGCGGCGTCGAGGTTGTCGGCGTGGACGCGGATGGGTCGATGCTCGCGACGGCACGCCGCGAGGCGCCGGGCATCGAGTGGGTCGAGCACGACCTCACGACCCTCGCGCTCGCGCGCAGCTTCGATGTCGTGCTGCTCGCGGGCAACGTGCCGCTGTTCACCCGCAAAGGAACCGAGGCCGCGTTGGTCGCCGGTTGTGCGCGTCACTTGCGTCTCGGCGGGGCGCTCGTCGCCGGCTTCCAGCTCGATCGGGGCTACACGCTCGCCGCATACGACGGCCATTGCCAGGACGCGGGACTCACGTTGAGCACGCGCTATGCAACGTGGGACCGCGAACCGTGGTGGAGCGATTCGACCTACGCCGTGTCGGTGCACCGCCGTGCCGCCGCCCAAGCCGAAGCGGCGTGACCAACGGCCCTGTGAGGTCTGCCAGTCACGCCAGTTGCGGGAGGCGGCGATGAGTATCACTCCGAAGAGAGGTCCAATCCGTGATGGACGCAAAGAACCTCGCTGACCTCTACAACGCGCCGCTCATGGACTGGGGCAAAATCGAAGCCCGGCTGAG
>JBKPCL010000130.1:0-10437 GCA_046727335.1 Actinomycetota bacterium
CTCGCGCACCTCGCGCAGGACCAAGACGGCTGGCTCTCGACCGAAGCGATGCAGGAGATCGCCGCGCTCGTCGGCGAGACGCCGGCCGTGGTGTTCGGGACCTGCTCCTTCTACACGATGCTGAAGCGCCGACCGTGCGGACGGCTGGTCGTGTCGGTGTGCACCAACGTCACCTGTCTCGTCGCGGGCGGCCCGGAGATCCTCGATCATCTCGAGGAGCGCTACGCCGACGACGACGACGTCACCGTCGAAGAAGTCGAATGCATCGCCGCGTGCGGTGGCGCTCCGGCGATACAGGTCAACTACGAGTTCCATGAACGAGTGGACGAAGCGAGCGCCGAGGCGATCGTCGAGGAGTACCGATCCGGTACCCGACGCGCGCGAACGATCTCGGGAGCGTCCGCGTGACCGCTGTCGAGACGCGCATCCTCACTGAGCGGCTGCACCAGCGGCCGGATGATTCGTGGACGATCGATGCTGCGCTCGCGACCGGCGCGTACAGCGTGCTGCGTGACGTGCTCGCCCATGGCGACACGGCGGCGGTGCAGGAGCAGGTGAAGCTTTCCGCAATACGTGGACGGGGAGGCGCGGGCTTTCCGGCCGCGCAGAAGTGGTCGTTCCTTCCTGCGAACTCGTTCCCGCGCTACCTGGTCGTCAACGCCGACGAAGGCGAGCCCTCGACGTTCAAGGACCGCATGCTCATCGAGCGTGATCCACACCAACTCCTCGAGGGCATCGTGATCTCCGCATACGCGATCCAGTCCAACCTTGCCTTCATCTACATCCGCGGCGAGTTCGCGCTCGGCTACGAGCGGCTGGTGCAAGCGATCGCGGACGCCCGGTCGCAGGGCTTCCTCGGGAAGAACATCCAGGGCTCGGGGTTTGACCTCGACATCGTGGTCCATCGCGGCGCCGGTTCCTACATCTGTGGTGAGGAGACGGGGCTGCTCGAGTCGCTCGAGGGCGAACGCGGCATGCCTCGCATCCGGCCGCCGTTCCCCGCGATCGAAGGGCTGTACGCGAAGCCGACTGTCGTCAACAACGTCGAGACGCTGTCGGCTATCCCGCACATCGTCCGCATGGGTGGCGAGGCGTACGCCAAACTCGGCGTCAATCGTTCGAGCGGCACGCGCATCTTCTGCGTCTCGGGGCACGTGAAACGGCCGGGGAATTACGAGGTCGAGCTCGGCATGTCGTTCCGTGAGTTGCTCTACGACATCGCCGGGGGCGTCCCGGAGGACCGCAAGATCAAGTTCTTCATCCCTGGCGGCGCGTCGTCGCAGTGGCTCACGGGCAGCGACGAACACCTCGACGCACCGCTCGACATGGATTACGTGCAGCAAACCTTCGGTGTGATGCTCGGCTCGGGAGCGATCATGGTGTACGACGAGACCGTCGACCCCGTGCTCGTCGCCTGGCGTCTCGCCAAGTTCTTCGCGCACGAGTCGTGCGGGAAATGCACTCCCTGTCGGGAAGGCACCGGGTGGATCGAGAAGATCCTGTACCGGATGTCGCACGGTCTCGGACGTCCCGACGACCTCGACACCCTCCTCGACGTCGGCGACAACATCTCGCCCGGGCTCAACGCGCCGTTCAGCCAGACGACGATCTGTCCGCTCGGGCCCAGTGCGGTCTCGGCAGTCGTCAGTCTCAACAAGTACTTCCGCGACGAGATCGAAGCGCGCTTCCGCACGGAGGTCAGCGCGTGACCCAGACGCAGCCCGAACAGACGACTGTGAAGGTCACGATCGACGGTCAGGAGATCGCGGCCAAGCCGGGCGAGCTCCTCATCAAGGTTGCGCAAGAGCACGGCGTCTACATCCCTCGCTTCTGCTGGCACGAGCGCATGAAGCCGGTCGGGATGTGCCGCATGTGCCTGGTCGAAGTCGAAGGCGTTCGCGGATTCCCGCCTGCGTGCACGACGACCGTCACCGACGGCATGGTGTGCCGGACTCGCACCGATGCCGTGAAGAAGGTGCAGGACGGCGTCCTCGAGTTCCTGCTCATCAACCACCCGCTCGACTGCCCCGTGTGCGATCGCGGCGGCGAGTGCCCGTTGCAGGACCAGACGCTGGCGTTCGGTCCCGGTGAGTCGCGGTTCATCGAAGAGAAGCGGCACTTCGAGAAGCCGATCCGCTTGAGCGAGCTCGTGCTCCTCGATCGAGAGCGTTGCATCCAATGCGGGCGCTGCACCCGTTTCGCCGACGAGATCGCCGGCGATCGGCTGATCGACTTCGTCGACCGCGGCGATCGGATGGAGGTGCTCAACTTCGAGGAGCAGCCGTTCGACTCCTATTTCTCCGGCAACACGGTGCAGATCTGCCCGGTCGGTGCGCTCACCGCGGCGCAGTACCGGTTCAAGGCACGCCCGTGGGATCTGTCGACCGCCGAGACGTCGTGCACGACCTGCGCGGTGCATTGCCGCGGCGCGGTGCAGTCGTCGTCGAATCGAATCGTTCGGTTGCTCGGCGTCGACTCCGAGCCCGTGAACCACGGCTGGCTGTGCGATAAGGGCCGGTACGGCATCGAGTGGGTGCACTCAGAGCACCGCATCGTCGAACCGCAGGTTCGCATCGACGGCGAGTTGACCCAGGTCTCGTGGCCGGAAGCGCTCGACGCGGCGGCCAAGTCGATCACCGGCGCGCTGGAGCTCCACGGTCCGGAGTCGATCGCAGTGCTCGGCGGAGCGCACGGCACGAACGAAGACGCATATCTCTGGGCGTGGCTCGCGAAGGCGGTCGTGCGGACCGACAACGTCGATGCGCAGATGGGCGACGGACTGCCTGCCGAAGTCGTGCTCGGAGTGCCGCGCGCGGAGATCAGCGAGTGCGACACGGCGGCGGCGATCGTGCTGCTCGGTCCGGACGTCCAGGAGGAACTGCCGGTCCTGTACCTGCGCCTGCGCCGCGCGGCAGTGCAACTCGGTGTCCCGCTCGTCGACCTCGCTCCGGTCGAGCATGCGTTGACCGAGCACGCGACGGCCGTTGTTCGCACCACACCTGGCGAGCCCGTCTCGCAGGCTGCGCTCGATGCGGTCAGGCGCGCGGTCGAAGGCCGAGACGGGTCGGTGGTCGTCTTGCTCGGACGGCCCTCGCTGGCCGAGGCGCCCGACGCCGTCGTGCGATCGGCGGCTGCCCTCGCCGAACTGCCCAATGTGCGGTTTCTGTCCGCCCTGCGCCGCGCGAACGTCCACGGTGCGCTCGACGCCGGCCTCTGTCCGGGTTTTCTCCCCGGGCGGGTGACGCTCGAGCGCGCGGCGGGCTGGTTCGAAAATGCGTGGGGTGCTGTGCCGGTCGCGCGCGGCCTCGATGCCGGCGGCACGCTGGCCGCGGCGGCGCAGGGTCGCATACGCGTGCTGGTGCTGCTCGGCTCGGACCCGATCGCGGACTTTCCGGATGCCGCGCTGGCGCGCCGGGCAATCGAGGGTGCGGACACGATCATCGCCGTCGACGCGTTCACGAGTGCGTCGACGGCGCGCGCCGACATCTTCTTGCCGTGCACGCTGTGGGGCGAGAAGACCGGCAGTGTGACCAACCTCGAGGGTCGTGTGCAGCGCGTCGGTCGCAAGGTCGCGCCGGAGGGCACGGCCATGGACGACTGGCGTATCGCCGTCGAGCTCGCGGCTCGGCTCGGTCATGACCTCGACCTCGCGACCGTGGACGAGGTCGCGGATGAGTTCGCGCGCGTCGCGCCCTCGCACATCGGCGCGACGGCCGCACTGCTGCGGCGCGCACGCGACGGCGTCGTGGTCCCGGTCCGCGAGCACTTCGAAGAAGTCGTCCTTCGCACGCGGGAGCTGACGATCCTCGCCGAGGACGGTCATGGTGCCTCATGGGATCCGATCAAGGTGGAGGGCACGGTCCCGGCCGATTCAACCGTTGCCGTCGAGGCGAGTGGCGCCGGCTTCGAGCCGATCGACGCGGGGGCGGGCGGCCTCGGCACCGACGCGACGGCTGCGGCGCACGCGGTCGAAGACGCGCAGGCCGCCATTGCGGCTGCGGAATCGGCGCCGTCCCTCTACACCTGGGATCGCGCGCTGCCGGCCCCGGAGACGCCGGCGCGTGACGCGTACGCTCTGCGCCTCGTGGTGGCACACACGTTGTATGACGGCGGGCGCATCGTGTCCGAGACACCTGCACTCGTCCGTGTGAGGCAGACGCCCGTGCTGCGCGTCAACCCGCACGACGCCGGGCAACTCGGTGTCGAATCGGGTGCCCAGGTTCGGGTGACGTCAGCACGCGGATCGCAGGTCGTCGTCATCGACCCCGACCCGGGAGTTCCGGTCGGAGTCGCTCGGTACGACTTCACGGCCGACGGTGAGGGCGTCGCGACGCTCATCGACGCGAGTCAGGTCGTGACCGACTTACGCGTGGAGACGCTGCGGTGAGCCCGTTCCTCGCCCTCGACCCGCTCTACGACGCAGGCGTGAGCGCGTCGGTCGTGTTGGTCGTGCTGGTGAAGGTCGTCGCCGCCTTCATCCTGTTGCTGATCGCGGTGATGCTCTACATCTGGGCGATGCGGAAGGTCCTCGCTGACATGCAGAACCGCATTGGTCCGAACCGCGCCGGACCGTACGGTGTTCTTCAGACACTCGCCGACGGCATCAAGCTCTTCTTCAAGGAGCAGTCGATTCCGTCGTCGGCCGACCGGCCCGTCTTCCGGATCGCGCCGTACCTGTCGATCCTGCCGGCGTTCCTCATGTTCTGCGTGATCCCGATCGGCGGCCTCGTGTCGATCTTCGGCCACCAGACGTACCTGCAGGTCGTCGACATCCCGACCGGCGTGCTCTTCATCCTCGCCATGTCGGGACTCGGCGTGTACGGGGTCATGCTCGCGGGCTGGTCCTCCGGATCGAAGTACCCGCTGCTCGGATCGGTCCGCGCGTCCGCGCAGCTGCTCTCGTATGAAGCGTCGTTCGGCCTTGCGATCCTCGGCGTTCTGGTGTGGGCGGGCACCTTGTCGACTCGCGCGATCGTCACCGACCAACACTGGACCTCGTGGCACTCGTTCTACAGCGAGTGGTACTGGGCGCGGGCGTTGCCCGCGTTCGTGATCTTCCTGATCGCGGCCACGGCGGAGACGAATCACCCCCCGTTCGACCTCGTCGAAGCCGAACAAGAACTCGTCGGCGGTTTCAACACCGAGTACAGCGGCATCCGCTTCGCGATCTTCTACCTCGCGGAGTTCATGAACGTCATCACCATGTCGGCAGTGGCGGTGACGCTGTTCTTGGGCGGCCCCTCGGGTCCCCGCCTGGGCTTCCTTGCCTCGGACAATCCACTGAACACGTGGGTGATGCCGATCGTCTGGTTCTTGGTGAAGCTGCTCGCGCTGCTGTTCGCGACGATGTGGGTCCGAGCCTCGCTGCCGCGCATGCGGTACGACCGCTTGATGGGCTTGGGATGGAAGTACCTCATCGAGATTGCGATCTTGTGGGTGCTCGTGTCTGCTGCGATCGTCGTGGCGCGCGACCAAGGTTGGAACGTGTTGTTGACGGCTGTGATCGCGGCCGGCGCGGCCCTACTCGCATTCGGCGTGCTCTACCTCTCGATGCCGAAGATGGGTGAGCAGGTCGAGGAGATCCGCTGATGGGCCGTCTTTCCGGCTTCGGCGTGACGCTGCGGCAGATGTTCAAGCCGCGGCTTACCACCGAGTATCCGAAGGTGAAGAAGCCCAAGGGCGAGCGGCTGCACGGTCGCCACGTCCTCAACCGCTACGAAGACGGGATGGAGAAGTGCATCGGCTGCGAGTTGTGCGCAGGCGTATGCCCGGCACGTTGCATCTACGTCCGCGGTGCAGACAACCCGATCGACAACCCGGTTTCGCCCGGTGAGCGCTACGGATTCGTGTACGAGATCAACTACTTGCGGTGCATCCACTGCGATCTGTGCGTCGAAGCCTGCCCGACCGAGGCGATCACCGAATCGAAGCTGTTCGAGTTCTCGTTCACCAACCGCAACGACGCGATCTACACGAGAGACGAGTTGCTCGTCGACGACAACGGTCGCGCGAAGCGCCTGCCCTGGGAGCTGTGGCTCGGCGGCGAGGACGACGACACCAGCGCGTGGATGCGCGCGACGTCGCCTTCGGGTGCGGCCGCCTATGAGGGTCAGGTCTTGTGGTCCGGTGAGCTCGGCTTCGGCGTCCGACCACCCGAGCAAGGCCAGAGTGAAACGGTCCCATCGCTGAGCGAGGAAGAGCCGCACTTCGACGAGAAGGGCCCGGGTCGCTAGTGGTCGAGACCATCGTGTTCTTCGTGTGCGCCGCGCTGGTGCTCGCGGGCGGGCTCGGCGTCGTGCTCGCTCGCAATCCCGTGCACTCGGCGTTGTTCCTGCTCGTCACCCTGCTGAGCGTCGCGGTGCTGTTCCTCGAGCAGCACGCGGCGCTCGTCGCGATCATCCAGATCGTCGTCTACGCGAGCGCGATCATCGTCCTGTTCTTGTTCGTCATCACGTTGCTCGGCGTGGACGAGCACGAGTCGCTCGACGAGCCGCGGCGCTTCCAACGTCCAGCGGCGATCGTGCTCGGTGCCCTCGTCCTGGTGCAGATAATCGTGCTCGCGGGGCACCACTGGGCGACCGGCCAGCATTCGGCTCGAGCGAAGCTGTCGGCGCCCCGTACCGGGAACGTGCAGCGCTTGGCGCAGTACCTCTTCACCGACTTCCTGTGGGCGTTCGAGATCACCGCTGTGCTCCTCGTGATCGCAGTCGTCGGCGGCGTCGTGCTGGCGCGACGGAGCGGCCATCGTCCACTCGCGCCCCAAGGCAGCGAGCCGTGACCGCGGTCGCCAGCGTCACCCCGACCTACTACCTCGTGCTCGCCGCGATCCTGTTCGCGATCGGCGGTGTCGGTCTGCTCGTGCGCCGCAACACGCTCGTGATGTTCATGTGCATCGAGCTGATGCTCAACGCCGCCAACCTGACGTTCGTCTCCTACGCGAACGCGCTCAACGACATCAGCGGTCAGGTCATCGTCTTCTTCACGCTGGTGGTCGCGGCCGCCGAGGTCGCCGTCGGTTTGGCGATCATCGTGGCCATCTTCCGCCGCCGCCAGAACGTCACCGCGGACGACGTCGACCTCCTCAAAGGCTGAGCCGGTGCACGCACGCGATCTTCTCGACCTCGCCTGGGTGATTCCTGCGCTGCCGGCGTTGGGCGCGGCCGTCCTGCTCCTGTTCGGCAAACGGCTGGGCGAGCCCGCGGCCGGCTGGATCGCCACGACGTTGATGGTGCTTGCGTTCGTTGCGTCCGTCGTCGCGTTCTTCGCGCTGTGGTCACTGCCCGCCGACGCGCGCACCAACATCAGCGACGGCTTCACCTGGATTCAAGTGGGTGGCTTCCGCGTCGACTTCCGGTTCCTGACCGACCCGCTGTCGATCACGATGATCCTCTTCGTCACGGGCGTCGGCGCGCTGATCCACCTGTACTCGATCGGGTACATGCACGGAGACGCGCGCTACTCGCGGTTCTTCGCGTACATGAACCTGTTCGCGGCGTCGATGCTCGTGCTCGTGCTCGGATCGAGCTTCCTGCTCACCTTCCTCGGGTGGGAAGGCGTGGGGCTCTGCTCCTACCTGCTGGTCTCCTTCTGGTTCGAGCGCAACAGCGCCGCGGTGGCGGGCAAGAAGGCGTTCGTCACGAACCGCGTCGGCGACTTCGGCTTCATGATCGCGATGTTCCTGATCTTCGAGAAGCTCGGAACGTTGAACTACAGCGCGATGGCCGGCGCGAGCCGCCTGCCGCAGATCACTGTCACCGCGATCGCGCTGCTGCTGTTCCTCGGCGCGGTCGGAAAGAGCGCCCAGATACCGCTGCACGTCTGGCTCCCGGACGCGATGGAGGGCCCGACACCGGTGTCGGCCCTGATCCATGCGGCGACGATGGTGACCGCGGGTGTGTTCCTGGTCGTGCGTGCGTACCCGTTCTTCCTCGCGTCCGACCACGCGAGCACGGTCGTGGCGTGGATCGGTGCGATCACCGCGCTCTTCGCCGCCACCGTCGCCGTCATGCAGAACGACATCAAACGCGTGCTCGCCTATTCGACGATCAGCCAGCTGGGCTACATGTTCCTGGGAGCGGGCGTGGGTGCCTACGCGGCCGCGATCTTCCTCATGGTCACGCACGCGTTCTTCAAGGCGCTGCTCTTCCTCGGTGCCGGCTCCGTGATCCATGGTCTCGACGACGAGCAGGACATGCGCCGCATGGGCGGCCTCAGGAAGTACATGCCGATCACCGCGCTGACATTCATGGTGGGCTGGCTGGCGATTGCCGGCATCTTCCCGTTCGCCGGCTTCTGGTCGAAGGACGAGATCGTCGCCAAGGCCTGGTTCCACCACGACTACGGGTTGTGGCTGGTCGGCGTGGTCGGAGCATTGCTGACCGCCTTCTACATGACTCGGCAGGTGTGGCTCGTCTTCTACGGCGACGAGCGCTGGCGCGAGGCCGAAGTTCCCGCCGGAACCGCGGCCGTTGCGGGCGCCGACCCGCCCGTGCTCCACGAGGAGGCGCCGACGGCGGCACACGCGCAGACCGGTGCGCACGGCGAACCGCACGACGCGTCGTGGACGATGACCCTGCCGCTGCTCGCGCTCGCGCTCCTCTCGATCGTCGGCGGGATCATCGACCTGCCATTCGTCAAGGAAAGCCTCGACGTCCTCGACCGGTGGCTCGCGCCCGTGCTTCGGGGCGCGCCCGAGATTCCGTCGACCTCGTTCGGCGCCGCGTTCGTGCTGTCGACGGTGACGCTCGTCGTCGCCGTGGTCGGGATCGTGCTCGGGCGTGCGTTCTACAGACACGGACTCGAACCGGACGGTACCGACCCCGTGGCCGAACGGCTCGGCCCGTTCGCCGCCGTGCTTGCGAACGCGTACTACCTCGACGTCGGGCTCGCGCGATTCGTCAGCGGGCCGGTGATGGCGTTCGCGCGCTTCCTGAACGAAGGCATCGACCGCGACACGATCGACGGTGCGGTCAACGGCGTCGCCGCGTTGTTTCGGAGAGGCGGCAACGGGTTGCGCCGGCTCCAGACGGGCCTCGTGCGCAACTACGCACTCGGCATCGTGCTCGGAACGGTGATCCTCCTGCTGTACTTCACCACGAGAGTCACGCTGTGATCGCGGCTCTGCCTCCGCACGTCGTGTCGACGTCGTCGAAGCTCGACTTCCCGTTGCTGACGGCGCTCGTGTTGCTACCCGCCGCGGGCGCGGTGTTGACGATGCTCGTGCCGCGCCGCCGGCCGGAGCTCGCACGCGCCGTCGGCTATGCCGTGAGCATCGCGACGCTCGGCATGGCGCTGTTCCTGCTCACGCAGTTCCAGACCGGTCGGGCCGGATACCAGCTGTTCGAGACGCACAAGTGGATGCCGGTGCTCGGTATCAGTTGGACGCTCGGCGTCGACGGCATCAGCCTGTTCATGGTCGCGTTGAGCGCGCTGCTCATCCCGATCGGCCTCCTCGCGTCCGCAGAGATCGAGAACCCGAAAGCCTTCACCGTCTGGATGCTGTTCCTCGAAGCAACGGTGATCGGCGTGTTCCTCGCCCTCGACGCCATCCTCTTCTTCGTCTTCTTCGAGTTCATGCTCGTGCCGATGTACTTCCTGATCGCCGAATGGGGACACGGCAACCGCCGCTACGCAGCGATCAAGTTCTTCCTGTTCACGATGACAGGATCGGCGTTCTTGTTCGTCGGCCTCCTGTCGGTCGGGTTCCTGCATCAGCGCGCGACCGGCAATCTCACCTTCGACGTCCGGACGCTCAGCGACTGGGCGTCGCACGCAGGCTCGCTCTCGACGACGACGGCGCGGCTCCTGTTCCTCGCGTTCGCGATCGGGTTCGCGGTGAAGGTGCCGCTGTTCCCGTTCCACACGTGGCTTCCCGACGCGCACACCGACGCGCCGACGGCCGGTTCTGTCGTCCTCGCCGGCGTGCTGCTCAAGGTCGGCACCTACGGCTTCCTGCGTTTCGCGGTGCCGTTCTTCCCACAAGCGGCCGTCGACCTGGCCCCGGTGCTCCTCGTCCTCGCGGTGATCGGCATCACGTACGGCGCGATCGTCGCCGCGATGCAACCGGACCTGAAACGGATCATCGCGTACTCGTCGGTTGCGCACCTTGGGTTCGTGATCCTCGGAATCTTCGCCTTAACACGCCAAGGCATCTCGGGCGGCGTCTTCACGATGCTGTCGCATGGTCTGACGACCAGCGCGTTGTTCCTCCTGGTCGGCATGCTCTACGAGCGTCGCCACACGTACGAGCTCGGCGATTACCGCGGCGTCTGGAAAGTGCTGCCCGTGTTCGGCGGGCTGTTCGTGGCGACGACGTTCGCGTCGATCGGACTGCCCGGGTTCTCCGGGTTCATCGGCGAGTTCCTCTCGTTGATCGGTGCGTTCTTGACGAGTCGCTGGTATGCGGTCGTCGCCGCGACCGGCGTCATCCTCGCCGCG
>JBKPCL010000131.1:0-12170 GCA_046727335.1 Actinomycetota bacterium
GTCGGTTTCGCGGTGAGCGGCGCTGGTACGCAGGCGAGCCAGATCCTGACGTTGAACAGTTACTCGAAGTCGGGGTCGTGCTTCTGGCTGCAGGACGTCGAGGTTGACGGCACGGTGACGCCGACCGGTGTCCAGTACGCCGTGGACTCCAACAACGCGTGCGGTGCCGCGCCTGCTGCGTGGAACGCCTCCTGGTAGCAGCAACTGACACCTGAAGTTGCAAGTGGGTCCGGGGCCACGGTCCCGGACCCACGCTCTTCATTGACCGCATTGTCGTTGGGGGGGAAGGACACAACGAAGGGGAACAACTATGGACAGCGGTTCCGTCTCCTTGGGACGCCGGGACCGACAGGACGGCTTCACGCTGATCGAACTGATGGTGGTTGTGCTCATCCTTGCCATCTTGATTGCGATCCTCATCCCCGTTTTCCTCGGGGCCCAGCACCGGGCAGAGGATCGTGCCGCACACACCACTCTCAGGAACGCGTTGATCGCGGCGAAGACGGTCTACAGCGACAAGCAGGACTACACCTTCGCGGACGTACCGACGCTGACGGCGTCGGAACCGGGGTTGGCGTTCGCTCCTGCAGTCGCTGGTTCGACCGGTCCGAAGTCGGTGTCGGTGAACCCGGCGAGCAGGTCGTACATCGTGTTCGCCGCCTACTCGAAATCCGGCACATGCTTCTATCTCTCCGACGACGCCAACTCGACCACGGCCGAGACAATGTTTGCGGCCGCCCCCGGCGTGTTGCCGTGCACCGCGAACAGTGCCCCGGCGCAGGGCTCTGCGTCATGGCAGACGTCGTGGTGAGACATCAGTAGAGAAGACGGTGCCAGTCGGGTCCCGGCCGGCTGGCGTCCGTCGACCTACCCTCTTCCACGGTCATGACCGCGTTCGCCATCATCGTTTGCGCCGTTCTCGGCCTCGCCGTCGGCTCCTTCTGCAACGTCGTCATCTGGCGTGTTCCGAGAAGGGAGTCGGTCGTCGTGCCGGCATCGCACTGTCCGGCGTGCGACAGGCCGATTTCGCCGCGTGACAACGTCCCGTTGCTGGGCTGGCTCGCGCTGGGCGGCCGGTGCCGGCACTGCGACGCGCGCATCTCGTGGCGCTACCCGTTCGTCGAGCTGGTGACGGCGGTGCTCTTTGCCGCGGTCGGCGCGCGGTTCCACGATTCGTGGGCGCTGCCCGCTTACTTGGTCCTCACCGGCGGTCTCGTCGCGCTGTCGGCGATCGATCTCGACCATCATCTGCTGCCGAACCGTGTCCTGTACCCGGTCGGCATGCTCGGCGGCGCGCTGCTCCTCGTTGCGTCGGCGATCGAGCACGATTGGGCCACGTTCGGCCGGGCGCTGCTCGGCGCCGCGATCGCGTTCAGCTTCTTCTTCGCGCTCCACGTCGCCGTTCCTCGAGGGATGGGATTCGGTGACGTGCGGCTGTCGTTCCTACTCGGCCTGTTTCTGGGGTGGCTCGGCTGGTTCGAGGTCCTCGGCGGATTCTTCGCGGGCTTCTTCTACGGCGCGGTCGTCGGTATCGCACTGATGGCGGCCGGCGTCGCGACCCGCAAGCAGCGCGTCCCCTTCGGTCCGTTTCTCGCCGCCGGCGCGATGACGTTCGTGCTGTTCGGCGCCCAGCTCCACGACTGGTACCGCAGCCTGAGTCGCTGAAGCGCGCCGTTCCCGTCAACTTCGCGAGGTCCGTGCCGATTGGGCCTCCGATGGCGGCCAACCATGACACTGCCTCGACTGAGATTCGAGAAACGTCGCGTCGGGCGATCGCGATCACTGCGCTGATCCTCACGCTCGCCTCTGTCGGCGTCACGATGCTCGTGTGCCTCGTGGTCCGCCCAGCTGCGGAGCACTTGCACTGGTGGCGCATGCCTCCGGACGTGTGGGTCCCACTCCGTCCGGCTCGGTACGTGTCCGACGGCGCAGTCTTTCGGCTCTACGAGGTCGCGGACCCCCGCACCGGCTGGCCTTATACGCCGGCACTGCCGGTGTTGCTCGCGTTCGTGCCGTGGATCGGCGACCACTTCGGCTTGCTGGGGGACCTGGTGTACCCGCAGCGCCATCCGCAGATGTTCCTGTTGCTCGGACCCGCGACCGCATTCGTTGGTTCCCTGCCCCTGCTCGTCGTCGCCGGCCGGGCGGTGCAGCCCTCATCTCGCGCGCGCACGATCACGGCGCAGATCCTGATCTTCATCGCAATGAGTTGGGCCTCGGTGGTCTATCTGCACGCCGAGGACACGATCGCGTGCGCGTGCCTACTTGCTGCGTGTCTCGCCGCAGGCCGAGGGAGCTGGCGCGCCGTCGGCGTCTGGCTCGCGGTAGGGCTGCTGTTCAAACAATGGGTCGTGTGGCCGGCGATCCCGATCGTGGCGGCTGCTCCGCGCGGCCAGCGCGCGATCGTCGCCTTCTACGCATTCGGTATTCCGGCCCTCGTGATGGTGCCATTCGTGTTGTCGACGCCGGCTGACGTGTGGCACGCCTTGACGAGTCCGCTGGAGACGGCTCGTCTCGGCCATTCACAGCTCTGGTACCGCGCCGGCGCGCATCGCACTGCTGAGGTGCACGCGACGCTGCAGCGGATCGTGTGGGGTGCGGCGGCCCTTGTGGTCGCGGTACGTGTCCGCTGCCGCGCCGACACCGACACGCTGCTCGCGGCCGTTGGAGTCATCATGTTGGCCCGCCTCGCATTCGAGCCGGTGATCTTCGCCTACTACCTCATGCCGCCGGTGGTCTTCGCGATTGTGTGGGCGGCGCGCAACGGCAAGCCGATCGTGCTCCGCAGCCTCACCGCATTCCTCCTGGGTGCATTCTGCGTACCTCACACCTTTCCCGAGCCGGTGTTCTGGCTGGTACTCGTTGCCGGTCTTGCCTACGTGTGCGGCCCGATCGTCGGGGCGGTCTGGACGGGCTTTGCCCAGGGCCGGGACGACCCGGCTGAAAGCGGGAAATCGCCCGCGCTGACAACTGCGGGTTCAGGGTGATGCGTTCGTTGCCGATTGTTGTCCCTGGACGCTTCGCGTCGCGAACGGAGGTGAGTGCGTGGATCGCGAGTATCGACTTCTCACGGTCCGCGAGGTGGCCGGCTCCATGAGGGTGTCGACCATGACCGTGTACCGGCTCATACGAGCGGGCGCGCTCCCCGCCATTCGGGTCGGGAAGCACTTCCGAATCCGTGAACGCGATCTCGACAGCTATCTCGAGTCCCAGACATTCCGAGGAGGGGACGCATGGCCCGCCGCCTGATCGGCCTCGATGTCGGCACCAACGCCGTCACGGTCGCCGAGGTTTCCGCCGGGAGCATCCCGCGCCTCGATTTGTTCGCGCAGGTCGCGCTGCCACGCGACGCCATGCGCGAGGGCGAGGTTGCCGACGATCACGCGGTCAGCGAGGCCGTGGAGCGGCTGCGCGCCGAGGTCGGGTTGAAGAAGACACCGGTCCGCGTCGGCTTGGCGAGTCCGCGTGTCATTGTGCGCCAGGTCGAGATGCCGCTCATGACGAAGGACGAGCTCGGCAGCGCACTCAAGTTCCAGGCCGGCGAGCTCATCCCGATTCCGATCGATGACGCGGTCCTCGACTTCGCGATCGTCGGAACCGACATGCACGAAGACGGCCCGCAGACGATGCGGGTCTTGCTTGCGGCTGCCCAAGAGGCCACGGTTGCACGCTTGGTCGCGGCGGTCGAGGCCGGCGGCTTGCCCGTCGCTGCCGTCGATCTGATGGCGCTTGCTCTCACGCGAGCCCTTGCCCGGAGCGTGCCTGCACTGCAGCCCGCGATGGCGGGGGGCGTCGCGGTTGCCGACCACGGCGTCGGCGCCGAAGGCATTGTTTCCTTCGGTGGCGGAGTGACGACCATCACCGTCCATGAAGGTGGTGTCCCACGTTTCGTACGTGTGCTCGGCACTGGTGGTCGCGAGCTGACGGACGCCATCGCGACCGACCTCTCCATTCCCGCCGAGACGGCCGAGGCATTGAAGCGCCAACTCGGGGCGCCCAGCAACGACGAGCTCGTTGTTCGCGCGCGCACGGCCGTCGAGCGTCCGTTGGCGATCTTGCTCGACGAGGTTCGTAGCTCCGTCGACTACTACCGGAACCAGCCGGGAGCCGGTCGGCTCGGACGAGTGGTCGCAACGGGTGGTTCGTCGCAGCTGCCGGGGCTCTGTGAGCGGCTGACGGCGCTTGTCGGCGTGCCGGTGGAGATGGCGCAACCGCGCGAGCACCTCGCCATCGGTGATATCGGGTTCCCCGACTCGGAGCTGCCGCGCCTCGACCCGTACCTGCCCGCTGCGGTCGGACTTGCGCTCGGCGGCGCGGGCGTCGGCACCGTCGTCGACCTCTTGCCCCGCACCAAGAGCAAGAGTGGCGGACGCAGCATCACGAAGCCGAACTTCCAGCTGAACCCGAAAGTCGCCGCCGCGGTCGGCGCCGGCATCGTGCTCCTGGGCGGTCTCACCGTGTTCGCACAGCAGGGCGTGTCCAGCGAGAAGTCGAAGAAGGCGCATGTCGAGTCGCAGATGGCCACGGTGCAGTCGCAGATCACGGCGCTCGCGCCGGTGCAAGCGAAATCAAACGATGTCGCTGCACTGCAAGCGCAGATGCAAGAGCTCCTGGGTACGGACGTGTCGTGGACCAAGGTGCTGAACGGTCTGGGCGCCGCCTTGCCCAACGGCGTGTTCCTCACGAGCTTCCAAGGCACGCACACACTCGCACTCTCGCCGACAGCGAGTTCCTCCTCCACGACCGGGACGACTGGCTCGTCGCCGGCCTCGAGCGGAAGTAGCGGCTCGTCGACCCTTGCAGGGAGCGGCTCGTCGTCGGGCACTTCGAGTGGTGTGGGCACGCCGGTTGTCACCGCGCCGGCTCCGGCGACGATCACGGGCACCCTGACATTCGAGGGATTCGCTCCTGACTTCCCGTCCCTTGCTGCGTGGCTCGACAAGATGGCGAAGGCACCCGGCGTTGCAGCTGTGATCCTCTCCAACGCGCAACGCAGCAAGTTCGGCAGCGCTGACGGCGTGACGTTCTCTGCGAGCGCCACGCTCACCGATGGCGCGCGCAGTGACCGTCTCCAAAGCTTCGTCAAGGGAGCACGATGAAGACCAAGAACCTGATCGTCGGCGCCGTCGCCGGGGTCGTCGTCCTCGCCGTTTGGTACATGTTCGTGCTCTCGCCGATCAATTCGCAAAAATCGAAGGCGCACAAGGCGACAACTGCGGCGGAGAAGGACCTGCAGGCTGCACAAGCGCAGCTCTCCCATCTGCAGGACCTGAAGGCGCGGAGTAAGCAGATCGACGCGCAAGTCGCGAAGCTGCGTGCGGCGGTTCCCGCGAATCCGGCCATCGCGACGTTCATCCGCCAGGCGAATCAGATCGCCGCGGAAACGCAGGTGAGCTGGCAATCAGTGGCGCCGAGCCAGCAGGCGAGCGCGCCCGGCACAGGCGCTGTGAGTGTTGGAGGGACGACGCCGATCGGGCTGACCATTTCGGTGAAGGGAGGCGTGCACGAAGTGCTCGACTATCTCGATCACCTCATGGCAATTCCCCGCGTGGTCGTCATCGACGTGGTTCAGATCACCCCCGGCAACGACGCGAACTCAGGCGGGCTCGACGGAGGCCCGGTTGGCGACATCTTCGCCGGCCACGGTGTGCCACCGACCCTCACGGTGCAGATCACTGCCCGCATGTTCACGGCTCCGCCGGCGACGGCGACGGCCAGCACCGCTGGCAGTGGTACGAGCACGACGCCGACGACCGCGGCAGCTTCCGGCTGACACGACACCAACGCGATCCGCACGCCCGGGCCTGATCGGCCCGGGCGTCGTCGCGTGCTGCCGTAAGCTTTGCCAGATGCTCTGACGGTCGGAGCAGCCCTCGAAGAATCCTCGAAGAGAGGCGCGCGTTGTTGCGGTTCCTGACGGCGGGCGAGTCCCACGGGCCCGCGCTGGTGGTCACCGTCGAGGGCCTCCCCGCCGGACTTCCCATCCTGATCGAGGACATCGGAGACGAGCTGGCGCGGCGCCGGCTCGGCTATGGACGCGGCCCACGTATGCGCTTCGAGCGCGACGACATCGAGTTCCTCGGCGGCGTACGTCACGGCCGGACGCTCGGTTCTCCTGTCGCGATCATCATCCGCAACACCGAGTGGGAGACCGGGCGCTGGAACGAAGAGATGTCGGCGGCGCCCGGTGCGACGAAGTCACCGCTCACGCAACCGCGCCCCGGCCACGCCGATCTCGCCGGTATGCAGAAGTACGGCTTCGCCGACGCGCGCGATGTGTTGGAGCGGGCGTCCGCACGTGAGACGGCTGCGCGCGTCGCGGCCGGCGCGCTGGCGAAGCGGTTGCTCGAACAGCTTGAGGTTTCGGTGCTCTCGCACGTCGTGCAGCTCGGCAGCGTGGCGACGACACCCTCGTCACGGCCGGAACCCGATGACCTCGCAACGGTCGACGCGTCGGAAGTGCGGTGCTTCGATCCCGCCGCCGAAGCCGAGATGATCCGCGAGATCAAGGAAGCCGCCAAGGCCGGCGACTCGCTCGGCGGCGTGCTCGAAGTGCTCGGCTACGGAGTGCCACCGGGCCTCGGTTCGCACGTGCACTGGGACCGACGCATCGACGGCATGCTCGCCCAGGCGTTGATGAGCATCCAGGCGATGAAGGCGGTCGAGATCGGCGAGGGTTTCACGGTCGCCGGAGGACGCGGCAGCGACGCACACGACCCGATCGTGTGGGACGCCGAGACGCGCGAATACCGCCGCGAGTCATCACGCGCCGGTGGCATCGAAGGCGGCATGACAACCGGAGACCTTCTCGTCGCCCGAGTCTCGATGAAGCCACTCGCGACGCTGAACCGCCCGGTGCTCAAGACCGTCGACGTCGAGACCAAGGCCGAGACGGTGTCCTTCAAGGAGCGCACGGACGTCACCGCGGTTCCGGCCGCCGGAGTCGTCGCCGAAACGATGGTCGCGCTCGTGCTCGCCGGTGAAGCACTGCGGAAGTTCGGCGGCGATTCGGTCGACGAATTCGTGCGCAACCACGATGCATATCGCGCATCGCTGCGCTGACAGCCGATGGAACGCAAACACCTCGTGTTGATCGGGCTGATGGGCGCCGGCAAGACCACGGTCGGCCGGGCGTGCGCGGCACGGCTCGGCCGCCCCTTCGTCGACACCGACGATCTCGTCGTCGCACTCGCCGGCGTGCCGTTCGAGGAGTTGTGGGCATCGAAGGGAGAACCCGCATTTCGCGCGCTCGAGCGACAAGCGGTCGCCGATGCCTGCGCGTCGCCCGAACCGTTGGTGATCGCGTGCGGCGGCGGCGCCGCGACGGATCCCGAGAATCGGCGCCGGCTGCGCGATGCGGGCACCGTCGTCTGGTTACAGGCGCCGGTCGAGATTCTCGCGGCGCGTGTAGGGGACGGCTCGACCCGGCCGTTGCTGGCCGGCGATCCGCACGGCGCGCTGACCCAGCTCGACGCGATTCGCGCGCCAGCCTACGAAGCCGCCGCCGACGTCGCCGTGGAAACGGCGGACCGCAACATCGCACAAGTCGTCGACGCCGTGCTCGCCGCATGCCGCGAGGCCGTGTCGTGACTCGCGTGCACGTCGACCTCGGACCGCGCAGCTACGACATCGTCGTCGGCGACGCCGCGATCGCCGAACTCATGACCGTCCTGCGCGGACGCCGTCGCGCCGCCATCGTGACCCAACCTCGGATCGACGAGTTGCACGGTGCGTCGATCCGACGCGCGCTCGACGGCGCGGGCGTCGCACACTCGACGTTCCTGATGGGTGACGGCGAGGAGCACAAAACCCTCGACACAGTGGATGAGCTGAGCCGCGCGTTCGCCCGCTCGGGCCTCCTGCGAGGTGACTCGGTCGTCGCGTTGGGAGGTGGGGTCGTGGGCGACACCGCCGGCTTCACGGCGTCGGTGTACTACCGCGGCATCGACGTCGTGCAGGTGCCGACCAGCCTCTTGGCGATGATCGACGCCGCGATCGGCGGCAAGACCGGCGTGAATCTTCCCGAAGGCAAGAACCTCGTGGGCGCCTTCCGCCAACCGCTCGCGGTGCTCGCCGACCCGTCGGTACTGAGCACGTTGCCCGAACGCGAGTATCGGTCGGGACTCGGTGAGGTCGCGAAGTACGCGCTCATGGGTGGCGAGCTCGAGGCGCTCGACACCGATGGCTTGCGAGCTCGCGATCCCGCGGTTCTCGCGTCGGTCGTCGTCGAATGCGCGGCGATCAAGGCGCGCTACGTCGAAGCAGACGAGCTCGAGCAGAGTGGCGTCCGCGCGGTGCTGAACTACGGTCACACGCTCGGCCATGCGCTCGAGATCGCGTCGGCGCACAGCTTGATGCACGGTGAGGCGGTTGCGGTCGGATTGGTCTTCGCCGCTCATCTCGCCGGCACGCTCGAACGCATCCCTCCGGAAGCGGTGCAGCGCCATGAACAGGTCGTCGCCGCGCTCGGTCTGGAAACGCATGCGCCCGCCGGGATTCGCGGTGACGAGGTGTTGTCGGTCATGGCGCGCGACAAGAAGTCGAGCGGGACGCTCACGTTCATGCTCCAAGGGCCGAACGGAATCGAGCGGGCCGACGATCCGGACGGAGCGGCGGTCGCCAAGGCGCTCGCCGCCGTAGGAGTGGAGGTGTGATGGCGACGATCCTGTTGTTGTCGGGCCCGAACCTGAACCTGCTCGGCGAACGCGAGCCCGAGCACTATGGAACGGCGACGCTCGACGACCTCGTCGGCATCGCAGGAGAGACCGCCGCGAAGCTCGGCCACGAAGTGGAGCACGTCCAGTCGAACCACGAGGGCGCGCTCATCGACGCGATCCACGGTGCCCGGAACCGCTGTGGCGCGATCATCTGCAACGCCGGCGCCCTCACGCACTACGCCTTCTCGCTCGCCGACGCGTTGGCGACGTTCGACGGCGTGAAGATCGAACTGCACCTTTCGAATCCGTACGCACGTGAGGCGTGGCGGCACACGTCGGTGATCTCGCCCGTGGTGGACGGCACGATCACCGGACTCCGCGGAACGGGCTACCGCCTCGCGGTCGAAGCCGCCGCCGCCCTCTTGGAGGAGAAGGCATGAGTGAACGTCGCGAGGCGGGTACCCCGCCGAGCAGTGAACGGGGCCCGAGCGGCCCGGCGCCGCAGGCGCCTGGAGCGGGGAACATGAACCTCGCACCGCTCGACATCGCCGGTCGGTTGCCGCGACTGCGCGCCCGATTCGAGGAGGCAGAGCTCGACGCGCTGCTCGTGACCAAGCTCGCCAACGTTCGCTACCTGACCGGCTTCACCGGCTCGGCCGGCATGCTGCTCGTCAGTGCCGACGACGCGCTCTTCGTCACCGACGGCCGGTACATCGAGCAGTCCAAGGAGCAACTCGGCGCCGCCAACGTCGCCGCGCACATCGAGATCGGCATCACGATGGCCGCGCAGCGGCAACTGCTCGCCCCGGCCGTCGCGGCCGGCGCGCGCCTCGGGCTGGAAGACCACAGCATCACGTGGGCCGATCAACGCGACTTCGCGTCGACCTTCGAAGGTGTCACGCTCGCTCCCGCGGGGCTGCTCGTCGAGGACCTGCGGCGTGTGAAGGACACAGGAGAGGTCGATCGCGTCCGTGCCGCGTGCGCGATTGCCGACGACGCGTTTCAGTCGCTGCTGCCGCGGCTTGCCGACGGCATCACCGAGGAGGAGTTCGCGCTCGCGCTCGAGTTCGCGATGCGGGAACGAGGCGCGAGCGGCAACAGCTTCGATCCGATCATCGCCTCGGGGCCGAACGGCGCCAAACCGCACGCGCGTCCGAGCGACCGGCGCATCGGACGTCACGAGCTCATCGTCTGCGACTTCGGCTGCATCGTCGACGGCTACTGCTCGGACATGACGCGGACAGTGTCGGTCGGCGATCCCGGCGCCGATGCGCGCTACCTGTACGACGTCGTGTTGGAGAGTCAACAGGCCGGGCGTGCGAAGGTTGCCGCCGACGTCGAGTGTGCAGCCGTCGACCGCGCGTCGCGCGACGTGATCGCGGCCGCAGGATGGGGCGACGCGTTCTCGCATTCCACTGGTCACGGAGTCGGTCTCGAGATCCACGAGGCACCGCGAGTCGCGTCGACAGCTCGTGATACGTTGCTCGTCGGCGACGTCGTCACCGTCGAGCCGGGCGTGTACCTCCCCGGTGTCGGCGGCGTCCGGATCGAGGACACGGTGGTGGTCACCGCGACAGGAGCCGAGCCGCTGACCCTCACCCCGAAGGATCTCGTGTTGTGAGTATCTCCACCAACGACCTGAAGAACGGCATGGCGCTCGACCTGCCGGAGGGCCTGGTGACGGTGGTCGAGTTCCAGCACGTGAAGCCGGGCAAGGGCGGCGCGTTCGTGCGCACCAAGCTGAAGAACGTTCGCAGCGGCGCGGTGCTCGACCGGACGTTCCGCGCCGACGAGAAGGTGCCGCTCGCGGTCATCGACAAGCGCGAGATGCAATTCCTGTACCGCGAGGGTACGGATTACGTTTTCATGGACAACGAGAGCTACGAGCAGTTGCACGTGCCGTCGACGAACGTCGGCACCGCCGTCAACTTCCTCAAGGAAGGCGACACTGCCGTCCTGCCCACGTACAAGGACGAGATCATCGGCGTCGACTTGCCGGCCGCGGTCGAGCTGCAGGTGACCGAGACCGAGCCCGGCATGCAGGGCGACCGCGTGTCGGGCGCGCGCAAGTCGGCGACGCTCGAGACGGGCCTGGTCGTCCAGGTACCGCTGTTCGTCAATCCGGGCGACCGGGTGAAGGTCGACACGCGGTCGGCCGAGTACCTGTCGCGGGCCTGAGCCCGCGCGGAGGAGGGCTGGTGCCAACGCGCAGATCGGCGCGGGAACGAGCACTCGGCCTCGCGTACGAGTGCGAGCAGCGCGGAATCAGTGGAATCGACCTCGTGGCCGAGCTGCCCGTTCCGCCCGACGAGTACGCGCAAGAGATCGTCTGTGGTGCCGACGCGCACCGCGAGGAGATCGACGCGCTGATTCGGAAGTACTCGGAGCACTGGGCGCTCGAACGGATGCCCGTCCTCGACCGCGCGCTCCTGCGACTCGGCACCTACGAATTGTGCTGGATGCCGGAGACGCCGACGCCGGTGATCATCACGGAGGCGGTCGAGCTCGCGAAGCAGTACTCCACGAAGGACTCCGGTCGGTTCGTGAACGGGCTGCTGTCGCGAATTGCCGAAGAGGTACGTCCGGACTCGCCATGACCGGGACGGGTACCGAGACGATCCAGGTTCCCGACACCGTCGAGGAGCTTCTCGGAGACGAAGAGACCACGACGGACGTGCCGTGGATCGTCATCGTCTGGAACGACCCGATCAACCTCATGTCGTACGTCGTGCTCGTCTTCCAGAAGGTGTTCGGATACTCGCGCGAGAAGGCGACGCGGCTGATGTTGCAGGTCCACTACGACGGCAAGGCCGTCGTCGCGAGCGGGACACGGGACGAGTGCGAGATCGATGTCGCGCGGCTGCACGCCCATGGCTTGTGGGCGACGATGCAGAAAGATCGCTGACGTGGCGCGGACGCGCGTCTTCCGCCGGGGTGAGGGTCCCACCCTCGTTGTCACGTTGCACGAGGACGAGGTCGCGTTGTTGCGCGAGCTCGCGCGTGACGTCCGGGAGTTCGTCGTCGCGCCGGCCGATAGCGGACCTGTGAGCGAACGGCTCTACCCGACGGCATATCTCGATCCCACCGAGGAGAGCGCCGAAGCGAGGTGGCAGGGCCAGTCGCACGGTGAGCTCGTGTCGTCGCGCCTGGCCGCGCTCGACGCCCTCACCACGACGCTCGATTCTGGGCGGCCGAAGAAGCGGGGTGGCGTCGAGATCACGCTCGACGCGGACGGTGAAGCTCAGTGGCTCGGCGTGCTCAACGACGCCCGCCTGATCGTCGGCACCGCCGCCGGGATCACCGAGGACGACGACCCTGCGGACATAGCCGTCGATCCGCACGATGCGCGCGCTCAACTCCTGCGCATGTACGCCTGGCTCACCGAATTGCAAGCCGACCTCGTCGACGTGCTGTTGGGAGACCTGGCCGACTGAACGGCCGGCGCACCGTTCAAATCTTCCGCTCTCGGCGGCTTCGCCGCCGGGCCGCTCGGGCCACGCTCGCGGTCGACAG
>JBKPCL010000132.1:0-3526 GCA_046727335.1 Actinomycetota bacterium
CTTGTCGGACGCCGCTCGTGATCCGGACGGCCGGCACGGAGCCGGTGCGGCTGCCGAAGAGAAGCGGCTGTTACAGGCGCGGCGCGCGGTCGCGAAAGCGATTCAGGTGTTGTCGAGGGAAAGCACGTCGGGCGACTGAGCTGGCGTCGACGACGCTGACGGCGGCGCGACGGGAACCGCCTCGTTGATCCGCTCGATGAGCTGCCGCAATCGCGCGTACGAGTGCCGGTCGAACCGCAGGCCGAGCCGGGGCAGTTCGGGCACGTCGTTGTCCGCGATCTCGGCCTTGCTCGTCTCGACCGGCTGGATCTTGCCGCTCACCAAGATGTTGGCGAACTCCTCGTTCATGCGCGCGAGCTGGTCCGGTGACGGCAGCTGATGCAACCGCAGTACGAGATCGCCGCCGACGAACCGTAGCGAGTGATAGTTGCGGTAGAAGCCGGTGATCTCGTTGAGCGCGACAGCGGCGTCGTCGGTGATCGTCACGAAGTGCTCGTCCTCCGGTGAGATGTAGCCGCGCGCTCGCAGCTCGTGCTCGACGAACTGCATCCACGACAGCCAGTACGTCCCGCCGGGCACGTCGAGCAGCACGATCGGTGCGGGTGGCGCCTTGCCGGTCTGCACGAGCGTGAGCAGCTCGAACGCCTCGTCGAGCGTGCCGAAGCCGCCAGGCAGCAGCACGAATGCGTGCGCTTCCTTCACGAACGTCACTTTGCGCGTGAAGAAGTACCGGAAGTTGACGAGCTTCGGGTCGTCCGCGAGAAACTGCGTGGTCACCGCCTCGAACGGCAGGCGGATCCCGACGCCGAACGAGTTGGCGGCACCCGCGCCGTCGATGCCCGCCTCCATGATCCCGGGCCCCGCACCCGTGATGACCATCCAGTCCGCCGCCGCGAGCTCGCGGGCGAGGGCGACGGTCTGCTCGTACAGCGGGTCGTCCTCGGTGGTACGGGCCGAGCCGAAGATCGCCGCCTTGCGCGCCGCCCGGTACGGCTCGAAGACCGCGAACGCGTAGCGCATCTCTTTCAGCGCCGCGTTTGCGAGCTTCAAGTCGCCGCGCGAGGCGCGGTCGCGTGCGAGTCGCACCGCCGACACGATCATCTCGAAGATGAGGTCGCTGTCGCGCACGTCGCCCAGCTCGGCGACGAGATCCGCGATCCGCTGGTCCAGCTCGGGGTCGCCCGTGCGATAGCGAGGCAGGCGCGGCATCAGCTGCTCAGCGCGCGGGACGCGAGCTCGCGCAACGACGTCTCCGGTCGCGCGCCGAGATGCGAGATCACCTCCGCCGCGGCCAGTGATGCGAGGCGCCCGCACACCTGGAGCGGACGCTCGTGCGTGAACCCGTACAGGAAGCCAGCCGCGTAGAGATCGCCGGCGCCCGTCGTGTCGACGACCCGCGTCGGGTGAGCGTCGATGACGTGCACCTCGTCACCGGCGACGATGATCGACCCGCGCGGGCCACGCGTGAGCGCCGCGACTTCACTCACGCCACGGACACGCTGCAGCGCGTCGTCGAAGGAATCGAGCTGGTACAGCGACAGGATCTCGTGCTCGTTGGCGAAGAGAATGTCGACGTCGCGCTCTATGAGCCGCGTGAACTCGTCACGGTGGCGTTCCACGCAGAACGGGTCGCTCAAGGTGAGCGCCACGCGCTGACCGCCCTCGTGCGCGAGCTCGGCGGCCTTGCGGATCGCCGCTTTCGCTTCCGGCTGGTCCCACAGATAACCCTCGAGATAGGTCACGGACGTGTTGCCGATGACGTGACCATCGATGTACTCGGCGTCGAGCGCGCTCGCGGTGCCGAGGTAGGTGCACATCGTCCGTTGGGCGTCCGGCGTGACGATCACGAGGCAACGGCCCGTCGGCAGGTCGTTGTCGGAGAACTGCGACTCGAACGTCACGCCCGCGTTGCGAAGGTCGTGGGCGAAGATCTTGCCGAACGAGTCGTCCGCGACTCGCCCGACGAATGCGGCGCGGCCACCGAACGACGCGACGCCCGCGGCGGTGTTCGCCGCGGAACCGCCGGAGACCTCGGTTGCCGGGCCCATCTCCCGGTAGATCTCCTCCGACCGCGCGGCATCGACCATCGTCGTCGCGCCGCGTTCGAGCGACATTCGGGCGACGAAGTCGTCGTCCTCGTGGGACAGGACGTCGACGAGTGCATTGCCGACTGCGACAACGTCGAAGCGCGTCATCGCCCGACTGCTGTCCCGAGGAGCGCGACGGGCGTGTCACCACCATCACCGTGCCGGTGATCGTCGGGCGGCCGGAGGCGGTGACCGACGGTCCGGGTACGGCCGTACAGCGTCGTGCGCTGCGCGAGCGTGCGGCCGAGCGGTTCGACGATCTGGCGGAACTCGGCCTCGTCGAGCTCCTGGCCGTGCGCGGCGCCGGCCGCGCGGGAGATGTTCTCGTCCATGAGCGTGCCGCCGAGATCGTTGGCGCCGGCTCGCAACACCTGACGCGCCCCCGCGACCCCGCACTTCACCCACGACACCTGCACGTTGTCGATCCAGCCGCGATACGCGATACGCCCGACGGCGTGCATCAACAACACTTCGCGCCACGTGGGACCGCGACGCGCCTTGCCCTGCAAGAAGATCGGCGTCGCCATGTGCACGAACGGCAACGGGACGAATTCCGTGAACCCACCCGTCTCCTTCTGCAGCTGGCGCGTGCGTACGAGATGGCGCGCGACGTGGACTGGACGTTCGACAGTGCCGAACATGATCGTCACGTTCGAGCGCAGACCTACGCCGTGCGCGGTGCGGTGCGCGTCCAACCATTCGTCGGTGGTGACCTTGTCCGGACAGATGACCGCGCGCACTTCGTCGTCGAGGATCTCGGCCGCGGTGCCGGGCAGGGTCGCGAGTCCGGCGTCTTGGAGCCGTCGGAGGTAATCGGCCAGCGGCATGTCGAGCCGGCGGGCCCCTTCCGTCACCTCGAGCGCGGTGAACCCGTGCACGTGGATCTGCGGAGCGACGGCCTTCACGGCGCGTGCGACCTCGACGTAATAGTCGCCGTCGAAGTCCGGATGGATGCCCCCCTGCAGGCACACTTCGGTCGCGCCGCAGTCGACCGCCTCGACGACACGCCGTTGCATCTCCTCCATCTCGAGGAGGTATGGGTTGCCGCGCAGGTTCAGCGAGAGCGGACCCTTGGAGAACGCGCAGAAGCGACATTTGAACGTGCAGACGTTCGTGTAGTTGATGTTCCGGTTCCGGACGAACGTCACTTCGTCGCCGACGATTTCGCGACGCAAGTCGTCGGCGACGGCGGCAACCTGCACCACTTCGGATCCGCGCGCCGACAGCAACGCGACGATCTCGTCGACGTCCACCTCGTCGCCCGCGAGCACGCCGTCGAGGACCTCGCCGACCTTGCTCCGCGAGCGCGCGGGAATGGGCGCGGGAAGCAGCGCGGGGGGCTCGAGGTCGTCACGACCGGGCGACCACACGGTGTCGCGCGCGAGACCTTCCGAGTCGGAGACGACAAGGACCGGCGTCCGCAGCGCCGGGTCGATCCA
>JBKPCL010000133.1:0-6675 GCA_046727335.1 Actinomycetota bacterium
CGGTCCGTAGATCCACGAGACGTAGATGATCTTGCGTCCGTCCGGGTCGAGGAAGGTCGTGCCGCCCCAGTCCTTCCAGTAGGGATGCTGCACGGGAGCCGGCTCGACCCCGTTGGCGCGGAGCTTTCGAGTCGCGTCCTCTACTGCTCCTGCATCGGGAAGGTACAAGACGAGGTCATCGAACTCGTTCACAGAGATCCGACCGTCGTGGGAACGAACGATCTCCAGATGGTTGGGCCATCCGGGCAGTCCGAAGATGGTTCCATCCTCGCCGTAGCTGTCTCGAAACTCGTCGATCACCGGCAGCCCGACGAGGTCGCGATAGAACGCGATCGTCGCCTCGAAATGTGCGCTGGAACGGACGAATCTCAGTGATCCGACACGCAAGTGCGAAGGCCAGTCGTTGGGTGCCGATACAGGGTTCGACACCTCATCGTCATCCGGTGTCGAAGCTCCCATCATCTCCCTTTCAGGCTCACCACAACTCGTCGACGTAGCGGTCGGTACCGACGACGGTTCGCAGAAACGGTGCGACGAGCCGCGGCACCGCGAATCCGTCGGACTCGATGGCATCCGTGTACGCGCGCAACGCCGGGAGCGCGTCGCGCACGTCGCCGTCGACGAAGAACAGCTGCACGAGCCGCTCGGAACCTCCGGCTTTCGAACCGAGATCCATCGGGACGTCGCGCGGATCGTTCTCCCCCGCCGACGGCGTCCACGAGCTCGCGATCTCGATCGGTGAACCGGCCAGCAGCTTCGGCACCGCCGAACTGCTGAGGTCCGCATGCAGCGACGCCGCGTCGCGGCCACCGACGCCGTCGAACCAGCCGATGACCAGGCCGTCGTAGCCATGATCGAGGGCCAAGTCGACCGGCACGGGATCGTCGTCGCGATACACCGCGCCGAGGTGGTCGAACAGGACCGTGTGAATGTGCCGGCGCTCGGCGAAGCCGCGACCGTCCGCGTACAACTGACGAACCTGTGGCACCGCCCAATCGCTGAAGTGGTCCTCGTGATGCCCGCGCTCGACCCAGTAGATCGCGACGTACGAACCGGCGTCCGTGGGCGACGCGACCACACCCTCGGCAGAAGCACCGCCGATCCAACGCAGGTCCTTGAGCTCGCGTGTCGCCACCCACCGGCTGCCGGCGAACAGCCACGGGCCGATCATGCAGCCGGCATAGAAGTGGTCGCGCTCGTACCAGCGGTTGTACGCGCGCTCGAAGCCGCGGTGCGGATCGACGAGCGTCAGCAGCATGCTGCCGACCTTGATGGGATAGTCGTCGAGACCGCCCGGTTCGAGCGGATAGCCGGCTCTCACTGTGCCGGACGCATCGACGGCAGACCGAGCTTGCGGTGATCCCAGGTCACGGTCTTGTCGACGTGCAACTTCACCACCACTCGGTTGTGCAACATCGTCTCCACGAACGGCTTCAACTCCTCGGTGTACGGCGCGTTGTAACGCTCGAACACGCTGACGCCGAGCTCCCACATGCGGTCGGGGTCGTCGATGATCTCGCCGCGGCCGACCAACGACACGCCGCGCAGCTCGTCGTAGGACTCGCCATCCTCCACGAGACAGGTCAAGCGCGGATCACGCCGCAGGTTCTGTACTTTTTGTGACTTGCGCTTGGTCTCGAACGCGACGGCGTCTTCGAGGAAGCCGTACCACATCGCCACCGAGTGGATGCTGCCGTCGGGCGAGATCGTCGACATCGTCATCGATCGCCGCCCGCGCAGGAACTCGTCGACCTCTTCGGACGTCATCTTGATGAGCGCCCGTTGGTTCACTCCACCGCCCATTGCCTGGGTCATGACGGCAGGATGATCGATTGCAGTTCGGTGTAGGGCGCGATGCCTTCCGGCCCGAGCTCACGCCCGATGCCCGACTTCTTGAAGCCGCCGAACGGGCTGTTGAAGTCGAGGATCATCGCCGAGTTGATCGCAACCACTCCTGTACGGACGCGCGCCGCGACCTGTTCGCCGTGCGCCGGGTCGGCCGTCCACACCGTGCCGCACAGGCCGTAGTCAGAGTCGTTGGCGATGGCGACCGCTTGGTCCTCGTTGTCGTACGGAATCACCGACAGCACCGGCCCGAAGATCTCCTCCTGGGCGATCTTCATCGAGTTGTCGACGTCCGCGAAGACGGTCGGTTCGACGTACCAGCCCCGCGCCAAGTCGGCCGGACGACCGCCGCCCACCACCACACGCGCACCGGCCGACTTGCCGGCCTCGAGGTAGCCCTCGACACGCGTCCGTTGCCGCTCGGCGGCGAGCGGACCAATCTGTGTCGTGTCGTCGAGCGGATCACCGACTGCAAGCGCACCCATAGCTGCGCCCAAGGCGTCGACCACCTCGGCGTAACGCTTCCGCGAGACCAACACGCGACTCTGCGCGCCGCAAACCTGACCGTTGTTCATGACGCCGGACTGGACGAGATTGCCGAGCGTCGCGTCGTCCAGGACCACGTCGTCGAGCACGATCGCGGCGCTCTTGCCGCCGAGCTCCAACGTGCAGCGCTTCAGCTGCGCGCCGCACAGCTCGCCGATGCGCATGCCGGCCGCGGTCGAGCCGGTGAAGCTGACCTTGTCGATCCCGGGATGCTTGACGAGGTACTCGCCCGTCTCTCGCCCCGCGGGAACGATGTTGATGACGCCCGCCGGAACGCCGGCCTCGGCCGCCGCCTCCGCCAACAGGTAGCTGTCGAGCGGCGTCTCCGGCGCAGGCTTCAACACCACTGGGCAGCCCGACACCATCGCCGGGCCGAGCTTCAACGCCGCGATGAACAACGGCACGTTCCAGGGCGTGATCGCCGCTGCGACACCGACCGGCGCCCGGCGCACTCGTACGGTGTTGCCCAACGCGCCGGCACGCGTGTCAACCCACTGATACGCCTCGGCGAGGCCGACGTACGTGTCGAGCACCATCGTCGCCGAGAAGACCTGGCCCATGATGGACCACTGCTTCGGCGAGCCGTTCTCCGACGAGATCGTGTCCGCGAAGTCCTGCGCCCGAGCTTGGATCGCCTGTGAGAGCCGCGCCAACACTTCTGCGCGCTCGACCGGCGACATGCGCGGCCACGGACCCTCGTCGAACGCGGCACGCGCCGCGGCCACCGCCCGATCCATGTCGGCCGGCGACCCGTGGGGCACCTGGCCGATCACCTCTTCCGTTGCGGGCGAGATCACCTCGATCACGTCCGACCCGGCGGGCGCGACCCACTCGCCGCCGATGTACAACTCCTTGTAGGTCTGCATGGATGCTCCTCGACGCGGCAGCACGAATCGACGGCACCGTAGCCGGTCGACCCGCGTCCTAAGCCGAGGATCAGCGGCGCAGGTACCCTGCGCCGCCCGAGGCGGTGCCCGAGCGGCATGGCGCCGAGGAGACGAAGGTGGAGCCGACCGAAGGGGAGGCGGAGCCGAGAGTCGACCAGTGAGTAAGGCGCCGAGAAGGGGAAGCTAGCCCAGGCGGACCGGGAGCTGCTTCAGGGCGTTGTTCAAGTTCGATCGCTGACGGCGCGGCTCGCCGACCAGATCAATCGTCGGGAACGCGTCGAAGAGCTCTTCGAAGAACACGCGGCCTTCGAGGCGCGCCAAATGCACGCCGAGGCAGAAGTGCTCCGCGATCCCGAACGACAGGTGCGAATTGGGATCACGCGTGATGTCGAATCGGTGTGGTTCCTCGAACACTTCCGCGTCGCGATTCGCCGACGTGTAGATCATCGCGACCTTGTCACCCTTGTCGATGGCCTGGCCCCGTATCTGCGTGTCCTCGGTGGCCGTGCGACGGAAGTAGTGGAGCGGATTCGCCCACCGCAGGATCTCCTCGACGGCGCCCGGAAGCAACGAGCGGTCGGCACGGACGGCCGCGAGCTGCTTGGGGTGCTGCAGCAGCGCGAGCAGGCCCGACGACAGCATGGTGCGCGTCGTGTCGTTCCCAGCCGTCACGAGCTGCACGAAGAAGCTGCCGAACTGAATGTCGGTCATCGGCGCGCCGTCGACTTCGGCGGCAAGCATGAGCGACACAAGGTCGTCGCGCGGCTCGACTCGCCGCTGACCGGCGAGCTCGATCGCGTACATCGCCATCGAGATCGTCGCCGACGCCGCTTCGGGAGCGTACGAACCCGCCGCGATGTCCGGATCCTGACCACCGGAGTTCATCTCGGACCAGGCGTGGATCTGCGGCCAGTGCTCGCGGGGAATACCAACCAGCTCTCCGACGACTTGCGACGGCACCAGCGCCGACACGTCGTGCACGAAGTCGACTTCCCCACTCCCGCGCACGCTGTCGAAGATCGACCGGCAGATCTCGCGAATGCGCGGCTCCAGCTGTGAGATCGCGCGCGCCTTGAAGTGCGGCACGAGGTTGTGGCGGAACTCGACGTGCCGGGGCGGGTCCATTGCGAGGACCATGTCGCGCATCATTGCGAGCTGTTCGGGGTCCAGGTTCTCGAGAACCACACCCCCTTCGCTCGCCGAGAACAGCGTTGGGTGCTTGGCGACATGCACGACATCGGCGTGCTTGAGGACGGCCCAGTAGCCGGGCTCGCCGGGCATGTCCTGCCAGAACACCGGCTGCTCGGCGCGCAACCGCTCGAACGTCGCGTGCGGCGGGGCGTCAACGTACCCGTCCGGCGTGTAGATGTCGATGTGCTCGAGCTCACCGGTCAGCGCCATGGGCCGTCACGGTAGCCCCGCGAACTCGACGCGAGCGACGGCCCGCTGCCAGCATTCCCGGTCATGAACGAGCGAGTTCACCTCTCGATCGACGGCCCGATCGCGACGATCACGAACGACAACCCGGACAAGCACAACGCCTTCGACGACGAGATGGACGCGCAGCTGTTCACGATCCTGGACGAGCTCGCGTCCCGCAAGGACGTGCGCGCGGTCGTCTGGCGCGGTGAGGGCAAGTCGTTCTCGTCGGGCCGCGACGCCAGCGCGATCGGCAATCTCCAGGTCGAGCTGTCGCACCACGAGCTCATGCGCCGTGGACACCGTGGCATCCAGCGCTTGTGGGAGATCGACGCGCCCGTCATCGTCGCGTGCAAAGGATGGGTGATGGGCGGCTCGTTCCAACGGGCGCTGCTCTGCGATATTCGCATCGCGGCCGAAGGGACACGGTTCCGGCTCCCCGAGTTGAGCTACGGCGTGATTCCGGACACCGGCGGTGTCGGCGTCCTGTACGAGATGTGCGGCCACGGGCTCGTCAGCGATTTGGTGCTGACCGGCCGCGTCCTCAGCGCCGACGAAGCGCTCAGCCACGGCATGGTGAGCCGCGTCGTCCCGCTCGACGACCTCGACTCCACCGCACGGGAGATGGCCGAGCAGATCGCCGCAGCACCCGCGGTCACGGTCAAGATGGCTCGTGAAGTGATCCGGCACCTGGCGATCCCGCAGATCCGATCCTCGATGACCGACGAGGTCATCTACCAGACCTTCATCAATCGCAGCGACGACTTCGCGGAGATGCGAGCCGCGCGCGCCGAAGCACGGCCGCCGCGTTACACGGGGAGCTGAACGATGACCGACCTGATCGGCTTACCGGCGCCGCCTCCAGTCGGCGCGACCGCGTTACCTCCGGGTACCTACGACGGTGTGAGCGTGTTCATCACGGGCGCCGGTACGGGGCTCGGCAAAGCGATCGCGGCGGAGTTCGCGCGCCTGGGCGCAGCCATCGTGATCGCGAGCCGCAAGCCTGAGCACCTCGATGCCGGTCGAGCAGCGATCGAGGCCATCGGCGCACCCATTGCAACGGTCGAGTGCGACATCCGCGACCCCGAACAGATCTCGACCGCCTTCGACGCCGCGGAAGCTGCGTTCGGTCTGCCGGGCGTGCTCGTCAACAACGCGGCCGCGAACTTTCCGGTGCCCGCCGAGGACATGTCGCCCAACGCGTGGCGCACGGTCGTCGACATCACGCTCAACGGCACGTACTTCTGCGCCCGCGAGTTCGGACGGCGTCACATCGCGGTGGGCACACCCGGTTCGATCATCAATGTGGGCGCGTCCTACGCCTGGACGGGTGGACCGGGTTTCGTCCATTCGGCGGCGGCCAAAGCCGGCGTGAAGAACCTCACCGAATCGCTCGCGGTCGAATGGGGGCCGTACGGCATCCAGGTCAATGGCCTCGTCCCCGGACTGTTCCCGCACGAGGACATGACCGCTGACATTCGGGGCAACCTCGAGCGCACGAACGACAAGGACGTCTGCCAGCCTGCTTTGCGCGTCGGTCAGCGCCACGAGCTCGGCTGGGCCGCGACCTTCCTCGCCTCGCCGTATGCACGCTTTATCAGCGGTCACACGCTCGTCGTCGACGGCGCGAACTGGCAGCGGCGAACCCTCACCAACCCGCCGGTGGTCACCGTGCGCGAGCAAATGGGCAAGGGACCGTTCGCAGGGTGACGCCTCAGTGCGGCACGAGGCCGCCGTCGGCGAGCAGCACCTGGCCGGTCATGAAACTCGACGCGTCGGAGGCGAGAAACAGCGCAGGGCCGACCATCTCGTCAGGATCGGCGGCGCGGCGAAGGTGACTCGCCTGCGCCATCGAGCGCTGCATCTCGGGAGGGTTGGCGCGCACCATGTCGGTGTCGACGGTGCCCGGCGCGAGCGCGTTCACGCGGATGCCGCGTGGCGCGAAGTCGGCAGCCATGGAACGGGTGAACGACATCAA
>JBKPCL010000134.1:0-10477 GCA_046727335.1 Actinomycetota bacterium
CCGGCCGAGCGCGCCGTGTTCGTGCTGCGCGAGGTGTTCGACACCCCCTACGACGAGATCGCCGAGGCCGTCGGCAAGTCCCCGGCCGCCGTCCGCCAGATCGCCCACCGGGCACGCGACCACGTCGCCGCTCGGCGCCCGCGGATGCCGGTCAGCACGACCGAGCAGCAGGAGGCCGTGGACCGGTTCCTCGCCGCCGTCCGCCACGGCGACCTGCAAAGTCTCCTCGACATCCTGGCGCCCGACGTCGTCGTGGTCGCCGACGGCGGCGGTGCGGTCGCCGCTGCTCGTCGTCCGATTCAGGGTGCGGAACGGGTGGCGAGCTTGCTGATGAGCGGTCTGTCCTCAGTCGACTTCGAGGCGACGGCCGTCTGGCTCAACGGTGCACCCGCCATCCTGCTCGCCATCCGCGGGCAGGTCGACACCGCCGTCAGCCTCACCATCGAGAACGGGCGCATCACCCGCCTCTACGCCATCCGGAACCCGCACAAGCTCGCCCGACTCCAAACGGTCGCCGCGCTCACACGGACCTAACCCTCCGGAGCGCCTTGCACGCCGGGCCGAAGGCGGAGGAGTCCCGTTCCCCGAGATCATCCGACGAGCTCCGACCGCCGCGACCGTCCGATCTGAGATGCCGGGATCGCAATGCGAAGGACGCGCATCGCCTCGCTCGCCTCCCTCGAGCGCACGAGCACGTCTGCCCGAGAGCAGCCTCACTCGGTCGCAAGGTCGCGCGCACGGAACCCGAACACACCGACCAGCGCGGCGCTCGCGCCGATCGCGAGCATGACAACGGCGGACGTCACTGCGATCGATTGCGCGGGTACCGGCGCGATGTGATGGAACGGTGACAGATCAAGCGCCCACGCCGGCGCGTTCACCAGCGCGCCGACGAGCTCCCAGAGAAAGCTCGCCGCGACGGCTGCATACATGAGACCGACGGCGTAGCGCGGCAGTGCGGCGAACAGCAAGACGCCAACGCCGAGCAACAGCAGGGCCGCGGGAACACAATTGAGACCGGCCTCGAGGGCGCGGCCGAAGGAAAGGTCGGCGCCAGTCGCCGCGGCGCCGAGGCCGACACCCGCGCCCGCCGAGGCTGCGAGCGCGCACACCGCGGCTGTCGCGAGGACGAGCCTTCCACCCAACCAACGCAGGCGACCGTAGGGAAGCGCGAACAGCGTCTCGAGTCGGTTCGACGATTCCTCACCTCGGGCCGCCGATAGCTGTGAGCACGCGAACAAGCCGATGACGAGCACGAAGAACAAGAACGTGAGCCCGACGTATCCAGCCGCGCTCGCGATGTCGATCCCGCCGAACTTTGCAATCTGGCGGCGCACCTCGGCCGAGAGGCCCGCGCCGGCGACGCTCTTCGCAACGGTCCCGACGACGAACGCGAAGCCGGCCACGCCAATGGTCCACACCGCGAGCGGAATTCGCTCGAGCCGGAACGCAAACGTGGTCGGCGAAGACAGCAGGCGCAGACGCGGCGGCGCGGTGTCGCGCGCGGCAACCAGTCCGGCGCCGACCTCCCGACCGGCGTGAATACGCGCCGCAATGAAGAGCAACACCGCGCTGCACGCGCCCGGCAGGATGAGGACCGCGGCGCGCGAGCCGGAGAATGGGCGCAACTCCTCGGCCCATCCCAAAGGGATGAACCAACGAAATACCCCGACGTCGACCGTGTCGGCGACCACTCGCAGGATGAAGTCGATGCCGAGCACTGCGCCGGCCGTACCGAGCGCGCTACGGCGCGTCGGCATGATCTCGGCCGCCACGCAACCGACGCCGACGTACACCAGCGCCGGCGTCATGACTGCGAGCGCCAGATACCACGATCCGGCGAAGGGCAGCCCGCCGGCAAGCAGACCAACACCGGTCGCGAACCACACGATCGCGAGCATCGCTCCAAGGCTCAACAACGCGGCGACGAACGCACCGACGCGTGAGAGCGCACCCGCCAGTACGAGTTCGCTGCGACCGGACTCTTCTTCGCCGCGGATCGCGCGCGTCGACGCAAAGATGCCGAGGACTCCCGCGAAGATCGCCAGTATGCCGCCCGCGCGCCACGCGGTGTATCCGCCGACGGTCGTCAGGTCGTGGGGCACCCCGTAGAAGAGCCGCGCCGCCTTGTTGTCACCGAACGTGCGCGCGAACTGCAGACGATCGGCGAGATGCGGGTACGTCTTCGTGTAGCCGTACCCGTTCGCCGCGGTGGTCGCTGCGAACGCAACACTGAAGGACAACGTGCGCACGCGAGCGTCACCGAAGAGACGCCGGGCGAGCGCCACTTCAGGCCGCGGCATCGGGCATCGCGCCGTAGTGGTGCAGGAAGATCTCTTCGAGGGATGGTTCGCGGCTCGTGATCGTCACGACGTCGTAGGCCGCCAAGAGCTTCAGCACGGCACCGACGTGTGCGCTCACTTCGAAACGAAGCATGTTCGGCCCGGCGCGCGTCACCTGGAAGCCATCGGTCGACGCGAGATCCGGGGCGGCGTCCGCGAACGTGACCTCGAGTGTTTGCGCACGGAGGTGACGGAGCTCGGCGAGGGTTCCCTCGTCGACAAGTCGGCCTTGTCGCAGGATGCCCACTCGATCGCAGAGCGCTTCCACCTCGCTCAGGATGTGCGACGACAGGAACACGGCCTGACCGCGCTCCTTGGCCTCCTCGACTGTCGCCCGGAAGACGACCTCCATCAGCGGGTCGAGGCCCGCCGTCGGCTCGTCCATGATCAGCAGATCAGCGCGCGTCGCGAACGCGTGCACGAGCTGAATCTTCTGGCGATTGCCCTTCGAGAGCGCGCGCACCTTTTTCTGCGTGTCGAGCTGGAAACGCTCGAGGAGCTCAGCGCGGTATTGGACGTCGACGCCTCCCCGCACGCGCTCGAGGAACGCGAGCGTCTCGTCGACGGTGAGCGACGGCCAGAGTGCGGGCTCGCCGGCGATGTAGGCGACCCGTCGGTGGGCGGCGACCGGGTCGTGCCACGCATCGATCCCGAACAGGGTCGCTGAACCCGCGGTAGGACGGTGCAAGCCGAGGAGCAAGCGAATCGTCGTTGTCTTGCCGGCGCCGTTCGGACCGAGGTAGCCGTATACCTCTCCCGCCTCGACACGCAGGTCGAGCCGATCCAGCGCGAGCGTCGACCCATAACGCTTGGACAAGCCGCTCGTGCGTATCGCGACGGAGTCGTTCATGTCGACGTCCTCCTGCGCGCGCGAAGCGCGGCGCGCCGGACCATCAAACTCGATCCGGCGGACGAGGGAGTGACTCAGTGCGGCCGAGATCGGCCGGGTTGGAACCCCATGGTGCCGCCCGACAGCGAGCGCACGGATGCTGCTCGAGGCGCGGCAATCTCGTCGACGAGCCCGTACCGCACTGCCTCGTGCACGTCGAGCGTGCGACCCGTGCGGATCGCGTCGGTCACCCAGCGGACGGGTCGCTGCATCGCCGCCGCGAGCCGTGCGCAGAACCGTTCTTGCTGACGGCGTCGCTCCTCGGCCCAGCGGGCGACGTCGCCGGCCCGACCCTCGAACGCGCTCGACGGCTCGCAGAGACGCAGCCGCGAGTGCGGGGCCGCGACACGGCGGTCGGCGACCGCGAGCACGCCGACGATTGGTCCCTCGACGGCGCCCATGCAGGTCGCGTGGACTGGCACGCCGAGCAAGTCGATCACATCCATGATCGTGAAGGCGGCGTCGTAAGTTCCGCCCGTGCAGTTCAGCAGGAGCTGCACCTTGTCGTCACCGGTCGCGTCGAGTGTCATGAGCGCGGCGGCGGCTTCGGCAGCCGACTCATCGTCGAGCCGCACGTTGAGGATGACGACGCGACGCTCGAACAGTCGCTCGCGAAGCCCGCCGATCTGGTCGGCGCCGTGATCACCGGGCAGGATCATCGCCGCTCCCCTTTCGATCCCTTGAGCCGCCAATCGAGTTCGTGCCCGAGCGCGGCCGCGTAACGCTCGAGGGTCGACAAGCGGACGTCGGCGTCGCCCGACTCCAGGCGAGCGACCGCCGATTGCGACGTTCGCATGCGTGCCGCGACTTGGGTCTGCGACAGCCCGAGCGCGACACGACGCGCGACAAGTTCGCCGGTCAGCGCGCGACGGCGCTCCGCCATCTCCTTGAATCCGGGAAAGACCGGGTCGTGTTTGCGCTCGGCCACATCAACTATGGTATCTCGTATTCGAGATAGCATCAATGATATCGAGCAGTCGAGGAGAACCCATGAGCATCATGCAATCGCTCATTCCGACGGTCGTCGAGCAGTCATCGCGTGGCGAACGCGCCTTCGACATCTATTCCTTGCTCCTGCGTGAGCGGATCATCTTCCTGGGCCAGGAAGTCGACGATCAGGTCGCCAACCTGCTCGTGTCCGAGATTCTCTATCTCGAATCGCAGGACCCCGAGCGTGACATCCACCTCTATATCAACTCGCCGGGCGGGCTCAGCTATGCCGGGATGGCGATCTACGACGTCATGCAGCACGTGCGGTGCGAGGTCTCCACGATCTGCGTCGGCATGGGCATGTCGGCCGCGGCGATGATCTTGTGCGGGGGCGCGCCGAGCAAGCGCCTCGCCCTGCCGAGCGCCAAGATCATGATCCACCAGGGCACGGCGGGCACTCGCGGTGCTCCGCGCGACATGGAGATTCAACTACGAGAGGTCTTGGCGACCACGCGCCGGATGGCCGAGATCATTGCCCATCACACTGGCAAGCCGATCGAGGAGGTCGAGCGGGACATCGACCGCGACTACTTCATGACCGCCGGCGAGGCCAAGGAGTACGGGCTCATCGACGACATCCTCAACCCCCGCCGGGGCGTCTCCGCCGAAACGCTCGAGATCGCAGGCCGGCTCGCGCAGGTCGACTGAGAGCGAGCGAGCGCCGAAAGGCGGAGCCGTCGGCCGCGAGCGCGGCCCGAGCGGCCCGGCGGCGAAGCCGCCAAGAGCGGGAATTATCTCCTCTAGACCGCGCTCAGCGAAGCGCGCGCAGCGCCGTCGCGGCGGCGGCGTTGGCCGCGCGAGTCGCGTCGCGTGCGAGCGTCATCAGCGCCGGAATGCGCGACGGGTGCGTGAGCACATAGCGAAGCGCGGCAGGCACGTTCGGGGAGCCGTCCGGCTTGGCCAACCCCAAGACCGCGGCATCGACGGGCGTATCCCCGGCGCGGTCGCTGATCGCGCGCACCACCGACCACGCGCAGCCTCGACGTTCGCACACCTCGGCGATCGCCGACGTCTCCATGTCGACGGCGATGACGCCGCGATCACCCAGGCGCGCGAGCCGCTCCGCGTCGACGATGAACTCGTCGGAGGTTTCGAGCGCACCTTTCGGCGCGGGACCGTCCGAGAGTGGCGCGGGCTGAAACCTGCTGCCGGTCGGGCCGTCGATCACCACTTCCGGGATGATCACCTCGCCGATCGCCACCGCGTCGCCCACTCCGCCCGCGATGCCGACGACGATCAGAAGGTCGACGTCACCCGCGTCGAGGATCCGATTGGCGGCAGCTGCGGCGGCGCGCGTCCCGATGCCCGTTGTGCTCGCGACGACGTCGACGTTGTCGACCCGTCCTCGGTGGAAGGCGCCCTCCCGGCGAAGCTCGCCCCGCTTGACCAGCGGTCGCAGCTCCGACGGCATTGGCGCCAGGAGCGCAACCCTTCGACCCTCTGTGTCGCCCGGCATGGCGAGAGCTTGCCGCGTTTGAGGGCCGCTTGCTTTTCGGCCTATCGCGATATATCGTGATGGCTCACGATAACCACAGACGCTTCGAAAGGGAGCGACATGAACCACCGAGAACGACGCCGTGAGTGGCGTGGATTCCGCGGCGAATGGGCGGGCCCGGGCCGATTCCGAATGCGCCGCGGCGACATCAGGACTGCCCTGCTCGCCACCCTGCTCGACGGACCCGGTCACGGGTACGACGTGATCCAGAAACTCGAAGAGAAGAGCGGCGGCGGCTGGCGCCCGAGCCCCGGTTCGGTCTACCCGACGCTGCAGCTGCTCGAGGACGAAGGGCTCGTCCGCTCGACCGAGCGCGACGGCAAGCGCGTGTTCGAGATCACCGACGCCGGTCGAGCCGAGGCCGAGCGGCGCATCGAGGAGGCCGGCGGTACACCGTGGGAGGTCGCGGGCACCGCGTCGCAGCGGGCCGGCGAATTCCGCGACGCGATCGGCGGCCTCGCGATGGCCTTCAAGCAGATCAGCATGGTCGGCACTCCGGAGCAGGTCGAGCAGGCCGTCGGCATCCTTCGCGACGCGCGGCGGCAGCTGTACCAGATCCTCGCCGAGGCCTGACGAGCGCGCACCCCAACCCTGCGTCAGTTATCGACACGTCGTGTGCTTATCTGACGCAAGTTCGAGGGGTGTTCCTCAGGTCACGCGTCGGAGCAACGCGATCGGTGTCTGTTGCGCGCCCTGGCCGAGGGGATTGTCGCGGAACAGGCTGACCACTACGTCGGCATCGACACCGTCCGAGGCGCCGAGCACGTTGGCTCCGATGTCGTTGGCATCCACGATGGCGACGCCCACGCCGAGCGCTCGCGCGAGATCGCGCGCCACGCCGTTCGGATCCTCGGGTGCCATCTTGGCGTGACCGTCGTATGGAGGGATCGTCCCGCGGGTCGGGCCGTCGATCGCGCCGACCGAAGGTCCCGCGACCTTGTAGAACACGCCCTTTACGCCGAAGGGTCGCGTCACCGCTGAACCAGCCGTCGCGGCGAGGATGCGAGGCGCGCCCGCCTCACGGATCGCCAGCTCCATCGTCTCCGGGATCCCGAGGCCGATGCCGGACGCGGTCCGCGACACGAAACGCGAGAGGAAGCGCGCGAGCGGCCGCGCCCGCACCTCGCCGATCGGGAAGGAACGGCCCTGACAGATCGCGACGGCTTTCTCGCTGACAGCAACAACGTCAGTCGACGCGAGCGTGACGTCGGCGAGCGCCTCCTTCACTCCCGCCTCGAGCGAATCACCGACCACGAATAGCTTCGTGCGAATCGGCGCCCGCGCGTACACGCGGCCATCGACATCGGACTGCGCGAAGAGGTGACGCTGCTCGTGCGGCGCGAACTCGACGAGCGCGCGGTGCGCATCGTCGTTGTTCCCGGCAACCCATTCGTCGCCGACGCGCGTGAACGACTTGTGCGGCGGCTCACCCTGGCGCGCCGCGCCGTCGGCGTCGAAGAACACGCGCAACCAGACCTCGGTGTTGATGGCCCGCCAGAAGATCTGCGACGGCTCGACTTCGTCGGCGCAGAAGCGGTCGAAGGCTTCCGCGAGTCGCGGCGCGTCCCAGTACGGCCGCGCGCAGAACAGCGGCGAGCGAAACAGGCCTTGGATTGCGGCCCGCCGGGCGCGGAGCCAGCGCGTCTCGGGCGTGGTGAAACCGACCTTCCAGCGGCGCAACCGAATTTTCTCCGGCAGGACGCCGCGTAGCCCGTCCCGCAAGATCGCACGACTCCAACCACGATCGACGATCGCCGACGACGGCAACTGGTGGACCCAGTCGACCAGCTCCTGGTCGAGGAACGGCAGACGGGACTCCATCGAGAACGCCATCGAGTTGCGGTCTTCGTAACGGAGCAGCGACGGCAGGGAGAACGTCTGGAGATCGGCGACGAGCCGCGTCTTGAGATCGTCCTGTGACCGCTGGAATTTCGGCGGCTCCAATCCGCGCGTGAACTCCGGACGCAACAACGGTTCGATCGGAAGCGATCGACGCCGGTCCGACAATCGCCTCCGCACGAGTGGGGTGAGGACGTCACGCGAAGTCCACGCCTCACGCGCGAACGCACCGACGGCACGTCGCCGCAGCAGCTCGCGGAGGTACACGTATTGATAGGGGACGTAGCCGGCGAGCAGTTCGTCGCCGCCTTGGCCGTTGAGGAGCACGGTGACCTTCGGCTGCGCGAGCCGCATCACCGACCACTGCGCGTACGGGCCGGTCGACACGATCGGCTCGTCCTGATGCCAGACGAGGCGATCGAGCTCCTCGATGAACTCCTCCGACGTCGGCTCCGCGAAGTCGGCCTCGGCGTCGACCTCGGCAAGTACCGCGTCCATGTACGCCCGCTCGTCGATCGGGTCGCCGTCGTAGACGATGGAGAACGTCTTCAGGCGGTCACCGAGTGAGACCGCGTCGGGAACGTGCGCCGCGAGCAGGCGACTGGCCTCGGCGACAATCGAGGACGAGTCGATGCCGCCCGACAGACAGGTCCCGGCGGCGACGTCGGCAACCAAACGGCGCTCCACCGAACGCTCGAAGCGCTCACGGAACTCGGCAGGATCCGCGGCGGCGTCGGTCGAGAGGCGAGGCCGCCAATACGTCGTTTCCAGCACGCCGCGGCCGTCCACAATGGCCCAGCTCGCGGGCGACAGCGCGCGCACTCCGGCGAACGCCGTCTGCGGTTTGTGGTCGTGCAGCCCGTGCAACAGGTAGTCGTAGAGCCACTGCCGGTCGGGCGCCGTCTCGAGTTCCGGATCGGCAAGCACCGACTTGGCCTCGGACGCGAAGAGCACCCGCCCGCTCGGTGTCCGCGCCCAGTACAACGGCTTGATGCCGAAGTGGTCGCGCGCGAGCACGAGGCGGGGACCGTCGTCGTGCGCGCGCAGGTCGAGGAGCGCGAGCGCCCACATCCCGTTGAACCGAGCGAAGCAGTCGGTACCCCATTCGACGTAGGCATGCAGCACGACTTCGGTGTCGCACGCGGTGTGAAAGACGTGACCTGCGGCCGCGAGCTCCGAGCGCAGCTCGCGGAAGTTGTAAACCTCGCCGTTGTACGTCAGCTGCACCAGGCCGTCGTCGGTCCCGACGGGCTGGTGACCGCCGGCGGGATCGATGATCGCGAGCCGCCGATGCCCGAGACTCGCCGCATCATGTTCGAAGAAACCCTCGCCATCGGGGCCACGATGGGTGATGAGGCCGGTCATCGTCGCGAGGAGCTCGCGGTTCGGCGACCCCCAAAAGCCGGCGATGCCGCACATGGCCGACCAGCCTACGTGCGGCTACCGCGCTTCTTCGGACGACGGGCCGACGTGTTTGTCGAGCCAGGCAACGAGCGGTTTCGCCGCGCGCAACGTCGCGAGCACGCGGTCCTTCGCCTTGGCTGTGCTCAGCCACGCGCCGACGGGCCAGTCGCTCCACGCGATCAGCCCTTTGTTCCGCAGCAAGTCGATGCGCGGATGATCCTTCGGGTAGCCCTTGGGTGCCGTCTTCAGTTGCTCGTGCCCGGTGACCGTGACGCCGGCCTTCTCGATGCCGGCGACGACCTTCACGAGCGCAGCGCCCGTCCGGTCGTCGGCGACGGCACGCCGGTATCGATCCAGCTGGTCCGGCGCCATCATGTACATGCCGCTGCCGACGCCGAGACCGTCGGCGGAGAAGTGCACATAGCCGCTGCGCGCGAGCGTCGCCGCGATGGCAGTCTTGTACGGCGACTTGTCGGCGCTGAAGCGGGTGTCGCGGTTCGGCCGGAACACGCGGCCGGCGCCGAACTCGGGCTCGAGGTCGGTGAGGAGCGCCTCCATGGGGCCGCGCACCATCTCGTCGTAGATCGTCTTGTGCGCGTGCCAGTAGCTCCGGCTGTTGTCGGCTTCGAGCCCTTCGAAGAACTCGACCGCGGCGGGAGGCCAGCCTCGGAATGCCATGCTCGTCTACGTGAGTCCGCGCAGGCGCATGCCGGCGGCGTCGTAAATCTCGTCGATCACGCGCATGTTCGCGATCGAATCCGACGGTGGCGTCAACGTCGGCTCGCCGCGTAGCACCGCGCCACAGAATGCGTCGAGCTGATACTCGTACGTCGGACGGCGAGAGAACCGTTCGGTCCGCGCGCCCGTCTCGGTTCGCAAATGCAGGCGATGCCACAGTTGCGGCGAGGTCGGGTTCAACACCCGCATCTCGCCACGATCGCCCGTCACGCGCGCATGCGCGCGCAGCACATTCGACGACCACATCGAGTGCGTGACGCGGGCGGTGTGGCCACTCGGGAATTGCAAGTCGGCGGTCATCGCCCGGTCGATGTCGCGACTCTTGAGTTTCGGTTTCGCGTCGGCGACCTTCGGCTCCTCGCGACCGAGCAGCCGCGCCATGTGGACGGTGTACGCGCCGACGTCCATGGTCGCTCCGCCCCCGAGGTCGTACTGATAGCGGATGTCGGAGAACATCGGCAGCGGGAAGCAGAGCGCCGTGTCGATGTGCTGCACGACGCCCAGCTCGCCGCTCTCGACGATGTCGAGCATTCGCTGCGCGAGCGGGTGGTAGCGGTAGTGGAACGCCTCCATGACGACGCGGCCGGTCTGCTCCGCGGCCGCGGCGACGGATTCCGCTTCGGCGGCGTTCGACGTGAACGGCTTCTCGCACAGCACGTGTTTGCCGGCCTCGAGCGCGGCGATCGTCCATCGGGCGTGCAGCCCGTTCGGAAGCGGGTTGTAGATCGCGTCGATCTGGGCATCGTGCAACAGCTCGTCGTACGTCGCGTGCACGTTCGG
>JBKPCL010000135.1:0-7948 GCA_046727335.1 Actinomycetota bacterium
GCTCAGTAACCGTGATCCCAACCTCGATCTGGCCGCCCGGGCCTGTGTGGCCACTGGGATCGAGATCTATCGCGTTGGCGCGGCCCGAACCGATGAGCGCAATAGCGAGAGCAATGAACAATGCTGGCTTCACGGCGTGGCTGACTTCTCGTCTCCGTCCGCGAGAAACCAGCGATCCCTTATACGCAGCAGGAGTAGTTGGTAACGCGTGGTGTGGCGCTTTACCTGACTGACGATCGTTCCCGTCGAGTCAAAGACCATCTCGCGTGCGAGATGCTGGGTGTATTCGATCGAGGCTGCATCATCGCGACCTGAGATCAGCCGCACCTCATCGGGAGCGCTGACTTCCTCGACCAATCGCCGATGCGTTCGCTTCAGGATCGGCAGGTCGTGTGCAAGCGCCTTATATGGATTCGTTGTCGGGAGCGCGACGCGATCTATTAGTGCAGTGTCAGGGTGATGCGCGAGAAGCCACGCGTCGTATCTCACGAGTGACCGAGCGATCTCCACGTAGTTCGTGCCGGTGTTGAGGAGGGGCGGCGGGGGCGCGTTGTCGTCGAACGAGTACGGCAGCTTCGCTGCCGGCGCGGTCGTCGATGTTGTCGATGGCGCCACCGTTGTTGGCGAAGCCTTCACCGGCGAGCGGCGCGGCGTGGCGCTCTTCGTCTGCGAACCACCGCAGGCGGAAAGCGCGAGCACGGGTGCGAGCACACAGGGGACCGCGAGAACTCGCACCCGCGCAAGCGATCGGTGACGACCCCACAACGTCACGGCGACGAAGGTACCGATTCACGTCGCGCGCGCTCGGACCGAGCGCTTTCGCGAACTCAGCGCGGGCTCGAACAACCTCCAACTGGCGTGAGCAGCAGACCTGTCAGGGCTGTCAGTCGCGCCAGTTCGCTGGCCGCACCGATGCCCTTTCGAACTGGCGTGAGCAGCAGACCTGTCAGGGCTGTCAGTCACGCCAGTTCGTGAAAGCGGCCCCTCTACGGCGCGGCGACGTAGGCGAGACGGCGATTCGTCGCGTCGAGCACGGCCCGCGCGACTGCGTCCGCTTCCTGCTGCGGTCGCACGATCGCCGAACCGGCAACGATCTGCTCGGACGGCGGCACGACGAACACGACGGTCACGACTGCGATGTCGTGTGCACCGACCCGCACGATCTCCGCGTGATCGACGTCGATGCACTCGGCGCCCGAGTCGAGCTGACGGAGCGCGTCGACGGTCGCCATCGCGACCAGACGATGACGCGCGGTCGTCGCGACCGAGCCTTCGGCGAAGCCGACGGCTTCTTCCTCGTCCCGCGCCAGCGTGACGCGCACGAGCGAACGCAGCCCGTTCGCCTCGGCCGTGATCGCAGTGATCGACGGTCGAACGCCGGTGTGCTCGGACTCGAGGAACCCCCCGCCGAGCTGCACCACCGACACGATGCGGCGGTCGAGTTCCAGTCCGAACGATGCGAGCGCAATCGATTGGATGTCACGCACGATCTGTTTCGGATGCTTTCCCGGATGGGCGACGACGTGGACCTCGGAGATTCGTCCGTCCATTTCGCCGACCAGGCGGGCTATCGAAACGTCGGGAAGCCGGCAGATCTCCCGCTCGACCTCAGCCAGGTCCAGTTGCTGTTCCACCCCGCGACTCCTGTCCCAAGAACGGACTCGTCCGCCCTCGAGCCACCCAGAGGATAGATGGATTTGGGCATCGCGTGACAGGGGCAAACGCCCAGAGTGGCAATTTCGGGTTTTCAACCTCGCAGGCCGCTAGATCGCCCGCAAGGACCAGCGAATTTGGCACGTTCGCGCTATCAATCCCGGCGCGATCATCTCTTGCACACCCCGCCGGGTGAGATGATCCTTGTGTGGTTCACGTAAAAGGACGTGAACGGCGGGATTGCGGGATTACGGCATGTCGTGAGGCAGCCGAGCGATTCGGCCGGGTAGGCACACGACGGGGGGCGCCTCACGTAGAACGGCCTTGAGATCGACGGCAAGGCCTCGGGCTGGGCTTCTTTTCTTCACAAGACATCAAACCCTGAGCGGAGCGGATGCGCCCCGTCGCCCCTAGCGGCAGCGGCGGAGGACCAAACGCAAGGGGGAATTCAACGTGAAGAAGGTGGCTGTTCGACTCGTCGCAGTTGGTGGCGGACTGATGGCGCTCTTGCTGGCCGGCGCTGCTGGCTTCGGTAAGGGCTGATCCCTCTGCCCGGGCCTTGCCGCCGTTCTCCAGGTCGGCGACGGATTGCCGAAAACAAGAGGCAGACGTGAACAGCTTCCCCGGGCAGTTGCGCTGGTTCACAGCGACGATCTTTGCCGCAGCGGTCACCGCCGCGGTGATCGTCGGTGCGCGTGACGCAACCTTCCCAGCCGGTGCGGTCGTGTTGTGTGGCCTGCTGGCGCTCCTGACTGCACAACGACCCGTCAGACTCGCGAGCGGCGTGACGCTCTCGCCGAGCTTCATGGTGTGCATGGCGGCCGTGGTCGTCTGCGTGGCACGCGGCTCGCTGCTCGGCGCGATGCTCGTCGGCGTCCTCAGCAACGTGCGCTTCGACCACTTCGCGCGGCGACGGTGGGAGTGGGTGCCGTTCAACATCGCGATCGCCGGACTTTCGTTCCTCGTCGCGGCGGCCGTCTACAGCGCGCTTCCCTCGGCCTTCACCGACGCGATGCCGCAAGCCTTGGTTGGCGTCGTTCTCGCGGCGTCGGCGTACATGCTCGTCGCGATGTCGTTGCTCGCGATCTCGGACGTCATCGAGGACGGGCGACGCTGGCGAGACTCCGTCGCGTCGCTCCTGCCTGCGGCCATCGAAGTGTTGCCGTTCGCGATTCTCGGCTGTCTCCTCGGCCGTCTCTATCTCTCGCTCGGTCCCGCAGTGATGCTGCTCATCATCGTGCCCATCTTCATCGCACGCGAAATGTTCGCGTCGTACATGAAGGTCAGGGACGCGCACGAGGACACCGTCGGCATGCTCATCCGTGCGCTCGAAGCGAAGGATCGGTACACGGCGGGTCATGCGGAACGCGTCGCCACCTACGCGCGCTACATCGGCGAGGAGTTGAACTTCATGCCCGCGCGACTCGAGCGGCTGCGCTTCGCCGCCCTGATGCACGACATCGGCAAGCTCGTCGTGCCCAACGAGTTGCTCAACAAGCCGGGCCGGCTCACCCCCGAAGAGTTCGCCCGCGTCCGCGTGCACGAAGAGGTGTCGATGCAGATGTTGAGCCACATCGACTTCCTCCGCCCGATCGCGACGGTCTCGCACAGCGACCACACGCGCTTCAACGCGGATGACCCCGATCACCCGATCGAGCCGTACATCGTGATGATCGCCGACGCGTACGACGCGATGACCTCGACCCGCGCATACAGGAAGGCGCTGCCGCAAGACGTCGCGTTTCGTGAGCTCCGCGAGAAGTCGGGAGTGCAGTTCCATCCGGCATGTGTCGAGGCGCTCATCCGTGCCGTCGAACGTCGTGGCGAAAAGCACGGCGCCGGGTTCGAAGAAATGCCGCACTTCGACAACGCACCCGATGTCGGCCTTGGGTCGGCCGGCCTAGGAGACCTCCTCACCAGCGAGAGTGCATGAGTCGTCGCCGGCGAGTTGCGGGGATCACAGTCGGCGGCGCGATCGTCGGCCTCGCCGCGTATTTCGCAGTCGGCGGGACGGCCGGCGCGCTGTGTCTCCTCGCGGCCGGAGTCATCATCGGCGAGCTGCTCGTCCTTCGCCTGGAAGACGGCAGCGCCGTCCCGCTCAGCTACGCGGTCTTCATCGTCCTTGCTTCGTCGTTCCATCTCCCGCAATACGCCGGGGCAGTCCTCGTCGCCGAGGTGGTGGCGTTGCTGCTCCGCGACCGCGATTGCAGTGTATCGACGCGGTTCGCGCTGCTTGCTGAGCGCTTGGCCGTCGCCGGCGCGACGTTCGCGGCCTACACGATCACGATCGCTGCGCTCGGTCACGACGTGACCGTCACAGCACTCTTGACTGCGCTCGCAGCTGCGGCGCTCGCACAGGTGGTGGTTGACGTGAGTCTTCGTGCGGTGTTGGGCCTTCGCTCGACGTTCTCCTCACGCGGCCGGCTGGCATGGTTGGCGGTCGCCTCGTCGGGGATGCTCATGGCGGTGGGTTATCTGGGCGTCGAAGGGCGCGGCGACATCGGGATCTGGGGACCGCTGCTCTTCTCCACGCCTCTGCTCGCCGCGTGGTACGCCTTCGAACGGCTCGACTCGGCCACGCGCTCGTATCGCCAGACCATCGAGGCGCTCTCCATGGCACCGGAGTTCGGCCGCATCGTCCCCGAGGGCCACTCTGCTCGCGTCGCCGAGCTCTCGGTTGTGCTCGGCGACTACCTCGGATTGTCGACGAGCGAGCTCGAGGATCTCGAGCTCGCGGCCTTGCTGCATCGTCTCGGTCAGGTGACGCTCGACGAGCCTCGCGACTCCATCGCGGGCGCGAGCCGCACCGACGTGCTCGCGGTCACGAGCTCGATGTTGCGCGAGATACGGCCGCTCGCGGCTGCGGGTGACATCGTCGCCGGCGACGCCCAGCAACCGCGCCGCCGGCTCGCCGGTCAGATCTTGCGGGTCGCCAGTCAGTACGACTACCTCGTCAGCAGCGACAACATGTCGCCCGACGAAGCCCTCGAGTGCCTGCGGTTAGCTCCCAGATTCGTCGACGACGAGAGCGTTCTGTCTGCGCTCGAGCGTGTCGTCACCGCTCCCAGCCCCGTTGCCACCTGACGACGCGACGTCCCCGGACGCGTTCGCTTCGGTGAGATCGAGCATGCGCGCGCGGCGCGGCTTGCGTTTCCGACTGGTGTTGTAGGCAACGTCGCACAGGCCCACCGCGAGGATCAGGTCGCCGAACGACAGCACCGTGTCGAACGGTTCCTTGAGCACGATGATGTCGCCGAGGAATCGCAGGCGATCATCACTGCGTTGCGGATGATGTTTCACGGTGGCGTGCGTCCATGACTGGTTGCGCCATTCCCGTGGCAGCTTCACGGGCATCCCATGGTTCAGGGTGATCACGAGCGCGTTGCACGCGACTCCCACCAAGACGATCCCCATACCGCGGATGACCAGATTGCGACTGCAGAAGAGCAGGATCAGTGCGTAGGACGCGACGAGCAAGCCGTAGCCGACGTCGTGCCAATGGCTCCGGGGGATCGTCACGTATTCGAGCGCGATCTGGATGGCGAGCCCGGCGAACAGGAGCACGCTCCAGTGCCACTCGGTGCCGAGGAGGCGGGCGTATGAGCCGCGCGTCACGAGCGGTATCAGCAGCGCCGCTACGACCGCGATCGCGAGCACCAGCACGCGAGAAACGGTAGCCGAATACGATCCCCACCGTGACTGACGATGTGCTGTTCGAGGTCGACGGCGCAGTCGCCCGAGTGACGATCAATCGACCGGAACGTCGCAATGCGATGTCCTACGGCGTGATGCACGGTTTGCGTCACGCGATGGCGCGCGCACGCGACGACGACGCCGTTCGAGTCGTCGTGCTGACCGGCGCAGGCGACAAAGCCTTCTGCGCCGGCGCCGACCTCGGCGGCATCGCGGACAACGCCGGACCCGCCGCCGCGCACGAGGGTCGCGGCCTGCTGGCAGACCTGTTCCGCGACATGTGGTCGCTCGGCAAGCCGATCATTGCCCGGGTACGCGGGTACGCGCTCGCGGGCGGCTTCGGGCTGGCGTGCGCATGCGACATGATCGTCGCGAGCGATGACTCGGTCTTCGGGACCCCGGAGATCAATGTGGGCCTCTGGCCGTTCATGATCACCGTGCCGCTGCTGCGGTCGATGCCGCCCAAGACCGTGCTCGACCTGATGATGACCGGACGCCGCGTCGACGCGCGGGAGGGTGCACGGCTTGGCTTCGTGCAGCGTGTCGTGGGTCCGGAGGAGCTCGATGCGACGGTCGATGTGCTCGCCGGCGAGCTGGCGGCGAAGTCGCCACTGATCATGCGTTGGGGTCGCGAGTCCTTCTATCGCGTGCTCGAGATGGACGCCGACGCCGCGCTGGCCTATCTCCAGGGCATGCTGACGATCACGACGCAGACGGAAGACGCGGCCGAAGGCGTGGCCGCATTCGCCGAGAAGCGGGCACCGCAATGGAAGGGTCGCTGAGATGACAGGACCGTCGAGCGGCGCGGGCGGAGATGTCCACGACTGGGGACCGCTGGTCGGTGACCTCAAGGCCCGGCGCGACCGCGCGCTCGGGATGGGTGGTCCGGAGCTCGTCGACCGGCAACATTCACTCGGCAAACTGACCGTTCGCGAACGGCTCGACCTGTTGCTCGACCCCGGCACGTGGGTCGAGTACGCGTTGCTCGCCGATCACATGGACGCCGGCATCGGCGACCGCTACCTCGCCGCCGACGGCGCCGTCACCGGCATCGGCCGGATCGACGGACGCGAGGTCGCCGTCGCCGCCTACGACTTCACGGTGATGGCCGGCTCGATGGGCGCGGTCGGCGAAGCCAAGATCTCGCGCCTGCGCGCGCATGCCGTGCGGCAACGCCTGCCGTTCGTCTGGCTCCTCGACTCCGCCGGGGCGAGGATCCAGAGCACGAGCGGTTCGAGCTTCGCGGGAGCAGGCGCGCTGTTCCGCGAGCAAGTGGCAATGAGCGGCGTCGTGCCCATGGTCGCCGCGATGCTCGGGCATTGCGCGGCAGGGACCGCATACATACCGGCGCTCGCCGACTTCGTCCCGATGGTGAAAGGCACGTCGTCCATGGCGCTCGGCGGACGGCATCTCGTGAAAGCCGCGGTCGGTGAGGACGTGACCGAAGAGGAGATGGGCGGCTCAGCCGTCCACACCAAGGTCAGCGGTGTTGCCGATCTCGAGGTCGCGGACGATGCCGAGTGTCTGCGCATCGTGCGGAAGTACCTGTCGTACTTCCCGCAGCACAACCGGGCACAACCGCCAATCGTCGCGACGAGCGATCCCGTCGATCGCCGGGTCGAAGAGTTGTACGGGATCGTTCCGACCGCACCGCGACGCGCGTACGACATGCGCAAGGTCGTGACGGCCGTGGTCGACGACGGCGACGTCTTCTGGATGAAACCCGAATGGGCCAAGAACATCGTGACCGCGCTCGCCCGCATCGGTGGCCGACCAGTCGGGATCCTCGCGAACCAACCGATGGTCCTGGGCGGCGCGCTCGACGTCAATGCGGCCGACAAGGCCGCACGCTTCGTGTGGCTGTGCGATGCCTTCAACCTCCCGCTCGTCTTCCTGCACGACGTGCCTGGCTTCATCGTGGGGAGCGCGGTCGAGAAGCAGGGGATCATCCGTCACGGCGCAAAAATGCTCTACGCCGTGAGCGAGGCGACCGTCCCGAAGATCAGCGTCGTGTTGCGCAAGAGTTACGGCGCCGGCTACTTCGTGATGAACGGGCTCGCCTACGAAGCGGACTACATCGTCGCCTGGCCCACGGCTGAGATCGCGGTCATGGGTCCCGACGGTGCGGTGAACATCATCCATCGCCGCCAGCTCGAGGCGATCGACGACGAACACGAGCGGACGCGGAAGCGGCTCGAGCTCGCGGAGCAGATCCGAGCGAACATCGATCCGTACATCGCGGCGGGCCATGCCCAACTCGACGACGTCATCGACCCCGCCGAAACGCGCGCGGCGATTGCGCGCGGTCTCGCGGTGAGCGCAGACAAGCGCGTCGAACGTCCGTGGCGCAAGCACGGCGTGCTCCCCGTCTAACAGAAAGTGGACGGTTACGATCCCCGCCCATGGCTGAGATCCGCGCCGAGATCACGGCGAACGTGTGGCAGGTCGTCGTCGACGAGGGCCAGATGGTCGCCGAAGGCGACGAGATCTGCATACTCGAGTCGATGAAGATGGAGATCCCGGTCGTGACCGAGGTCCCGGGCGTCGTGCGCGAGCTGCACGTCGAACCGGAACAGACGGTGCAGGAAGGCGATCTCATCGC
>JBKPCL010000136.1:0-17581 GCA_046727335.1 Actinomycetota bacterium
CTCGGGATACTGCGTCATGTTGACGACCTGCCACGACTGCGAGCGATACCAATGTGACTCGGCGCGCGTCGAGAAGCGGGGGCCCGGAATCACGACGACCGTTCCCGTCGGATGCATCGTGACGCCCGCGCGTTGACCGGCTTCGACCGCGAGCGGCGCCAGCGTCGAGCAGTAGGGATCGGCGTACGCGACGTGGTGCGCGTCACCGGCGTCGTAATAGGTGTCGGCTCGGCCCCACGTGCGATCGACCAGCTGATCGAGCACGACGAATTCGCCCGGCCGGATCGACGGCGTGAGCGAGCCCGCGGCGCACGGACCGATCACCTGCGTGACGCCGAGCATGCGCAACGCCCACAGGTTGGCTCGCGCCGGGATCGCGGACGGTGAGAACTCGTGGCTTCTCCCGTGGCGAGGGAGGAAGGCGACGCGACGGCCAGCGATGTCGGCGATGGTGACGGGCGCGCTCGGCCGTCCGAACGGTGTGTCGAGCGTGACTTCGTCGGAGTCGTCGAGGAACGAGTAGAAGCCGGAGCCGCCGAAGACGCCGATCTCGGCCTGCACGGCGGGACCGGTCAGGCGCTCTTTGTCTCGGGCTTCGAGCCGGAGTTCTCGCCGCCCGCCCTGCCGCTCGAGTCGGAGCTCTTCTCGGAGGCCTTGGCGCCCGCGCCCGTCGTCTCGTGGTCCTTCGACTTCGATTTCGACTTCGACGAGCCGTTGCCGCTGCGGCTGTCGGTCTTGTAGAAGCCCGAACCCTTGAGGACGATCCCGGCCGGGGAGAGCACCTTCGCCAACTTCCCGCCACAGTGCGCGTGCTTCGTGAGCGGCGCTTCCGAGAACGATTGGAACACCTCGAGGTGCTCGCCGCACTTGGCGCAGCGGTACTCGTAGGTCGGCATGGCGGTCTCCCGCATTTCTGGTCGGGGCTGGCACTCGGTGCCTTCGACTGCTAATGGTACCGCGCCGAGGGTGGCCCTGGGTTGGGGTGGGGCGACGGGATCGGGCCGATCGGGCGGCAGAATGACGGCAGATGATCGTCGTCCTCGCACTCGCGCCGCTGGCTTGGCTGCTCGGCACGTTCCCCAGCGCGCTCCTCGTTGCCCGGGCTCATGGGCGCGACGTGACGAAGGAAGGATCGGGCAACCCGGGCGCGACGAACGTCACGCGTCTCCTCGGCTGGCGTGCCGGCGCCGTCGTCTTGGTGTGCGACTTCGCCAAGGGCGCGATCGCGGCCGGCGTCGGGCTGGTCGTGGGTGGGCGGCCCGGCGCGTACGTCCTCGGTGTGGCCGCGATTCTCGGTCACACCTTCCCGCTGTACCGCAAGGGCGGCAAGGGCGTGGCGACGGCCGCAGGCGTGCTCGTTGTGCTGTATCCCTTGATCGTCGTCGGCCTCGCGCCCGTGTGGGTCGTGATCGCGCGCGTGCTGCACAAGGCATCGTTGGCGTCACTCGTCGTCACCATCGCGTTCCCAATCGCGGCCGCGCTGATGGGCTACGCGCTGTGGGAGCTCATCGTGCTCGGCGCCCTCGCCGTCCTCGTGATCGCTCGCCATCAGGCCAACATTCGCCGGCTCTTGCGGCACCAGGAGATGGGCGTCGATTCGCAGACCGAGCCTTGAGTGACAGGAGGACGATGCCTCGCGTACGCAAAGCGGTGATCCCGGCGGCCGGTCTGGGGACTCGCTTTCTTCCCGCGACGAAGAGCACGCCCAAAGAGATGCTGCCGGTCGTCGACAAGCCGGCGATCCAGTACGTGGTCGAGGAGGCCGTGCAGGCGGGGCTGACCGACGTGCTGATCGTCACGGGTCGAACCAAGCGGGCGGTCGAGGACTACTTCGACCGCAACGTCGAACTCGAGCAGCTGCTCGCCGAGCGCGGCAAGGACGAACTGTTGAAGCAGGTCCAGTCGTCGTCCGATCTCGCGGAGATTTGCTACGTGCGGCAAAAGGACGCGCTCGGGCTCGGCCATGCCGTCTCGGTGGCGCGCCATCATGTCGGCGACGAGCCGTTCGCGGTGTTGCTGCCCGACGACCTCATGGTCGACGACGGCGCGTTGTTGCGCTCGATGCTGGCGCTGTACGAGGAGCATGGATGCTCGAGCGTCGCGCTGCAGGAAGTGCCGCCCGCGGAGATTTCGTCGTACGGATGTGCGGAGCCGTCGCCGTCTGCTTCGGTCGGTGCGGACGGCGTCGTCGAGATTCGAACCATCATCGAGAAGCCGCCCGTCGGGGACGCGCCGTCGAACCTCGCCGTCATCGGTCGTTACGTCTTCACGCCGGAGATCTTCGACGCGCTCGATCGCATTCAGCCGGGCGCGGGCGGTGAACTCCAGTTGACCGACGCGATCGCGCTGTTGCTCGATGAGCAACGCGTGTTCGGCCGCGTTTGTGGCGGCGGCCGTTTCGACGTCGGACAGAAGCTCGATTTCTTGCGCGCCAACGTCGAGCTCGCGCTCGAACGGCCGGACCTCGGTCCGCCGTTCGAAGCCTGGCTGCGCGAGCTCCTGCAACGGCGAGGTTCGGTGTGATCGCGCTCGAAGACGCGCAGCGTCGCATTCTCGAAACGATCGCGCCTCTTCGCGCGGTGGAAGTTCGGCTGCGCGACGCGCGAGGTTTGGTGTTGGCGGCCGACGTTGTGTCGCCGGAGCCGGTGCCGCCGTTCGCGAACACGGCGATGGACGGCTACGCGGTGCGTGCGGCCGACACAGATGGTGCAACGGCCGACACTCCGGCGCACTTACGGCTGGTCGGTGAGCTCCCCGCCGGTACCGCGCCGAGCGTCCCGGTCGGTGCAGGAGAAGCCATCCGCATCATGACGGGCGCGCCACTGCCGGACGGCGCCGACGCGGTCGTGATGGTGGAACGAACGAGCGCTGACGGCGGTGACGTCTCGATCATGGCCGAGGCCCAGGTCGGTGATCACATCCGACCTGCGGGCGGCGATGTACAGGCGGGCCAGCTCGTGATTGCGAATGGCACGCTGCTGACGCCCGCGCACCTCGGCGTGCTCGCGAGCATCGACTTGCATTCCGTGGTTGTTCATCCCCGAGTCCGTGTCGGCGTGATGTCGACCGGCGACGAGCTCGTGGAACATGGCCCGCTCGCGCGGGGCAAGATCCGCGATTCGAACCGGCCGATGCTGCTCGCCGTCGTCGAGGAGGCGGGATGCGTCGCTGTCGATTACGGGATCGTGCGCGACGACGAGTCGCTCTTGACCGCAACCGTCACGAAGGCGGTCGACGAGTGCGACGCAGTGCTCACCAGCGGCGCGGTTTCGATGGGCGAGTACGACTACGTCAAGATCGTGCTCGAACGTCTCGCGCGTGAACGGCCGAACGGTTCGTTCGAGTGGATGCAGGTCGCGATCAAGCCGGCGAAGCCTTTGGCGTTCGCGTCGATCGCCGGAGTTCCGGTGTTCGGGTTGCCGGGCAATCCCGTGTCGTCACGCGTGAGCTTCGAGCTGTTCGCGCGCCCGGCGCTGCGCCGGTTGTTGGGCCGGGTCGACGTGCTGCCCCAGCCGATACGTGCCATTGCAGGTACGGCGATGCCGCGCCGGCGTGACGGGAAGGTGTATCTCGATCGGGTCGTCGTTCGCGTCGAGGACGGCGAGTATGTGTGCGAGCGCGCCGGACACCAGGCGAGCAATGTGCTGTCGGGCATGGCCGCGGCCAACGGCCTGGCATTGCTGCCGGACGGCGAGGGCGTCGCCGCGGGAGCGCCGGTCGACGTGTTGCTCCTCGCCTAGACGGGGGAGTCGGAGAACTCGGGTAAACCGCGACCCCTTCTCGTGCTGCCACTCTCCGTGGTACAACGTTCACGTCACGAGACCGCCTGGGCGGGCGGAACCGCAGCCACCGGGAGGCTGCGACCGCGTGGCAGAGTGCGATGCCGCGAGGGCTGGGCGCGACTTGCACCCCCGGGGAGGCCTTGAGCCGTCGGCTGAAGTTGGTCGCTGCGCCGGCGGGGAGCCAGAGCGAACCCGACCCCGGGAAGCCACGGAGACGAAGGCGGAGCCGACCGGAGGGGAGGCGAAGCCGGAGTCGACCAGAGGAGACGGCGAAAGCCGCGAACTTGCGTCAGTTATGCACGTGTGGTGTGCAGAAGTGGCGCAACGTTCGGCGACCGTAGGCTGGGGGCGTGAGCCGACGTCCGGTGCCCGTCCCGTTGATCGACCCCTTCGCCCGGCGCGTCCAGGACCTGCGGATCTCCATCACCGACCGCTGCAACTTCCGGTGCGCGTACTGCATGCCTGAAGAGGGCATGCACTGGCTCCCGAAGGCCGAGGTCCTCACGTACGAGGAAATCGCGCGGATCGCGCGCGTCTGCGTCGAGCGATACGCGTTCGAGGCGATCCGCCTCACCGGCGGCGAACCGCTCGTGCGCGCACACGTGCCTCGCCTCGTCGAGATGCTGTCCGGGCTCGACGTCGACCTCGCGCTCACGACCAACGGAGTCAAGCTTCCGGAACTCGCCCACGACCTCGCGGCCGCCGGCTTGCGACGCGTCAACGTCTCGCTCGACACACTCCAGCGTGATCGGTTCATCGCGCTTACTCGCCGCGATGAGCTCGACCGAGTCCTCGCCGGAATCGATGCCGCGCTCGACGCCGGCCTGACGCCCGTGAAGATCAACGCGGTAGTCATACGCGGCATCAACGACGACGAAGTTGTCGATCTCGCGAAGTTCGGTCGCGACCGCGGCGTCGGTGTGCGCTTCATCGAATTCATGCCGCTCGACGCGCAAGGCGAGTGGAGCAACGACAAGGTCGTGCCCGCGCGCGAGATCCTCGACCGCATCGATGCAGCGTTTCCGATCGCGGACGTCGCGGCTGCGCACGTCGAACCGGCCGAACGTTGGGAATACACAGACGGCAATGGCGATGTTGGCGTGATCGCGAGCGTGACGGAACCGTTCTGCGACAACTGCGATCGCGTGCGCGTCACTGCAGAAGGTCAATTCCGCACGTGTTTGTTCGCGATCGAGGAGTTCGATCTGCGCGCCGAGTTGCGTGCGCCCGGCGGGCTCGCAGCTGACGACCTCGACGATCGCCTCGCGGCGCTGATCGAGCGCGCGGTCGGCACGAAGTGGTCGGGACACCGCATCGGCCAGGTCGACTTCATCCGCCCCGGCCGCTCGATGAGCCAGATCGGCGGCTGACCCCAACGGCGGGCCGGGCGAAATTCGCCCGATCGCACCTACACTTGGCGGCCATGGCCTCGGAGTTCACCCACCTCGACCCGCTGGGTCGCGCCCGCATGGTCGACGTCACGGCCAAGGAGCCGAGCCATCGCCGAGCGGTGGCCCGGTGCCGGGTCTACATGGAGGCCGAGACGGCGTCGAAGATCGCATCGGGCGCCATCAGTAAGGGCGACGTCCTCGCGGTCGCTCGGGTCGCCGGCATCCAAGCGGCCAAGCAGACGCCCAACCTGCTGCCCCTCTGCCATCCGCTGCTGGTCGGCGCGGTGCTCGTCAATTTCCGGATCGAGGACAGCTTCGTCGAGGTCGAGGCCAACGTCGACACCGTCGACCGCACCGGCGTCGAGATGGAAGCCCTCACGGCGACCGCGGTTGCCGCCCTCACCATCTACGACATGTGCAAGTCGATCGACCGGTCGATGACGATCGGGGAGCTCGCCCTGTGGGAGAAGACCGGGGGCCGCTCCGGCACCTGGCGGCGGCGAGGCGACGAGTCCGATCCCTTCGCCCTCTAGGGCACAAATCGGACACGACGGTTTGACCGCGGGGGCGGCGCGTCCCTAAGACTGTTTCCTTTGGCGGTCCACCACTTGGACGTCACCCGTTGTTACCGTCCCCGACAACAAAGGTGGTCAAGAGGTCTTGCCGATCGTGGTTTTGGTCATCCTGGCAGCATGCTGGGCGGTCGTGTTGGTGCCGCCGCTGCTGCGGGCCCGCACGGAGCGCTCGACAGACCCCATTACGGATTTCAACTTCCGGCTCGGCGTCCTCGGCCGGACGAACGGTTCGCTGAGTATGACGCGCTCACCGCAGATCCGCGCGAGCGCGAGTCAGCGGGCGGCGAAGCGTCGGCGCGATGTCTTGCAGATCCTCTTCGCCGCAGTTGGCGTCACGCTCCTCGTCGCCTATGTGACCGGCAGTCCCGCGGTCTGGGCACTGCAGCTGCTCGCCGACCTTGCGCTCGGGACGTTCCTCGGCTTGTGGGCGTGGGTGCGCGCGGTGGGCGCCGAACGCGCGATGAAGGTGCGCGAACTTCCGCGGCGGCGAGCACCCGAGCTCGCGTTGCGGCGCGCGGCGTCGTCGTAGCATCCCAGCGTGGACCGCGCCTCGGAGATCGCCGACCTCGGCGCAAAAGCGCGAGACGCGTTCGACGAGAAACACGACGCACGCGAGACGACCATCGCCGCGTCACGCAAGGCGATTCAGGCCTGCGCCGCGTCCATTCGGGCCACCCACCGGGGTGAGTACGAGGCCGCCGCCAAGCTGGCGCGGGAGGCCCGCGATCACCTCGAGGCCGCGGACGTCGCGCTCGTCGGACATCCCGACGTCCGTACCAACGGACCTCTTTACGACGCCAAGAAGGAACTCGCCGAAGCCTGGCTGACGCTTGCGCTGGTGCAGGATCGTCCGTTGCCGACGCCGACCGAGTTGCAGGTCGACATCGCGCCGTATTGCAACGGCTTGGCCGAAGCGGCGAGCGAGTTGCGCCGGCAACTGCTCGATCGGTTACGAGCCGGCGATCTCGCGCGCGGCGAGACGCTCATGGGCGTGATGGACGAGATCTACGCGTTGCTCGTGACCATCGACTATCCCGACGGCGTGACGGGTGGCTTACGGCGCACGACGGATTCGTTGCGCGCGGTGCTCGAACGCACCCGCGGCGACCTCACGACGGCGATGGTGGCGGCGCGTCTGCAAGGCGCGATCGAGTCCGCGCAGCGCGCCGCGGGCGTGTGAACGCCGGGCGTTTCCAACCAGGCCCCGTTGGTACGCCGAACGTTCCCTTCGGGGTGTAGCTCAGCTGGTAGAGCGCTACGTTCGCAACGATCCGCTCATCGTTTGCGCCATGCGGTAACCGCCCTTGTCGCAGCCGCTTTTTCGATTATCCCGCGGGGGCGTCCGATTGCGTTGACCCACGCTTGACCCTGCGGGCAGCGACAAGTCCAGCGATGGCACGGTCCATGGCTTCGTGCCGCTCGGCAGTGATGCCGCCGTAGACGTCGGACGAAGTGGCCGGGTGGGTGTGCTGCAATTTCACGCTTACTTCGTGCTCGTCCGCTCCAGCTTCACGCATCAGAGCGGCGACGACTTGTCGAAGTTCGCGAGCGGTATAGCCCTTCGCGCTCGCGCGTTGAATTGCCGGGCGCCACACGCGCTGGCGGAAGTTCGACGCTCGCAGAGGTCCACCTCTGGGGGCTGTGAAGAGCAGATCCATCGGATCGTCCCGCTCCAGCGGCGTGAACACGTCTGACGCCCGCCAGCGCGTGACGTGGCTCACCTTGGCCATGTCGAGGTTCTGGTTCTGCGCCTGGAAGTAGCCAAAGTCGAGGCACCAGCCGCAGCCGACCTGCGCGGCTACGGCTATGTCTGCGTACAACTTGAGGCTCTCGTCGGCCGCGTCCCAGTCGCCAACCCTGCGACCGAACTCCAGGTTGGCCTCGGCGACCTTGGGGTTGTGCCACCACCAGCTCGATGCGTTTCGGGCACGACGCCGAACTGCTCGATGAGGTCGTTGCCGAGCCCGGTGAGCTCGGTCTTCGGAACACGTAGCGCCATGGTGTCCTCCTCGCACGGTTGAGTGTTGAACACGAAGACACCGACCGGCCCCGCGGATGTGACACGTCGCAGTCGGACCGGCTGTGTCGAGCGGAGATCGGTCCAATATCTAGCAATTCTGCTTGATAGATCAAAGTAACTTGATGTAGTTTGATGGCGTGGTTACGTCGCAGGCTGACGGGGAGCTGGCCCCGCCGGCGTTCTTGCAGCTGGCGGGGCATCCGCTGCGGTGGCAGTTGCTGGGCGAGCTGGCCCGCAGCGATCTGATGGTGCACGAGCTGACGGACCGGACCGGTCAGCCCCAGAACCTCGTCTCGTACCATCTCGCGAAGCTGCGGGATGGCCGCTTGGTCTCGACCCGGCGCAGCTCGGCCGATGGCCGCGACGCTTACTACTCGGTCGACATCGCGCGCTTCGGCGATCTGTTGACCGCGACCGGCGCCGCGCTACATCCGGGGCTTCGGCTCACCCCGCCGGCCCCGGGCACGGCCCGGGCAGGAGCAGCGAGCGTGCGGGTGTTGTTCTTGTGCACGGGCAACAGCGCTCGCTCGCAGATGGCCGAGGCGCTCATCGAGCACATGTCGGCCGGCACCGTGAAGGCCGCGAGCGCAGGCAGCAACCCCAAAGCGCTGCATCCCAACGCCGTGCGCGTGATGCGCAAACGCGGGATCGATATCAGTGGGAAGCGCACCAAGCATCTCGACGAGTTCCTCTCGCAGCGGTTCGACCGCGTGATCACGCTGTGCGATCGGGTCCGCGAGGTCTGCCCCGAGTTCCCGTCCAATCCCCAGCTCGTGCACTGGAGCGTGCCCGATCCTGCCCAAGCCGGCCCGACGAACCGCGCCTCATACCCCGCATTCGAACACACCGCGGCCGAGCTCGAGACGCGCATCGGGTTCCTGATCCCGCTGCTCGGCGAGTCCTCCACCATCAAGAAGAAGACGAAGGGCTGATCGCATGTCGAACACTGAGATAGTCAGCGTCCGCTACATGGTCGACGACGTCGATGAGGCCGTCGCCTTCTACACGAAGCTGCTCGGCTTCGAGCTGACCTTCAATGCAGGTCCGCCGTTCGCGGAGGTCAGGCGCGGCAACCTCCGTCTGCTGCTCGCCGGACCCGCGAGCTCTGCCGGCCGGCCGATGCCTGACGGCACCAAGCCGGGACCGGGCGGCTGGAACCGGATCCACTTCATCGTCGACGACATCGACGCCGAAGTTGCTCGCTTCCGCGACGCGGGCGCCCACTTCCGCAACGACATCATCGAGGGACCGGGCGGCAAGCAGATCCTGCTGCTGGATCCTTCCGGCAACGTCGTCGAGCTCTTTCAACCCGCCGTCCGCTGACCGCGGCTCACGACCGGAAGGAACGCCCGGATGCTGCGACGTCTCGCTGCTTGGAGCTATCGGCGCCGTCGCCGCGTGCTGGTGCTGTGGATCGTGGGCCTGATCGCGGTGAGCGTGATCCGCTCGAGCGCGGGATCGACGTTCTCCCAGGGCTTCTCGCTGTCCGGAACCGAGTCGCAGCGGGCGGCCGATCTGTTGGAGTCGCGCTTTCCGTCGCGCGCGGGCGATGAAGGCCAGATCGTGTTCGCTCAGGGGGCGGCGGTGTCCGATCCCACGCTGCGGGCGCGCATGGAGTCGCTCTTCGCCGACGTGGCCGCAGTGCCGGGCGTGAGCGCGGTCGTCAGCCCGTACTCGGCGGCCGGGGCCCGGCAGGTGTCGAGTGACGGCACGGTTGCCTACGCGACGGTGCAGTTCGACGCGCGCGTCGGCGACATCCCGGTCCCGACGCTCGACGCGATCCGCACCCTGACCGATGCCGCCGCGCAACAGGTCGGGGGCACGCAGATCGCGTTGGGCGGGCGCATGTTCCAGCAGAACCCCGGGGTCGGTCCCGCCGAGCTCATCGGCATTCTCGCCGCCGTCGTGATCCTGCTCGTCGCGTTCGGCTCGTTGCTCGCGATGGGTCTGCCGATCCTCGTCGCGCTCTTCGGTGTCGGCATCGGTGTCGCGTTCGTCGAGCTCGTGAGCCATGCGGTGACGACACCCGACTTCGCCACGCAGCTCGCGTCGATGATCGGGATCGGCGTGGGCATCGACTACGCCCTCTTCATCGTCACCCGGTACCGGCAGGGCCTCACTGAGGGTCTCGATGCGGAGCGCGCGGTCGTGCGCGCGATCGATACCGCGGGTCGGGCAGTCGTGTTCGCCGGTTGCACCGTCGTTATCTCGATCCTCGGCCTTTTCCTGATGGGCGTCGACTTCGTGAAGGGATTGGCGGTGGGTACGTCGGTGACCGTGGCGGTCGTGATGCTGGCCTCGATCACGCTGCTGCCCGCATTGCTGGGCTTTGCCGGTCGCACGATCGACCGCTTCTCGGTCCGGCAGCGCGGCGCGGATGACCGCCCGAGCGAGCGGCGCATGTGGTTCCGGTGGAGCCGGGTGATCCAGCGCCGGCCGTGGCCGGCGTTCGCCGGTGGGCTCGCGATCCTGGTCGTGCTCGCGATCCCGCTGTTCTCGATGCGCCTCTCGTTCCCCGATGCCGGCGGCAATCCCACGTCTGACACGACGCGGCGCGCCTACGACCTCGTGACTGACGGGTTCGGCGCCGGGTTCAACGGTCCGCTTGTGCTCGCGGCCGAATTCCCAAAGGGCGCCGACACAAGATCGCTCGACCGGTTGGCCGCCGCGCTGCGCGACACGCCCGACGTCGTCGCGGTGACGCCGCCGACGGTCAACCCCGCGAGAGACGCGGCCGTCATCCGCGTGATCCCGGGGAGCTCACCGCAATCGCAGCGCACCACCGACCTCGTGAACACGTTGCGCCGCGACGTGATTCCGTCGGCGTTACGCGGGAGTGCCATCCACGTGCACGTGGGCGGCCGCACCGCGTCGAGCATCGACGTGTCGGAGCGACTCGCGGCTCGGTTGCCGGTCTTCATCGGCGCGGTGCTCGTGCTCAGTTTCCTCCTGCTGATGGCCGTCTTCCGCAGCCTGTTCGTGCCGGTGAAGGCGGTGATCATGAACCTGCTGTCGATCGGCGCGGCCTACGGCGTGGTCGTAGCGGTGTTCGAGTGGGGATGGTTCGGCAGCGTGATCGGGGTCGACAAGACCGGGCCCATCGCCCCGTTCGTGCCGATGATGATGTTCGCGATCCTGTTCGGTCTCTCGATGGACTACGAGGTGTTCCTGCTCTCGAGGATCCGCGAGGAGTACGACCGCACCCACGACAATGCGGTCGCGGTCGCCGACGGCCTGGCGTCGACCGCGCGAGTGATCACCGCCGCCGCGCTCATCATGGTGACGGTGTTCGGCAGCTTCGTCTTCGGCGATCTCACGACGATCAAGTTGTTCGGCGTCGGGCTGGCCACCGCAATTCTGATTGACGCGACGGTCGTGCGGATGGTGTTGGTCCCGGCGACCATGGAGCTGCTGGGCGATCGCAACTGGTGGTTCCCGCGCTGGCTCGACCGGCTCATTCCGCGTCTGCACGTAGAAGCGGGGTCCGACATCGACGCCGAACTCGCCCGGCTCGCCGCGGAAGAAGACGCCAAGGTGCAGCGCTCCTGAGCGGCATGGCGATGAGAGGAGCCCGCCGTGACAACGACCCCGTTGTTCGACCACTTGGCTCTGACCGTGCCGAACCTCGACGCACACGTCGAACGGTTGACCGGAGCCTTCGGCATGGTCGCGCAGTTCCGTTCAGAGCACTTTGCTTTGGTCGTTGACCCCGGCTCCGGCTTCAAGCTGGAGCTGAGCGCATCTGATGACGGCGAAGTCCACCTGCGCCATCTCGGATTTCGTGCCGACGATGTCGACGCGGCACACGCGAGCCTCGTCGCAGCCGGAATGGGAGCCACTCAGGCGCCGCATCGACAGGACTTCGCCAGGATGTACACGTCGTTTCTCAAACAGCCCGGCGGGGTGGAAGTCCAGCTCGTCAAGTACGACTGATAGACAGAAGCCGGCGAGTGGTACTGGCGGATGAGGTCGCCGAGTCGGTCGCGTCGCGCGATCGTGTCGGTGCCTGACGAGACCGATCGGCGTCGACTCACCGACATGCCGGTTCCTTCGGGGGTGTAGCTCAGTCCGTAGAGCGCTACGTGCGCAACGATCCGCTCATTGTTTGCGCATGCGTTGGTGGCGGCGGGGACGGCTCAGTCGCCGGTGGTGTTCACGTCGTACTTCGATGACAGTGTGGGTGGGGACACGAACGCGGATGGGTCGGCGTCGGTGCCGGCGGCGGGGAATTGGCAGGGGATCTCCGTTGCGGCTGGCGGTGTTGCGGTTCTCGACGGAGCTGTTCTGCAGTATGCGTCAACGGCTATGTCAGTCTCTGACGACGCCATCGCCGCGGTTCACGGGGCGATTCTCCACTCGGTTCTCGGCGTGTCAACGAACAACAGCTATGTCGACGCAACAGACGTCGACTGGGGCGACCCCTCTGGGCCGTCGCCGTTTGGCAGCGGCACTGTGATCCAGGGAGGCGGTGTCAACGTGACGCCGTGGGTGGGGTTTTGTCGCACCGCCGCGACCCACGCCACGGATCGAGGTCCCGCCGGCCCACGAATGTCTGGACATCGTCTTATCGGTGCTCGAGGTACCGGAGAGGACCCTCAGGGCGATCCGCCCCAATACAACGGTACTGGTGACGGAATGGGATCACGGACCTTCCAGGTGTACCAGGGATTCCAGCAGCGGATGCACGATCTTCACCCTGAACTGTCCATCGATCCTTGGGGATTGCATTACCGCGCTCTCGACATCGGCGTTGTCAGTGTCGCGACGTCTCGGTACTTCGACAGCGTCTACGGGGGGTGGACCAGCTGGTCACGGATCTCGAAGACGAACACAGCAACTGCAAGACGAAGACCAAGTTCGTGCTCTCGGGTTTTTCGCAAGGCGCCTTGGTCGTGCATCTTGCATTGAACAAAATTGCAAATAGTGATCCAGAGTTGCTGGATGCGATCAGCGCGGTCGTGTTGATTGCCGATCCTGCGAAAATCCCTCACCCTGACGAAACGCTCTGGGAAGGCGACTACACGGTTGCCGGCAGCGGCGTTACTAAGGCCGAGGGTATCTGGACGCGATGCTTCGGTGACGACCCCTTGACGTCGTCAGCCACTGGACGGACGTTGTCCGACTGTCCCCTACGACCGGCCCGGTTGGGCAACGTGGCCTTCAGCGCCGAACCATGTTCCTATGTCTTGTGGTGAAGGCACCGAAGTCGCGGCTTCACAAGGGTGCTCGGACGCTGATTGCTCGAGATTCGTATCGGCCGTCGTCGCCGCTGGTCGAGATCCAGGCTTGTTGAGTTCGGACAGCGGTTGAAACGCAGCGGCGCGATTGTCGCTACGTGGCCCGGCAATCATTCGCGAAGCGGAGGGTCAATCGAGTGCTTGACCCAATCGTGACCCAGCGGGTGGTCAGAGTTGGCCATCTGGGTGCCGGCCACGGTCAGGGATGGACACGTCCGCGGCGCCAGAACCTGCACGCGCCTTCACGGTTGACCTGCGATTTCTCCGCCGGGAGTATCATCGCGGGTTCTCCGGGGGTGTAGCTCAGTCCGGTAGAGCGCTACGTTCGCAACGTAGAAGTCGGCGGTTCGAGTCCGCTCACCTCCACACAAAGGCCCAGGTCAGCGGCTATGAAAGTCTCGAAGGGCTCGTCGCACGCGTCTTCAAGTCCGCGAAAGTCCGCGGGATTCTCCGCGCTCATGACTGCTACGAGGGATGCGTAGGAGGCGCGCTTCTTGCCGAACCGTCTGTGAGGCGCGTCGGCCCGGTTTAGAGGCGACAGCGACGACAGGAAAGGGCGCGGCAACACCGGCGATCCGTCTGCACAGGCGGCGCGCGTGCACAGTGTCGGGACGCGGTCCGCGACGAGTCCGCGGAACGATGAGAAACGAGGGTCAATCGCGTGAACCTGTGGCCGCGTCGTGCCAGGTGGGAAGGCTGGCGGATCGGTCCGAGTGCACGTGACTGCTACGTGCGGGGCGTAGGGGCGGTGTCGAAGGACAACTGGCGCGTCGCTCTTGCGCGTCAACCGCGTGGACGAAATTCCCATTCGACGTGCCGCGTCCGTGTAGGAGCGCATCGCATCTCGTCGACGTGTATGGGTGTTCGTCGTCCTCACCAGTCGCCCGAAAGCTGGCCGCGGCTGAGCGCGGGCGAAGCGCGCACAATGGGTTGGCGTCGCGGACTGCACAGGCGCTGGACGCGGCTCTGAGTGGTTCTAGATGTAGTTCCCAATGACGTTCGTCAGTACGGGTCTCCTTGGAGACTGGGGTGCTGAAGCCTCCGACCTCCAAGGAGATCCCGTGAACTGCACGGTAACGCCAAGCTGACTCCTGTTCAGCGTCGCTTGTTGGTGGCGCGGGTGCTCGAGGAGCACTGGACGATCGCGGATGCGGCCGACGCGGCGGGCGTGTCAGAGCGCACGGCGTATCGGTGGGTGCGGCGTTGGAGGGACGGCGACCGCGATCTGCTCGATCGTTCGTCGGCTCCGAAGCGCACCGCGGTTCGGACGCCCGCGAGAGTGGAACGGCTGATCGAGCAGCTGCGGCGAACACGGGTGAGCGCACCGAAGATCGCCGCGAAACTCGAAATGGCGGTCTCCACTGTGTGCGCCGTCTTGGCCCGGCTGGGTCTCAACCGGCTGTCGCGGTTAGGACCGCCTGAGCCGCCGAACCGCTTTGTCCGTCGCCGGCCCGGCGAGCTCGTGCATCTCGACGTGAAGAAACTGGCCCGGTTCCTGCGGCCTGGTCATCGGGTCATGGGACGCGACGCGCCTGGCATGCGCGCCCAGATCCGCCAGGGCTGGGAGTTCGTGCATGTCGCTGTCGATGACTACAGCCGGGTCGCGTACGTCGAGATCCTTCCCGATGAGACAGCACTCACCACGATCGGGTTCTTGGAACGCGCGGCGAGCTGGTTCGCCATCTACGGCGTCCGGGTCCGCGAGATCCTCACCGACAACGGCAGCAACTACATCGCCCACGACTTCGCACGTGCATGCCAACGCCTACGCATCAAACACATCCGCACCCGTCGCCACCGTCCCCCCCCGCACGAACGGCAAAGCAGAACGGTTCATCCAAACGCTGCAGCGCGATGGGCTTACGCCGCCGTCTACCGCACCAGCAATCACCGAGCACGAACCCTCCCGCGATGGGTGCGCTTCTACAATCAGCGCCGACGCCACGGCAGCCTGGGTCACCAGCCGCCCGAAAGCCGTCTACCCACGGCAGCATGACCAACGTGCCTGGGAACTACATCTAGAGCGCGAGCTGTTTCATGTGGAAGTCGAAGTGCTGCGTCGGATAGTGAAAGACGTCAGCGAGCGTCATGTACTCCTTGAAGAACGGATCCCAGCGTGTGGGAAAGTACATGCCACGATGCAGACTGGCCTCGCTTGCGCGGTCCAGCTTCTTGACGATTGACGCGATAATCCGGACGAACTTCGAAACCATGCGCTTGTGGTTGTAGACCTTCGCTCCGAGGACTGAGCCCCGGTAGTTCACGAAGTTGAACGGGCCGGTGAGCACGTTCAGTAGGGCTGCGAACGGCTTCGTCGCCCGACGAGGGAGCAGACCGAGCAGCTTGACCATCCCGATCAACACCGCCACGACGATGTAGCCGAACATCATGTGGAACAACAGTTCCTCGTTGGTCCAACGGGTTCCGCTGCTTGGTCGCTTCAATGCGTCTGCGGACACGGAATCCAACAGCGCGTGGAAGATCTCGCGACGTTGCTGTAGCTCATCTCGAATCTTCTGCCGATCGACAGATCGCCCGACGTCTCGAGAGCGCGAGTGCTCGGGCTGCGTGATGATCAGGCCGCCGATGCCAGAAATTCGGCCAGCAGTTCGCTGACTCGCTCGGGTTGTTCCTCCATGAGGAGATGCCCAGTCGGCAGCAGCTCCTTGCGACGAAAGCCGGGAATGTCGACAGCGAGCCGGTCGGCCCACTCCGGGCCGAAGTGCGCGTCCTCGGTCCCCCACAACAGCATCGTCGGATGATCGAACCGTCGGAGCCCGTCGACGGCGTCGACGGTGCAACGGTTGTTGACCGGATCGAGCTGCCCGGCGAGGAAGCGGGCGGTCTTGGCGCGTTTGTGCGAATCGCTGAGGTTCGCACGGACGTACCCGGCCACCAGTTCGTCGGTGAGAGCCGAGCGGTCTTTGACCGCGTGGGCCGCGCTCAGGATCAGCTTAAACGTCTTCGGCGACGACAACGCCAGCCGGAACAGTGCCCCGATGATCGGCACCTGCGTGGCAACGACGAACGGGCGCTCATCCCCAGAAGGCCAGTTGTCGTAGGCCTCGGCGTTGCAGAGCACGAGTCGATCGATGCGCTCGGGCTGATTGGCGGCAAGCATCTGTGCGATTGCCCCACCGTGGTCGTGTCCGACGACGTCGACCCGTTCCAAATTCAGTGCGTCAAGCAAGCCCACAACCATGGCCAGCTGCGCCGACAAGGACCAGTCGGCGTCGGAGGGAGTTTCGGTGTCGCCGAGTCCGAGCAGATCGGGCGCGACACAGCGGTGCCCCGCACTTGCCAGTGCCGGGATGACGTTGCGCCACACGAAGCTGGAAAACGGGCAGCCGTGGAGGAGCAGCACCGGCGGTCCCTGACCGCGGTCCGTGTAGGCGACCCGTGCATCCCCGACGTGTACGAACTGCTTGGCCAGCGAAAAAGTGTCGAGTTTCATCAGGGCTTGCGCGCCCGCACGATCACGGACCAGAAGCCCTCCTGAACAACGTGACTGTCGGTGAGACCGACATCGACGAACCCGGTCGTCGTCAGCAGCTCGGCATAGCGCTCGCGCGTCATCGCCCCGGCGACGCAGTTGGTCCAGGCCTTTGGGTTGGCCAACAGTGCGGCATCTGGTTCGTGCTCCGCGGCGACGTCAGCCACGGCGAGCCGACCCCCGGAGCGAAGCACGCGGAATGCCTCGGCGAACACCCTGTCCTTGCGTGGGGAGAGATTGATCACGCAGTTGGAGAGCACGACATCCACGCTGCCATCCGGCAGCGGAATGTCCTCCATCTGTCCTGATAGGAACGTGGCATTGGTGATGCCGGCGCGCTGCTGGTTCGCGCAAGCGAGCTCGAGCATCTCGTCTGTCATGTCGAGTCCGTAGGCCGTGCCGTTTGGCGCGACGCGGCGAGCCGAGAGCAGGACGTCGATTCCTCCGCCTGAACCGAGATCGAGCACGTCCTCACCTGGGGAGAGATCGGCAATGGCCACGGGGTTCGCGCAGCCGATACTCGCCGCCACCGCCTCCGCAGGGAGTTCGTCGAGGGCGCCGGGGTCATACACGCCGGCGCCGAAGACCTCGCAACACTCGCTCGCGGGTGCGAGATCGGCAGCATTGCGCGCGGCCTCCCGATAGTGCTCGCGCAGCAGGGCATTGACTTGATTGCTGACTTGATCGTGGTCAGGCATGGTCGGCGACTCTCTTTCGTGTGCGACGGCTGGTCGGTGGTTCGTCCTGCTGCCACGGCGCCATGCAGGTGGTCGGCACCGGGTCGTAGCGGGGCAGCTGGCCCATGACGACCTCGGCCGCTGACGGGAAGTAAGCCAGGCAATGCTCGTTAACGCGATACAGGCTGCTGGTCCCACGCCGTTCGACAAGCACGAAGCCCACGTCAGCCAACAGCTTCAAATGATGCGAGACGGTCGACTGACCGATGTCGACCGCCTCAACGAGTTCGCCGACGGTCATCGGCCGGCGAACGACCGCGAGTCGGTTCAAGATCAGGACTCGTGAGGGGTCTCCGAGGCAGCGAAACCAGCTCGCCCACACCTCAGCGGAGTTGCGGTCCACATC